>NZ_JBQKGL010000009.1:0-154201 GCF_052118825.1 Bilifractor sp. LCP21S3_A7 | reverse complement strand
CAAAGTGGCATTTTCCCATGTGTTCTGTTCCTGTCCGGTATCCGCCTCTCTCCCTTGAACCTCATACTTCCCCGCGGCGGCGATGCCCTCCTCTTTCCCCGCATGGGCAGCTGAAAAATGTTCCGCATGATCCGGGCTGGCCCCGGGATTTCCGGAAACCGATGCGGACTTTTCATCCTTCAGCGCGGTCAAAGTGGCATTTTCCCATGTGTTCTGTTCCTGTCCGGTATCCGCCTCTCTCCCTTGAACCTCATACTTCCCCGCGGCGGCGATGCCCTCCTCTTTCCCCGCATGGGCAGCAACTGTCTTCACCTCTTCACCAGGATTCTGCGAGGAGCCTTCGGTGAGTCCGGCATCCGCACCGCATCCTCCGGCCTGCCAGAGCACTGTTGACTGCGCGATGGCTTCGGCGGCAAATTCACTCTCCCGGATTCCCGGTTTTTCTTCTTTGGATCCCGAGGCCTGCTCTTCCGTACCCTCCGGATCCGAAACGTTCCTGCCTGTCGCTGAGTTTTCTCTGACCGATATACCATTCCCTCCGGGCTTTGCAAAGTGCTGTTTAGATGGGTTTGCATCGGAGGTCTTTTGCGCATCCAGGTCCTGTTTGCTGCGTAAATCCGCAATAAGTCCGGCAAATCCCTCTGTACCTTCATAATTTGCCTGCTTTAAATCCGGACGTTTCACGAAACTTTTCGTTTCTATTTTGATATTCGCGACCTGATTCATGCCGCTCTCCCCCTCCTGTTTTGCTGTCTTTCTGTATTATACATGTTCTCAAATTGCTGATTTATTTTCGCAGCTCCCCATCTTCCGCGATGCTGCGTTCCGGACAAATTCTTCAATTCTTCCCCGATGCCGCGTTCCGGACAAATTCTTCAATTCTTCTCAGATGCCGCGTTCCGGACAAATTCTTCAATTCTTCCTCGATGCCGCGTTCTGGACAAATTCTTCAATAAAAGCCTCTTCCTCTTTCTGCATAGCCTGCTGATATTCTCTGTATTTCTTTTCTTTCAGGCGGACAAATTTCTTTACATCAACTGTGGCATCAACAACTTCTTTCTTTTTTGCTTCCTCTTCTCTCCGGAGCACTGCCAGCTGGTCTTTCCTGTACTCAATCGCATTGCCGGCGGCTTCGATCATCGCTGAATACACCAGATATCTCTCTATCGCAGCCCCCTTCTGCTTGACATCATCAAAGGACTGCATGAGACGATACTGCTTTGTCCGCAGTACCGAGATCTCCTCCTCCTTGCGCCGTACACGGAGCTGACATTCCGCATACTCGTCTGTTATCCTTTCAAGGATCTGTTCCTTATAGTTCAGAACGGATTCCAGTGAATACCGGAATTTCTTCATAGTCCGATCTCCCTGCTGTGCTGTCTGCCCCGTCAGCCGAGTGCCCGACGCATCTCCTGAAGCATCTCATCGTAGCTGAAGCTCTCCCTGGTACCCTGCATCAGAAACCGCCTGATCGCCGGATATTTCCGGATTGCCTCGTCAAGTGAAGGGTTGGTTCCCTCCTTGTATGCGCCGATTGCGATCAGGTCCGCATTTTTCTTGTAAAGTCCGAGGATATTCCGCATCTGAGATGCCATTTTTCTGTGCTCATCGGATACCAGCTCCACCATAAGTCTTGAGATAGATGCCCCGATATCTATTGCCGGGTAATGATTCTGTGCCGCCAGTGATCTCGACAGCACGATATGTCCATCCAGAATACCCCGCACGGTGTCGGCGATGGGTTCGTTGGTGTCGTCTCCCTCAACCAAAACTGTGTAGATACCGGTTATGGATCCCCGGCTGAACTTCCCCGCCCGTTCCAGAAGCTTCGGAAATTCCGAGTAAATCGAAGGTGTATAGCCTCTCGCAATCGGAGGTTCCCCTGTGGCAAGACCGATTTCTCTCTGAGCCATAGCAAAACGTGTGAGTGAATCCATCATCAGAAGAACATCCAGTCCCTGGTCTCTGAAATATTCTGCTATCGTTGTGGCGACGAGCGGACATTTCAGGCGCATCATCGACGGCTGATCTGAAGTGGCCGCCACGAGAACGGTTCTCTTCATCCCCTCCTCGCCCAGATCCTTCTGGACAAATTCCAGAACCTCACGGCCTCTTTCTCCGACAAGAGCAATCACGTTGATATCCGCTTTCACGTTCTTGGCGATCATCCCCATCAAAGTACTTTTTCCGACGCCGGATCCGGCAAAAATACCAATACGCTGTCCCTTCCCTATGGTATTCAGACCGTCAATTGCCTTCACGCCGATATCCAGTCTGTCGCGGATCGGAGGTCGGCTCAGCGGATTGCTGTATGTGCTGTTCACAGTGTAATAGCTGCACTCTTCAGGAAAAGCGCTGCCTCCGTCAATCGGATGCCCGACGGCATTTATGATTCTTCCCTTCAGGAAGTTGCCGACAGGAATCCGGAGACGGTGTCCTGTATCCCGGACAAAGCTTCCTGATGTAATGCCGCTGCTGGATTCATAGGGCATCAGCTGTATCTTTTCATCGTGAAATCCTACCACCTCGGCATTAATTTCACGTCCGAGTTCCTCACTGTAGATCCTCACGATATCGCCGATTGCACATTTTCCCCCGGAAGCTTCAATCGATAAACCGATGACATTTTCAATCTTCCCGATGTGACTGATGGTCTCGGTATTCCTCACTATCTCGGTAAGCTTTTCATACATCGTCATCCCTGCTTTCCAGGTGAACTTCCTTCAGTCTGCTCCGGATATTTCTCATCTGCGTGGCGACTCCAAGATCCACGATTTCCTCCGGTGTCTCCATGATTACGCTTCCCTCGGGTTCATTATCCAGCACGACAAACTTGATATTGTCGGAAAGATTTGACAGCTCCTCGGTCAGATCAGCGTCTACCTCCGCCGTACTTTCATAATCTATGCGATCCATATAAATCTTGACAAAAGCGGTTTTCTTGTGCTTTTCCGCCTCCATTGTAATCATTCTTGCGATTACCTTGCCGCTTGAACGAAGGCTCACATGAATCACCTTCTCCACCACTGCAAGGGCGAAGGCAGTCAGTTCATCCAGATACCGGTCCAGCAGTTTTTTCTTGATCCTGCCGTAGTTTTCCAGCGCATCACAGAGTTCCTTCTGAAACTCCTCCTTTTCCTGTTCTCCCTGCCTGCGAAGAAGATCCGCACCTTCTTCTCTGCCTCTGGCGTAGCCTTCCTCATATCCTTTCCGTGAAGCCTCTTTTCGGATCTCTTCGGCCTCAATACGGGCGTTTTCAAGTATCTTCTCCGCCGAAGCTTCCGCATTCGCAATTTTGCTGTTCTTCTCCGCCTCCGGATTCAACGGACTTCCCGCGCCCGGATCACCGGTGCAGGCCTCCTCCAGAGTCATCTCCGAAACACGGACGGTATCTTCATCTTCCAGAACAGCCGGGATGAATTCCTTTGCCTCTATAGGAGTTCCCGCTCTTACAATACGATTAGACAATAACATCCTCGTCAGAGCCTCCCTTATTAATGATCAGTTCTCCCTGGTCTTCCAGTTTCCTGATGAGATTGACAATCTTCTGCTGTGCCTCTTCTACGTCTCTCAGACGGACATTATTGGTTGTCTCCATGTCAGAAGACACCGTCTCGGCCATACGTTTTGACATATTGTTGAAGAAGACCTGCTTCATGTCATCGGTTGCGGTCTTCAGAGCATACACGATATTCTTCGTATCACATTCACGAATAAACCGCTGTATCGACCTGTCATCCATGCCGAGAATATCTTCAAATACAAACATACGGTCCCTGATCTCGGATGCAAGATCCGGATCAACCTTTTCCATATCATCGAAGATCCGCTTTTCTGTACTGCGGTCGATATGATTCATTACATCCGCGGCATAATCAAGGCCTCCGATATTCATATTATCTTCGCTCGTGATAATCGTATCAAACTTACGCTTCATCTCGCTTTCTACGAGGGAGATTGCCTCCGGGGAGACCCGGTCCATCTTTGCCATCACAGAGATGGTGTCCAGCCTCTTGTCATCCGGAAGATTCATCATGACATTCGCCGCGAGCTCTGCATCCAGATAGGATAGAATAAGCGCGATTACCTGCGGTCTCTCATTCTGCATCAGGCTGATCATTGCCTTCGGATCGCCCTTGCTCAGAAAATTGAAGGGACGGGACTGCAGTGTCTTCGAAACCTTGTCCAGCAGGTTTCTTGCCGTACTTTCTCCAAAAGCCTTCTCCAGGACGGTTCTGGCGTACTCCAGTCCGCCATCTGTCATCATTTTATGCGTGAGACAAAGCTTGTAAAATTCATCGAGGGCTCCTTCCACCTGTGAGTTCGTGCTCTGTCCGAGCCTTGCAACCTCATATGTCAGATCCTCGATATCTCTCTCCTGCAGATACTTGTAGATTTCTGATGCCTTGTCTGCGCCGAGAGATATTATTACCATTGCCGCCTTCTGCTTGTTCGTCAGCCAGGCAGTGGAGCCGACATCCGGCTTACTTTTTGTGTTTTCTTCCACTGCTGTCATCTCCCTCCCGCAGCCAGCTCTGTATCAGTTTGGCTGCCGCCTGCGGATTATCATCGACGAAATCCCCGATGCTGTCCTTCAGCTGCATGCCGCGTTCTACATGCTCATTTAATGCCATTTCTTCCTGAGTCGGTGTCTTTCTGTGTTCGGTCTTTGATGCCTCTTCTCTTCTTCTTGCCTCCTGCTCTTCTTCCTGTGCTCTCAGGATTTCTTCCTCTTCGAGCTGTCTTTCTCTGTCCTTCTTCTTTTTTCTGAGAAGGAGCAGAATAACAATGATTAGTACAAGAAGCCCTGCCACCGCAATCGCGGCAGGCAGCAGTCTCGTCAGCAGGTCCTCCTCCGCTTCTGTATCCTCATTCTCCGGAATGGGAGTCGGTGATACAGCTTTTGTGATTTTTGAACGAACAATCGTAATTTTGTCTGGCGCGTCCTCCCGGCTGATTCCCGCGGCATCCGCGATCAGATTCGTCAGATCATCCTCTGACACAGTTGTGTCATCCGTATCGATCACAACTGCAACCGTACAGTCCTCCAGTGATCCGGCGTCTGTCTGCACCTGCTGTTTTTGTGTGTTGTAGAGCCACTCCCTGGATGCAGAGGAATCGAAATTACCATTATTGCCGGCTGCTGTACCGTCGTTGGTTGTATATTCCGGTGTGTCCGCATTTGCATCGCTCCCGGCTACTCCTGATGCTCCTGACGCATTATTGCCGGAATAGGCATTGCTCTCATCCTCTTTGGATAATAACCCCTCCTTATCATCCGACCCGGATTGTACAGGGACGGAATAACGGGTGTCTTCCGATATCGTACTGGAGGGATTCAGGATGCCCCGCACCGAAACCTCGACATTATCTTCTTTGTAAATTTTTCCGAGTACTCTTTTTACATTTGCGGCAATATTTTCCTCTACTTCCGTTGTCATATCGTTGACCGCACCGGTGCCGGAAGAGGAACTGCTCGTACTTCCGCCCACTTCCGTCATTGTCGCCGCATCAAATACCGAAACATTTGTAAAATTTATACCGTTCACTGACCGGGCAACCAGATTTCGAATCGCATCTGCATTCTTTTCGTTAAGAGTTTCTCCCCTCTGCATCGTTACGACAACGGATGCGGATGCGTCCATTTTGTCCGAATCGTTTGTATCACCGTTCTCATCCAGCACGTAACTGTCACTGTCACCTTCCGCAATCGTGACCTTTGCGTCCTGAACACCATCAAACAGGCGAATCGTTGCCCCGAGACGGTCCTGCAGATCATACAGGGAGTACTGCTTCTTATCCGATTCTGTGGCCATGATATTTGAATTGCTCACATACATACTGTATGTAAAACCGCTCTTCGGATATCCTTCGCTCAGCATCTCGGCACGCAGCTTATCTGCGTCTTCCTGAGGTACCTGTATCGTCCCTGTAGAAGCATCGTACAGATATTTCGTACCCTTATCCTGAATCTCCCCGACAATATCCTTTGCCTCGTCCTGACTCAGACCGGTGAACAATGTCGTATATTCCGTTTTTCTGGAACTTCGGTTTATCAGAACTGTGCCGATTGCCACAAACGCAATGCCGCAGATCAGCACAATAACCAGCAGCCTCTTCGCAGCAGTATCCAGATTCTGCCAAGCTTCCTTTGCTTTATTCAATGTCTAATCCCTTAATCATATTTTTGCATAATCCTACAGCCGCAACTGATCTTTGCATATCCTTACAGCTGCACCTGATCCATGATAAAAATCAGGTGAAAAATCCTTTTTGCTCAAACGACAAACAGACCGGAGTATTTGCCCCAGTCTGACATCAGATATTCATTTTTATCAGTTCATTATAGGATTCGATTGCCTTGTTGCGAAGTGAAATGAGCATATCAAGCGAAACCTGAGCTTTTGCCTCGGCAATCGGAAGACTGTGGGCATCCTCAAGCTGGCCGGTAGCGAGCAGATACTGCTTATTCTCCACATCGGCCTGCGTTGTCTTCACCTGATCGACCGCAGTGCGAAATACATCCTGAAACGGGATGCTGCCGGTTCCGCTGATTGATTCAAAATTGTCTTCATTTGATGTGATAGACCTAACCTTATGGTTAAAGGAATTCCCCTCTTCCTTCCAGGACTTTATCGGGGTAATAAAGTTCCCGCCTGTCTCTATACTTTTCATAATACATAAACCCTTTGATGTCAGACTTCCCTGTCTTACCGCCAGTCTGCCTCCCTGAGACTGCCTATCAAAAAGCCAGTTACCCATACAATGCCCTGCGATGAAGGCATCCTATCTTCTATAAATCATTATCTATAAAATAATACCATATTTTGGTCTCAAATGTATCTTTTTCATAAATATCGTTATTTTTTCGTACGATTTCACAACTGCCCTCCCCCCATTTTCTACGCATTCCGTCGATTGTTATATTTACTGTATAAGCTCTTCGAAAACGCAGACAGGATCGTCGCACGCGAAGCGTGTGTAAGAGACTGTATGCGATTTCGAAGGCAACAGGTATGAGGATGAAGCGCGAACGCGCGAAATCCGAATACCTGTAGGATTGCGGGAGTGCGAAGCACGGAGCAATCCGAAGCTTATATAGTGTGTGGCACGACTTATCATATGGCCGTTTACTGTATAAGTCCAGTCGCAATGTTCTTGCTCACCAGTGAGCAAGAACATTAGCGACGACAACAGGTATGAGCATGGAGCGGTGCGAAGCAACGCGGGAATGCTCATACCTGTTAGCGGCACGGAAGCTGCGAAGCAGCGAAGTGACGCGGGGACTTATACAGTATGTGGCACGGCTTACAAAAAGCGGCGGATGGTTACGATCGGCATGAAGGCAGGATTATCTGACACAATAATCCCATCGGTCGAATTGGCGGCATGAACAATTCGATTATCTCCAATATAAATAGCCGTGTGGGAGCCGTAATTGATTACATCTCCGGGCTGCATCTCAGCATAAGATACCTCCCGCCCTTCATTTGCCTGTGTATAGGTGGTTCTCGTCAGCGTGATGCCAAAATGTGCAAAAACCTGCTGGACAAACCCCGAACAGTCAATTCCCTTTGTCAGCGAATTGCCTCCCCATACATATGGATTTCCGACAAATTGCAGTGCGTACCGCACAATGTCTTCGCCCGATGTTCTTCCGTCCGGCAAAATATTCTCCGCCTGATCTTCGTCACCGGAAGCCCTGCTGTAATCGTCACTGATCTCCCCGGATTCAGATCCATATGAAATTTCATCCATACCGGATAAACCGGTTTCTGTATCCGGATCAGGCGTTTCCGAAGATTTCTGATCTGAACCGGCCTCCGTGCCGCTCTCCTTAGATTCCTGATCTGAACCGGCCTCCGTGCCGCTCTCCTTATCAAGATCATTTATTTCTTCCTGCACCGTTTGAACCTGCGTGATACAGTCATTTTCCTGCTCCGTAAGAGCCAGATATTTCTCGGCCTTTTCCTTTAATTCCGTATTCGGGACATTCTCTCCGACCTCTTCCGAAACATCTGCGCCTGCAGCCTTTTCTTCTCCGTCCAGGCTTTCAGAAACTGCAGACTGCTCCATCTTCAGCACCGATATTTCATTTTTCAATGAATAATCCTGAAGCCTCAGCTGCATGTACATTTCTGTTGCCTTCCGGTAATCCTCCATACTAACTACATTTCCGGTGTTTTTCAGCATTCTGTCATGCGTTTTCTCTTTTTCTTTCCTTGCATCAAGGATTCTATTCCTGAGCTCATCCCGCTCCTTCTGCCTGTCGGATATCGCCGTTTCTCCGGATGCATACGCTGCCATCCCGATAATTCTTCTCTGATCGGTTTCGGATAATCCACGAATCACTTCTTCTCTTTCATCGTTGATCTTCTGAATCTGCTCCAGCAGATCCTGCCTCCTTGTCAGCAGCTCCTGCTCATCCGCCAGTGCGCAGTCTGCGCTTCCGGCGATCAGAACTCCTGCCGTAAGAACGGCAGCCAGTATACCCGGAATTTTTCTTTTCATCATTGATGTCTCATCCTTTTTCCCGGAATCCGGATCTCTCCTCCGTCCGTACGTCCGCAGCGGTTTCTCAGATGCTGAAGCTCTGTACCATTTTCTTCAGATCCGTCGCACGTCCGTTGAGCTCACGGCTTGCAACGGAGCTGTTCTCCGCTGTATTGCTGTTCTGCTCGACAACCTGGGAAATCTGCTCCAGCCCCGTCGTGACTTCACTGATTCGCCCTGCCTCCTGCTTCATCTCTGCAGCAATATTCTGAACAAGCTCCCTGCTCTTTGCCGCGCTCTCCATTACCTCTTTCAGCGAAGACGCAGATGCAGACGCAATCTCAGATCCGTTGTGCACGGCTGCAATTGTGCTTTCGATCAGCGCGGAGGTCTCACGCGCTGCGGAGGCTGATTTTCCCGCAAGATTTCTCACTTCATCAGCTACGACCGCAAAGCCCTTTCCGGCAGCTCCTGCACGGGCAGCCTCTACTGCAGCATTGAGAGCCAGAATATTTGTCTGGAACGCGATGTCATCAATTGCCTTGATGATATTCTCAATCTGATTCGACTTCCCTTCAATCTCTGTCATCGCCTTCAGCATCTCGGCCATCTGCTTGTCCTGCTCGCTGATTTTCTCAGTTACCTGGTCTGTGAATTTTTCTACATGCACAGCATTTCCCGCGCTGCTCTGAATCTGCTCATCCAGCTTCTTGACCGTGGAGAAAAGATCTCTGATTGTGGCCGACTGCTCCGTAGAGCCCTGACTGAGCGCCAGCGAACCATCCGCGATATGTTCGGAACCTTCCTGCACCTTGAGAGCGACCTGATTCATCTGCTTAAACACCGCATCCAGGTTCTCATGAATCATTACAAAGGATTCTGCAATCGCCCGGAACTCACCGACAAAAATATCAGGATCAGAAACTGTTACAGAAAAATCACCTTCGCTCATACTTGAAAGAATCCTTTTTGTCTCCAGAATAATCTGCTCGGTAGACTTCGCCATATCCTGATAATCCCGGACCGCCGCTCCAAGTTCGTCATCCCCGAGAGTGTCGCTGTCCGCCTGATAATCGAACCTGCCCTGCCGCATAATTCCAATTGCCGTATTCAGTTTTCTGATACCGTTATCAATGTACTTTGCGAGCCATCCAAAAACCACTACGCCGACCAGAACAACGATCACAAATACGACAGCCATCCCGATCAGTACATTTTTCCTGACAAGTGCTGTTGAATCCATATACCCGCTAAGTTCAGCCGCCTTAATAACTCCCGATGAGTACAGGCCATTTACATATGTGGTTCCGACCTTCATCATTCGGAAAAAAGAGTAATACGCAAGCGCCATAATGACGCAGACTACGGTGATAAGCATACAGAATACGAAAATAAACTTTCCCTTGATCGACCAGTTTTTCATTTTATTCATCCTCTCCTACTCTTGTCACATAAATGCAGCCCAACCGTTCCAGCGACACCACATTGATTTTCTCGAACCATCTTCTGCCTCATTTTTCTAAGGATTGCGCCCTGCCTCCTGCGTTCGCTTAGCTCTGGAAAGCTCCTGAAGCTTTTTCATGGATACCGGCTTAAAGCAGCCGATGGAAAGGCCGGTGTAATTATCCACCTGTTCAACACCGGTTTTCCGGATTCCGATCAGAATCTGATTGCCGGCCTGCTGCCTCAGTATTCTCAAAACCACTGCTTTCCATTGGTATCTTCCGGAATCATCCGTAAAACGGAAATAGTCCTCAAGCACTTCTCTCTCAGAATTCCTGACCCTGTTCAGGATCCCATCGCGCCTCACATAACATAAAAACCGCTCCCTGTCCTCCGGGAATATCCACTGCTTCTTCAGGTGTTCCCGAAAAGAAGCTGTATCACTGCAAAATGCCCGATTTTCCCAGCAGTCAACATCAGCATAAAGCAGATCATCCTGTTCCGGTGTCTCTCCCATCACATATAGCGCGTCAAACATTCCATACAGCGCGCGTAGCATTTTCTCAGTTCTAATCTGTTTTCCTTTCGATAAGGAATATACGGAGGAGAGATTTCTTATCGTTACCACATATGCGCTCCGCTCACCATACATAGATATCAGCCGGCCCCGAACCCTGCAATAGGAGCCGCCGGCCATAAAGCAGACATCATGCATTTCCCGGTCCCGGCGCATCTCTGCCATAAAATCCTGAACCCTCCGGTACAGCAGTCCCGCTTCATCATTCATCTCGAATTCAGCGGACCTCGGAGAATGTCCCTCAATGCTCTTCAGCTCGCACCGAAACGGCCTGTTGGTAAGAAGGAACCTCCCCCGGCTCCCGTTTTTCTCCCAGATTGCTATCGGCGCAATGTGATCCGTATCCGACAGATCCTCCAGCCAGTCCTGCCTCTCTCCGCTAAAAACGCGTTCCAGAGGATGAACACTCAGCAGGTTGATCTGACCGAGATCATCATAATACCCACGCATGCCATTTTCTTCATACCTGAAATTCCGGGCAGTCAGATCCTCACGGACTTCTTCCGGCGGCAGAGGCTTTCCAATCAGATACCCCTGTATCTTTTCGCACCCTATGGACCTCAGAAAAGCAAGCTGTTCATTTGACTCGACCCCTTCCGCAAGCGTACGGATACCGACGTCTTTCGCCATATCGATGATTGATGAGATGATTCTCTTGCTCTTATCGCTGAAATTGCGCAGGAAAAGCATATCGATTTTTATCACATCGAAATCATAATCCTTCAGCACGTTCAGCGACGAATACCCGGAACCGAAGTCATCCATCCATACCTCGTATCCCGCATCGTGGAATAACCGAAGTTTCTCCTGTATAAATTCCGGATTCCGGTTAAAAACAGACTCCGTAATTTCCACATGAATCATATTCTTGGGCACATGATGACTTGTTACCGCATCGTCCACAATCCGGAAAATATCACAGAGCTCAAAGTCAAGCCTGGAGAGGTTAAAAGAAACCGGTACCATTTTCTCCCCTCGTTTCTGTTCCTCTTCAAACTCGGCACAGACCTGACGAATCATAAACACATCCAGCATGTGGATAAGCTGATATTCCTCCAATGTACTGATCAGAATATCCGGACGTATCAAACCGTATCGTTCGTCCTCCCACCGCACAAGGGCTTCCATACCGCACACTTCGCCGGTCAGCGTGCGCACCACCGGCTGGTAATATGCGCGTATGCATTTTTCGCGCATCGCACGATCCAGATTCTCCACTATGTACCGCTGTTTTCTGATTGCATCCGAGAGTTCCTGATCATAATACCGGAAGAGAACTCCGTACTTCTTCCGAATGCTGTCCGCCGCGATCTTGGCTGAATCACAGGAAGCAGCCACATCAATATGTTCTATATCGATCCGGCAGATTCCCGCCTTTAAAACAAGTCCTTCAGAAGGACACCTTTCCGCAAATATTCTATTGATCTTCCGAATGCCTCTCTCAGCCTCAGAAGCATAACACATTACAATAAAACGATCACTGTATGCCCTGCAAATCAGTCTTTCCGAATACACCTTCGCAATGACATTGACCAATTCCAAAAGGATCTCTGTGCCGCGATCATATCCGTTTCTCGCATTGAAAGCTTTAAAATCCTCTATATTCAGATATATAAGGTCTATGTCATCTTTTCTCCTGAGCAGTTTCAGGAACTCGGGAACGAATTGATAAAAGCCGCGCAGGCTCAATGCTCCGGTCAGCGGATCCGTTTCCTGTTTGATATATTCAATCATATGATCGGACAACTGTTTCGTTTTCTTCAGGCTAGCCAGATTATCTACCATATGGATTGCAGCATTTCCTCCCTGCCTGTTTCAAAAGCAATGTCGACAGTTACAATTTGCTATCGGCGGAAAAGAATATAAATATAAGCCTGATGAAAGATTTGCCTGTTTTCCCGCATATTGTCATCACAAATGCCGGACCTGATGTACGCGATCCCCGATTTCCGATCTTACAGTTTCATGATCACTTCAGTACTGCACCTCCATCATGCAAAGCCCCTGCGCGGGCGCTGTCGGCCCCGCGAGCTTCCGGTCCCTTGCCTCCAGAAGCTCCCGCATGCTTCCGGCGGATCTTTTTCCGTACCCGACCTCGAGAAGGGTTCCCGTCATGATCCGGACCATGTTCTGGAGAAAACCGTTCCCATGGTACACAAAGCGGAGATACGGTCCTCTCTGCCGGATCTCGATCGAATCCACCACGCGCACGGTGGATTTCTTCATATGAGAATTGCCGCAGAAGCTTCTGAAGTCATGCATCCCCGAAAGGAGATCCGCTGCCTCTCTCATCCGCTCCAGATCCGGCATTCTGTCCAGAACAGTCACATACCTTCTGTCGAAAACCGGCTTCGCGCCCCGCGGGTCGTACCAGCATGTGTAACAGTAGGTCTTTCCGATGGCCTTGAACCTGCTGTGAAAGCGGTCTGCGCAGATTTTCAGTTCATTGACACTGATATCTTCCGGCAGATAACGGTTCATGTATTCCTGAATCTCCTGCTCCGTCATATCCGTATCCAGCAGCACATTTGCCGTCATCGCTCTCGCATGCACGCCCGCATCTGTCCGGCCGGCGCCGATCACTGTCACCGGTTTATCTGCCGGAGCCCCGACCATTCTCGAAAGAACCGTTTCCAGCTTCCCCTGTATCGTCATTTCCTGATTGGGCTGATGCTCCCATCCGTAATAGCGGGTGCCGTCATAGCTGACCAGCATCTTGTAATTTTTCTTCATATTTTTCATCCGTCAATCTGCAAGCATGATGAAGCGCGGATAGTCCGGCATATCTTTCTGCCGGGACACCCGCGCAAAACCAAATGATCAGGAGAACTCGACCACGTCGCCGTTCTCCGGTATAATCAGCTGATCCAGGAAACCCCTCTGCATCGCATACGCACGCAGGGCCTCCCTCGTCAGCTCCTGATTTTCAAAGGTCTCCATGTGAACACACACTATCTTTGCATAAGGGGCCGCACTCTGAATCTTCTCAAGATCCTCTGTTCCCATGGTAATGTGCATTCCCTCCCCGCGTGCATGCCCAAGATAGGCAACGATCACATCCGGGTGATAGCCAATGCCATCACGGACGCCCCTGCACCACACGGTATCGCCGGTGATGTACACCGTCTTTTCACCCTCCTTACGGAGTACAATACCGCTTGAATTCTGCATGGTATTCAGCACATGCTGAATCTTTCCGTCGCCATGTCTTCCCGCCACACGAATGATGTCCACGTCCTCATAGTGTGTGCTGAGCGTCATGTTGATGGTCTGTGTCTTGCTCATTCCGTAATTTCTCACCAGATCCTTATCGTTCAGATTCTGTGTGAAGAAAGGCATATCCTTCGGAATACAGTCCGCGGCCTCCTGATCAATATGTCCAGGATGGGCGTGCGTCAGCAGAACCGCCTCCACGCCCTTCATAATTTCCTCCGGTGCCTCCGGAAGATCTGTCAGCGGCGGTTTTTCCGGGTAATGCGTCGTCTTCAGCTGATGGGTGACCCCATGTGCCCGGAACATCGGATCGACCAGGAATACCTTCCCTCCATATTCCAGCTTCATTGTGCAGTTTCTGTAAAAATGAATTCTCATCGCCAGTCTCCAATTGCTTATCGCATCCAGAATCACGCACACTTCGCGTGCGACGAACTCTATCTGCGTTTTCGAAAAGCTTATACAACAACATGTGGATTTGTGTTATTAGTTGATTGCTTTACTCACAATTCTAACACAAATCCACATCAATGTGTACCGAAATATTCATTTTTCCGTCACACCCTTGCCGTCGCACGTCCTCTGTCTCTTAGCGATGATTGCCGTCGCACGTCCGCTATCTCTTAGCGATGATGCTCCTCTCGGCGCAGCTGTCCATGCTGTCGTCAGCTTGCCTGTCCCATTCCCAGCCCCTGGGCTCCATCATGTGCAAACCGGAGAAGCTCCCATCTCGAGGAAATATTCAGTTTGCGGTATATATTCTGAAAATGCTTCTGGAGCGTATGTTCTTTGATTCCGAGCTCGTCGCAGATCTCGAGATTGGATTTTGTGAGGAAGATCAGTGTCAGAATCTCCGTCTCCTTCGGCGTCATATGAACCTTCTTCGTGATTGTCTCCACCGCGCCGCTCACAGAAGCCGCCGTATCCCTCTCTCTGCAGTGCTTGTAGAAAATCGTATTCAGGTGCTTGCTCAGTGCCTTCAGCAGATACACATCCTCATCCGCAAATGCTCCCGCCGCTCTGGTACGGAAGAGGGTGAGAACGGCCAGAAGATCATTGCCGCTCGCAATGGAAAGCTGAAGTGTATCATAGATGTCAAATCTCCGATAACACTCCTGATACACTTTTGAATGAAGACGCTCCGCCTCCGGCATCAGGCTGCTCTCACGCACCGATACGGTTTCCCTTGAGATATTCAGTCTGCGGTTCATTGCCTCCGGATATTTCTCCATGTAGGTTTTCTCCGCCTCCATGAACTCACTTGGTTTACAGAAAAACTCGGATACCTTCAGGCTTCCTCCTTTTCTGCTGTAATTTGGATCCATCAACAGAATGCTGGAATACTGATGCGGAATAAGCTCCTCAAGATGACAGAGCAGCTTTCCCTTAAGATCCTCAAAATCAATGGCAGTATACAGAGAATATAAAAGGTTGTCGTAAGCGAGAAAATTATCCATTATTTATACCTCCTGAAGACGGCTTCCGGTTCATTTACATTCTAAAGATGAATTTAAACAAAAAAAGAGGCACTTCCTTCTACAGGAAATGCCTCTTTGCATTTGATGTACTCATTTTAGCAGACTTCTCACAAAAAATCCAGTACTATTTTTTATTTTATACTTATTTTTCAGCATGTCCTTGTGCTTCACACTTAACGGATAAGGCGAAGAAAGTTCTGCCTTTGCCTGCGCGTCACCGATTATCAGAAATTTGTAAATTGTTGATATTCCCTCACGATTATTATAAGATATGTCAATGAAGCAACAACGAAATATTTTTAGAACGGATTACGTAATGCAATCTGCGTCTGATATATTTAAGAAAGAATCAGAAAAGGTGAACCATTATGCTGAATCAGTTTTCGCGAACCCAGCTTCTTCTGGGCGAGGACGGAATAAAAAAATTACAGGACTCCCGGGTCATTGTGTTCGGAATCGGAGGAGTCGGCGGATATGTCGTAGAAGGTCTTGTCCGTGCGGGACTTGGCGCCGTTGATCTCGTAGACGACGATAAGGTCTGTCTCACAAATGTAAACCGCCAGCTTGTCGCCACCAGGCGGACCGTTGGAAAGTACAAGGTAGATGTGACAAAGGAAAGGATCCTCGATATCAATCCACATGTGAATGTCACCCTTCACAAGTGCTTCTATCTTCCGGAGACCGCGGACCAGTTTGATTTCTCCCAGTACGATTATGTCGTAGACTGCGTAGATACCGTCACCGCTAAGGTAGAAATCATCATGCAGGCAAAAAAAGCCGGCGTACCCGTGATCAGCTGCATGGGAGCAGGCAATAAGCTTGATCCCTCGAAGCTGCAGGTCGCCGACATCTACAAGACCACCATGGATCCTCTGGCGAAGGTGATGCGCCACGAGATGCGCAAGCGCCGTGTGAAAAAGCTCAAGGTAGTCTTTTCCACGGAAAAACCGACGCGTCCTCTCGAAGACATGTCCATCAGCTGCCGCACAAACTGCATCTGTCCTCCCGGAACTGCCCGCAAATGTACGGATCGCAGGGATATTCCGGGCAGTTCTCCGTTTGTTCCCCCGGCTGCCGGCCTTCTGATCGCCAGTGAGATCTGCCGTGACCTCACCGGCGTCCAGCCCGCAAAGTAATTCCGGACCGCCTGCGGGAACTAAACTGCCATACGATACATTGTGCCGCAACCCGTGCCGGGCAGCCGGTGAATAGCTCTTGCTGTTCCCCGGTTCTGCAAGTCCGGCATGCGTTACAGCGCGTGCCGGGCAGCCGGTCATGAGGTTATTTCTCCCCGCAGGCCTCCCGGATTCGCTTAATCACAATCTGGAGTGCCTTGATACGGGCATATTTCTTATCATCAGATTCCAGAATGTACCAGGGTGCAAACGTCGTGCTCGTCTTCCGGATCATTTCATTGACCGCTCCTTCATACAGATCCCATTTGTCGCGGTTTCTCCAGTCCTCATCTGTGATCTTCCATTGCTTCTCCGGCGTGTTCTGCCGTTCCGTAAACCGCTCGAGCTGAGTCTCCTTGTCAATCTGCACCCAGAACTTGATCACAACCGCTCCCCAGTCCGTCAGTTCCTTTTCAAACTCATTAATCTCATTATAGGCCCGCTGCCAGTCGTTCTCAGAGCAGAAGCCCTCGAGCCGCTCCACCATGACTCTTCCATACCAGGTCCGGTCAAAAATCGCGATGTGGCCGGTCTTCGGAAGTCTCGTCCAGAATCGCCACAGAAAATGTCTCGCCTTCTCGTGAGGCTCCGGGCTTGCGATCGGATGCACCTCATATCCCCGCGGATCGAGTGCGCCCGCAACCCTCTTGATGTTGCCGCCCTTTCCTGCCGCGTCCCAGCCCTCATAGGCGATGATCACCGGTATCTTCTTCCGGTAAAGCTCGTAATGCAGATGGTTCAGTTCCTTCTGAAGTCTGCCGAGTTCCTCCCGATATGTCTCCTCAGACATTGTCTTGTCTTTCAGGGAGATATCCGCGAGCTTAGGCATCTGCTTCAGCGGGAAGGGATTCTGCAGAATCGGAGCCGCCAGCGCCTGATTTTTCAATGCCGTGTCAATGCCCTGATTCAGGAACCGCAGAACCTGAAGCTCCGCCCATTTCTTGTCCTCCGCGTCGATGATATACCAGGGCGCGACAGAACGGTTGGTATCCTCCAGAAAGCGGTCGTACACCTCCAGGCATTTCCCGTAATTTCTGTTCTCCTTGCGGTCCTCACCGTTTACCCGCCACCGCGTATTCTTGTCCGCCGCGAGTGCCTCCAGCCGCTTCTTCTGCTCCTTCCTGTCGATCTGGAAAAAAAACTTCAGAATCAGATATCCATTGTCGTGAAGCGACCGCTCCGTCGTGTTGATGCTGTGAATTCTCTGCTTGTACTCCTCTTCGCTCATTTCTCCGGACATCACCCCGTTTGCGACTTCCTCCAGCCAATAGGTATCAAAAAATGTAAACTTTCCCGCCTCCGGGATCTCGAGCAGATACCGGTTGAGAAACGGATACCGCTTCTCATCGGCAGTCGGCGCCGCAAAATTTTTTACCTTGAAGAACCGGGGATCAATGTTCCGGATCACCTTGCCAATCACGCTCCCTTTTCCGGCGGCACCCCATCCCTCAAAAATCACCATAACCGGAAGCTTTGCCTCCTTGATCTTCAGCTGATAACCGGCAAGCTGCTCCCGCGCCGTCTTAAGTTCCTCTTTGATCTCATCCCTCTCAGGCGGGACCGCCTTCACAAAATCTTTTAACATACTACGCCCTCCTTTTTTTTCTGTATATATCATGATTTTATCACTTTTTCACGAACATTTCACCTCGCAATGCTTATACAATAAACCACCATGCGATAAGTCGTGCCACAGATTGTATAAGCTACGGATTGCTCCGTGCTTCGCACTCCCGCAATCCTTATACGTCAAAAGGGGCTGCCCTGCGAATTTCTTCGCAGGGCAGCCCCGGATTCGTTCATTTTATAAAATTTAATGTATCTGACTGACAGTTAAACTGCCGGAGAGATTCCAGACGGACAGGATCCGTTATTCGTTGGCAGCATGCTCAAATGCCGCAAGCTCCGGATGCTCTCTCTTTTCCTTTGTATAGTTCTCGTAGGTCGGCCTCTTGTGTTTCTCACTCGCCCAAATGCGGTCTGCAACCGGTGCCCAGTTCTTTGCGTAATCATCGCACTTCTCACAGAGCTCCTCTGCGGATTCCGGTGCCTCCTCGTTGGTCTGGTGTGCTCCCGTCTCCTTCACCATCTCACGAAGCAGTTTCGGATTCTCAAGCATCGGGCAGGGACGAAGATGGTTGCGGTTGAACGGCTGTCCCTCGTGATATGCCATGAACAGCGGGCTCTGAAGCATCTCCAGAATGGAGTTGTCATGAATGTTCGTATTGGAGTAGTGGATAAATACGCAGGGCTCTGCGTCTCCGCTTGCATTAATATGGAAGTAGTTTCTTCCGCCCGCGATACATCCGCCTACATACTCTCCGTCGTTCTGGAAATCCATCGGATAGAACTGAATCGGGCACTCTGCGGAACGGATGTAGCGGATTCTATTGATCATATACTCTCTCTGCTCCGGAGTCGGCAGAAGCGCCGGTACTGCGTTCTGACCGGTCGGCATATAGTGGAAGTAGAATCCGAACTTAGCGCCCTTCTCCTCCAGAAGATGGAAGAAATCATCGCTCGTAACTGCATCGATGTTTGCTTTAGTATAGCAGATCGATGTACCAAACAGGATTCCATACTCATGCAGAAGATCCATTGCCTTCATAACCGCCGCGTAATGGCCCTCGCCCCGTCTTGCGTCGTTCGTATCCGGTGTTCCCTCGATGGAAAGGAAGAAGGTCATATTGCCCAGACGTGCGATCTCCTTCACCAGATCCTCGTCAATCAGTGTAGAGTTGGAGAAGGCTGCGAAATAGCAGTCATGATGCTTCTCCATCAGCTTCAGGATATCTTTCTTGCGGACCATCGGTTCTCCGCCGGTCATCAGGTACAGGTATACGCCAAGCTCCTTGCCCTGTGTGATGATCTTGTCCATGTCCTCAAAGGACAGATTGTTCTTGTGGCCGTATGTACCGGACCAGCAGCCCTCACAGTGCATATTGCATGCGGAGGTCGGATCAAACAGAATCAGCCACGGAATATTGCAGTTATACTTCTCGCGGTTTGCACGGATTGTCTTCGTGCCGCGAAGGAATGCTTCATATCCAAGGTTCAGCAGTGTCATCTTGGCAAACTGCGGATTGGTCTCATCAATGATCTGGTCAATGAATTTCATCCACTTATTGTCCGGATCCTGAATTGCCTTCTTCACGGCTTCCACCTTTTCTTCAGAGAAAGCCTTATTTCCAAAAAACTTCTCCGCCCATCCCATGAAGGTCAGGTAGGTCTGTCTTTTATCTTTACTATTCTTTGCGCTCTTTAATAAACCATCGATTACAACTTCAACAGCCTTACGCTCTGCTGCATGCTTAACGTAACCAAGTGTAGATGCCATGATATTGTCTCCTCCTTATCATTTCTCTTGGATTATATTCTTCAAACTGTTTTCCGTCCATCGGACAAACTCACGTTTATGTCTCAAAATTCGCTCTGTTTTCCCACTTCAAAAAAAATGTTACCCTGTTTTTATCTGTTTTTCGATCATCCGGCGAAACCCATTCATGCAAAATCTGTCCATTATCCGTGACTGCGTATGAGACACAGGCCGGATCCTCTTCCATTTCTTCTGCATGATTTCGACTCCAATCTCTTCTTACATAAGTTTTACTATCCTGCTCCGATTCTTATGCCGTCTTATTCTTCTTCATTTTTTCATCGCGATTTCTTCCTCTTAATTTCACTGCCCTGCCCCGTGTCTTATGCTGTCTTATTCTTCTTTTTTATCTCGAATTCTTCTTATTAATTTTACTATCTTGCCCCTGTTCTTAAGCTGTCTTATAATAGATTGGTTCCCGGGGACACCCGCGCGGCACGTCTCCGTGGTGAAAGTCTGCTATAAGAGATAAAAGAAAGGAATAAATATATGTGTGGAATCTGCGGATTTACCGGAACTGATGTAGAGCAGAAACCAATTCTGACAAATATGATGAACCGGATGATACACCGGGGCCCGGATGGCGGAGGCCAGTATATCGGCCCGGATATTGCCATGGGGCACCGGCGTCTCTCCATCATCGATCTGACAGATGCCGGAACCCAGCCTATGTACAACGAAGACCGCACCCTCGTATGTACCTTTAACGGCGAAATCTACAATTACAAGGAACTGAAGAAGGAACTGCAGGCGAGCGGTCACATCTTTACCAGCAGCTCCGACACAGAGGTTCTCCTGCACGGCTATGAACAGTGGGGCGCCTCGATGCTCGACCGCCTCAGAGGCATGTTTGCTTTCGTCCTGTGGGACACTAAGAAGAAGGAAATGTTCGCCGCCAGAGATATGTTTGGCATTAAACCTCTTTATTATACAGAAATTAACGGAAACATTATCTACGCATCTGAGATCAAGAGTATACTGGAATACCCGCTCTATCAGAAGGAGGTTAATCTCAAGGCTCTGGAGCAGTATCTCTCCTTCGAATACTCCGTCCTCCCTGAAACTTTCTTCAAGGGTGTGTTCAAGCTGATGCCCGGACACTACATGGTCTGGAAAAACGGCAGCAAAACGATCACCCGCTACTTTGATCCGATGCTGACTCCATCGAAGGATCCCGTCGACCACGCGAAGCTGGTCGATCAGATCGACGAGACCATGCAGGATTCCATCCGCTATCATATGGTCAGCGACGTGGAAGTAGCCTCTCTTCTCTCGAGCGGCGTGGATTCCAGCTATGTGGCCTGCCATTTCCACGGATCCCGAACCTACACGGTCGGATTTGACTACGAAAAATACAACGAGATCCCCTATGCGCAGGAGCTTTCAAAAACGCTCGGAATCGAAAACCACAGCAAGGTGATTTCTACAGAGGAATACTGGAGAGAGCTTCCCAGAATTCAGTACTTCATGGACGAGCCTCTGGCGGATGCCTCTGCCTCCGCTCTCTATTTTGTGGACCGTGAGGCTGCAAAGGATGTCAAGGTCATCCTCTCCGGAGAGGGATCCGATGAGCTGTTCGGCGGATACACAATTTACCATGAGCCCATGTCCCTTGCCGGCTATCAGAAGCTCCCGAAGGCACTCCGCCGTGGGATTGCCGCCATAGCGGAAAAAATCCCCGGTCACCCAAAGGGGAAGAGCTTTGTCATCCGGGGTTCCAAGGATGTCGAGGAGCGATTCATCGGAAATGCCAACGTCTATGATATGAAGCTGAGAAACAAGGTTCTGAGATACCCGAGCACCGGTTCTGCGCCGTACACTCTCACAAAGCCCTACTACGACAAGGTGAAAAACCTCAAGGACACCGAGAAGATGCAGTATATTGACCTTAATTTCTGGCTGATCGGCGATATCCTGCTGAAGGCGGACAAAATGAGCATGGCCCATTCCATCGAGAGCCGTGTTCCCTTCCTCGACAGAGAGGTCTTTAATCTTGCGAAAAACATCCCGCTCTCCGAGAAGGTTACCGATGACAACACAAAAGTCTGCTTCCGTGAGGCTGCTCACCGCTACCTGTCGGACGCGCAGGCAAAGAAAAAGAAGCTCGGCTTCCCGGTTCCGATCCGCGTATGGCTGCGTCAGGACAAGTACTATAACATTGTAAAGAAAGAATTTACGAGCGACATCGCTGAAAAGTTCTTCCACACCGACGAACTCGTCAGGATTCTGGACGCCCATAAGGAGGGCAAAGAGGATTACGCGCGCCATATCTGGGTGGTATACATGTTCCTGCTCTGGTACAAGGAGTACTTCGTTGATGGTGAATGCAGCGTCTCCATCGAGGATGAGCTGGAATATGAGCGGATCCGCAAGAACAACAGAAACGCGACGATGAATAACATCGGCGCGTAAGACTGCAGCTGGACTTCTCCAGGCAAAAAGCATAACGAGATAAAACACGCTGCGCGAGTTTTATCTCGCTATCGCGACGCTCGCCGCACACGAATACTTCGCATTCGGCTGCGGCTCACTATTCGCGTGAAAAAGAGAGTGCCACTAAACAAGTGGCACTCTCTTTTTCGAATCAAACCGTCCTCAGACGGACAGTTTATTTTTTTACATCACAGCTGTTTAACGGATCATCCGTTCCTTCGCAATCTGGGGCCAGTACTGCCCGGCAGCAGCGGTATCCCTGTTCGCCGCCCTTCTGATCAAGGCTCAGCACTTCCGGACATCGGTCCTTGTCTCGTTCCAGATGTTCTCCAGCGCCTGGTCTCTAAAACTCCTGTCTTCCATATAGTTCGCGGCATGATCTCCTTCGCGGTTCTTTCTTCCGTGCTTTCTTCCACCGGAAGCCTTTATGCTGCAGCTTCCTCCGCAGGAGCAGCTGCTGCCGCATCCCTCACAGGAATCCGGATGCTTCAATGTATATCTGAGCGCAAAAACAACTGCAACGACAACAAGTGCAAGTATAAGAATTGTTCCTGCCATGGTCACACCTCCTGTTCACCTCATAGTTTAATGTCTTTAACCTTTATTGTCAATATCAAACTCAAAAGTTTACGGCACTTCATCAGACAAATATTCCGCAGACCCTCTGTCATCCTCTTCCGGCAGGAAGATACCAGATTCTGGCACTTTCCCGTCCCGTTTCAGACTGACAGCAGCGCTGCGGAACTTCTTTCACATATCAATCATTTAGCAATCAGCGCGTTATGCCATTGCCCGCTCTCCGGCATATTTCTTTGACGGTCTGCGGAACAGTGCCCAGATTACGAACGCTACGATCAGGATCGCTGCCACAGTCGCGGCCGTAAATACGCCGCCCGTCACCAGAAGTCCGATGTTGTAGACAATCAGAGAGAAGCAGTAGCCGACAGCCATCTGGAAGCCGAACGTGATCCAGCCCCATTTTCTGGTGCCCTGCTCACGGAACGCTGTTGCGATTGCCACGAGGCACGGAGCATCAAAGATATTGAACAGCATGAAGGAAAGTCCGGCAAGCTTGTTTCCGTTGAACATCGAGAAGATCGCATTCTGCACATCCACCTCGCCGTCGCTTGCCGCATGTGCCAGAAGCGCCAGTGTTGCCGGAGCCTGCTCCTTTGCCAGCTCTGCGGACACGGATGCGACAGCGGCTCTCCAGTTGCCAAAACCGAGCGGACGGAAGATCACAGCAATGCCCTCACCGATATATTTCAGGAAGGACTGCTCAACGTCCGCGGTGTAACCGGATCCGTTGAAGTTCATCAGGAACCACAGTGCCGCGCAGGCTATGAAGATAATCGTTCCGGCCTTGATCATGTACGCCTTTACTCTCTCCCACACATGGATCAGAACGCCTTTGATGGACGGCACGTGATATGCCGGGAGCTCCATAACGAAGGGCGCCGGATCTCCTGCGAAATAGCCGACCTTCTTCAGACAAATACCGGAAATTACAACAATTGCGATTCCAAGGAAATACATGGAAGTCGGAATCAGGGAATTTCCCGGGAAAAAGGTTGAGGACATGATCGCTACGATTTCCATCTTCGCGCCGCACGGAAGGAAGGTTGCGAGCATGATCGTCATCCGTCTGTCTTTCTCATTCTCGATGGTTCTGGAAGCCATGATTGCAGGTACGCCGCAACCGGTTCCGACAAGCATCGGAATGAAAGATTTTCCGGAAAGTCCGAATCTGCGGAAAATACGGTCCATGATAAAAGCAACACGAGCCATATATCCGGAGTCCTCCAGAATTGAAACAAAAAGGAACAGAACCGCCATCTGCGGAACAAATCCGAGAACCGTTCCGACACCTCCTATTATACCGTCAACGATCAGTCCCTGGAGCCATGGCGCGCAATTTGCTGCGGCCAGCGCAGCTGTAACGCCATTGTTGATCCAGGTTCCGAAAAGTACATCGTTGGTCCAGTCCGTCATAACGGTACCGATGGACCAGACATGGGATCCAACCGCAATATCATATACCAGCCACATGATTCCGATGAAAATCGGAATGGCTGCCCAACGGTTTGTTACAACGCGGTCGATTTTATCGGAAATTGTCAGTGCACCCTTCTGTCTTCCCTTAACAACAGACTTGGAAATGACATTCTGGATATAGGTGTATCTGGCGTTAGTGATTATGGATTCCGCATCGTCATCCTCGTCCGCCTCTGTTTTTGAGACAATCTTCTCAATTTCGTTCTTCACGGAATCACTCAGATTGATTTTCTCAATGGCCTTTTCGTCTCTCTCAAATAACTTTACCGCATACCACTCCAGGTTTGTATCATCAACTGTCCCGCGGATCAGTGCCTTGATAGACTCAAGCGCCTCCTGTACCTTACCGGTATAGATCTGAGGGATGACCGCTCTTTTTCCGGAACGGACGACTTCAAGACATTTTTCCGCTGCCTCTCTGCTTCCCTCGCCCTTAAGGGCACTCATTTCCACGACGTCACAGCCAAGCTCCGCCGAAAGCTTTTTCATGTTGATCTTGTCGCCGTTTTTTCTGACAAGATCCATCATATTCAGAGCGATTACAGACGGAATTCCAATCTCCAGAAGCTGTGTTGTCAGATACAGATTTCGCTCAATATTGGTAGCATCGATAATGTTCAGAATCGCATCCGGTTTTTCTTCAACAAGATAATTTCTGGATACCACTTCTTCAAGTGAATACGGAGAGAGCGAATAAATACCCGGAAGGTCCTGAATGATAACATCCCGGTTTCCTCTCAGCTTTCCTTCCTTCTTCTCAACGGTTACTCCCGGCCAGTTACCCACGTACTGCGTGCTTCCGGTCAGATCATTGAACAGCGTTGTCTTTCCGCAGTTCGGATTGCCTGCAAGCGCAATCTTGATTGCCATGTCCTTCCTCCTGTTACTCGTCTTGTTTTAATGTGTTGCTCTATGTTTTTTAATGTGTTGCTCTATATTTTCTCTGCTGCATTATATTTGTAATCCGTCACTCATATGAAATCCGTCACTTTTGGAAGAGTTGTGATTAACAAATGTAAGTCTGAACTAACTTTCTGCCCATAAAAAAACGCATCGTCCCCGACGGCAATCATGCCATCTCGAGAATATCTGCGTCTGCCTTCCGAAGAGAAAGTTCGTAGCCTCTTACGGTAATCTCTACCGGATCTCCCAGGGGTGCCACCTTCCGGACATAAACCTCGGTTCCCTTTGTGATCCCCATATCCATGATTCTTCTCTTTGTTTTTCCCTCGCCGTGTATCTTCACCACGGTTGAAGTCTCTCCGACTCCAATATCTCTCAGTGTCTTCATCTGTTCCTCCTGATGGTATTTCTGTTCTGACCGCCCGATTTGCCGCTCATGCTGCGGAAACCATGATCCGTGATGCCATTTCCCTGACAAGCGCAAGCGAAGAATCCTTGATCTTGATGATCAGATTCCCGCCGTGCGAAGAAATGACCTGAATCTCAGCGCCAACCACAAATCCCAGATCCTCCAGGTGTTTTTTTGTTTCAGCGGCACCGCTGACCTTTCGGACAATAACCCAGTCTCCCTCCGATGCAAACGTTAATGGAAGCATACCGATTCCTCCTTCCGCTGCTCACTTTGCTGTCATAATTGACATCGGGCCTGCTGGTGCATATGCCACATACGGGCAGGTCCTTCACAGCTGTATCTGCGCAAAAGATAGATAAGTCTTACTGTTGTTAGATATATTTTATCTCAGCAAGAACAGTCTAATTGTTTTTTGCACTATTGTCAAGGGCAAAATCCCAGTGCGGATACGTTCAGATACGGAAGGACAGAATTTCCCTGCGCAGATCCTGAAACGAGATAAAACACGCTGCGCGAGTTTTATCTCGCTATCGCGACGCTCGCCGCACACGAATACTTCGCATTCGGCTGCGGCTCACAGTTCGCGTAAATCCAAAATCCCCGCACAGATACAAAGCACTGCATCTGTGCGGGGATCTTGACCGAATCATTTCCCGAAAAAAATTAATCTTCAACAACTCTTCCGTCGATACCGATGGTTACAACATTCCATGGAAGGAATTTTCCGCTGTTTTTCAGCGCGTTCTCCGCCGCGTACTGCAGTCCTCCGCAGCACGGCACTTCCATCCGCACGATGGTGACACTCTTGATGTCATTCCGCTCAATGATTGCCTGAAGCTTGTCTGTGTAGTCCAGCGGGTCAAGCTTCGGACATCCTACGAGAACGACATGGTTTCTGATAAAATCCTCATGGAATCGCGCATAGGCATAAGCGGTGCAGTCAGCCGCGATCAGGAGCTTTGCTCCGCTGAAAAACGGGGCAACTACGGGAACCAGCCGAAGCTGAACCGGCCATGTCGTCAGCCGGCTGACTGGTTCCGCCGCGCGGCGGCTGTCCGTTCCCTCACTTCCGAAAGCTTCGGAAGGAATCGTTTTCCCTCCCTCTTCTCCTTCGTCCGACCCTTTATCCCGGTTGATCATCCGGAGTCTGCTTCCCGGACATCCGTGGAACTCTGTTTCTTCCTGTCTCATTTTCATTCTCTCCTTGACCGCTTCTCTGTCATACTCTTCTGCTTCTCTCTCAGTAATCGTGATCGCCCCTGCCGGACATTCCGGAAGGCAGTCCCCGAATCCATCGCAGTAGCTGTCGCTGATCAGGTGTGCTTTTCCGTTCACCATCTCAATTGCGCCTTCATGACACGCTTTCGCACAGAGACCGCAGCCGTTACATTTTTCTTCATCTATATGTACAATTTTCCGAATCATTTACTTTCCTCCGCCTCTCTTCTCTCCTTCTGCTTCTTCGCTACAGCCATAAGCTGCTCATAAGCCTCTTCACCAACGCACTGCTTTGCGTATGCACACCACTGCACACAGCTCAGCGCATCATTATACACGACAAACCCACAGTTCTCACACTTTACTTCCGTATCGGTGGAGAACATCTCAATCAGATGTCCACATTTCGGACATCTTTTCTCCGTGATTGTCGGCGTCTTATCTCTTCCCTGACATCCCATCATTACCGCCATCGCAATTACCTCCGTTCTCAACTCCGGCAGGTGGACTTTACGTGCACTGTGTGCTCACTGTCCTCTGCCTGAATGTGTAAACAATATATCATATATTTATGTTTTCTTCCGTATCATTTGTTACAGATGACCGCACTCAACGGATCACATGCGCACGAGCAGATACATGCATAAATCCGATAGGCTTTTTAATTTTATGCGATTCAAAAATCATGCCCGCTGCGAACTTGTGTTTAATATTTCTAACATAAATTAAAAAGCATCTTGAAATTATACAGGAACAATGATACTCTGTTTCGTATAAGCATTTACTGTATAAGCTCTTCGAAAACGCAGACAGGATCGTCGCACGCGAAGCGCGCGTAAGAGACTGTATGCGATTTCGAAGGCAACAGGTATGAGCACGAAGTGACGCGTAAGCGGCACGAAAGTGCGAATACCTGTTAGCGGCACGGAAGCTGCGAAGCAGCGAAGTGACGCGGGGACTTATACAGTGTGTGGCACGATTTATCTGGGCGTTTTCGACGACAACAGGTATGAGCACGAAGTGCGAATATACGCAAGCGGTGAGCCGCATCTGCTCACACATTACAAACTCTATTGATTTATATCAGATACGTTCTCATGACATTTTTTCGCAGACGACTAACGATTACGAATATACAATCATGACACGTTCTCCTATCATGGATTTACAGGAAAGCAGGTGAATAATTATGACTATACAGAAATCAGCGGAAGATTATCTTGAAGCAATGCTAATGATGAAGGAGCAGCATGGATATATCCGCTCCATTGACATTGCCGACCACCTCGGCGTAACCAAGCCCAGCGTCAGCTACGCGACCAAGCGTCTCCGTGAAAACGGTTTTATCACCATGGATCATTCCGGCTTCATCACCCTGACCGACAGCGGTATGGAGATTGCAGACCGTATCTACAGCCGCCACAAGATGCTCACCGACTTTTTTACCGCCATTGGCGTTTCTCCCGAAATCGCAAGAACTGACGCATGCAAGGTTGAACATGACATCAGTGAGGAAACCTTCAAGGCAATGTCCAGGTACAATGAAATTTTAAAGGAAGCACAGAAAAAGGAATCATCTGAAGCCTGAGGCAAGAACGTTCTCCTTTCCGCTTGACCATAGCTGTTCAAATGCTATAATATATGTTAATTGCAGTTAACTGCATGGAAGCATGGAAAGGAGAACATAATGTACAAGACTACAGCATCTATTGAAGGCATGAGCTGCGGAATGTGCGAAGCTCATATCTGCGATGTCATCCGCAAGACTTTTCCCCGCGCAAAGAAGGTTTCCGCCTCTCACATCAAGAACACTGCTGCCTTCCTGACAGAGGATGAAATTGACAGCAATCTGCTGAAGAAATGTATCGAGGAAACCGGTTATCACTATAAAGGATGCCGGACGGAATCTTTCGAGAAAAAGGGGCTCTTCCACTTCGGAAAATCCAAGGACTGAATCTGTTCCAAAAAATCCGATGATTTATTTTAAAAAAAGTTTGACAATTTTAACACGTTATGATATTTTATTAACTGTGGTTAGTAATCACTAACTTCGCTGCATACAAAATCCTTTCAAAATTGTGATGTCCGGAACGCCACGGACATCGCGGCCGCTTTGGCGCTGCCGTGCATTATCCTAAGCGGGGAATTCAGATCCCTCCACACCGGCTCCCGGACCTCTCCGGGCAGGGAGCCGACAAAAATCTGCATTCCAGAAAAAATGCGCGGCAGTCCAATCCGCCGGTCTTACGAAGGACTGCGGACACGCAGTGTGCAGCAACAGACATTTGGGAATGTATACCCATCATAACTAAATGGGACGTGCCCATCACACGCCCCGCCTCCTCAAATGAGAGGTGGCATCATCACCCACCTCTAATATCTATCCGAAGCACTGTCTCCCATCAAGGCAGTGCTTTATTTGGGTTCTGCGCCTCTCTCGTCCGCCGCTTCCTCTCTTCTCTCTGACGCCGGTTCCGCGCTTTCATTCCTGCCAGCCTCATGGCCGTTTTTTTCTGCCTGTGCCTGCTCCCGGTCACGTCTCTTGCTCTTCCGGTTTTCCAGTACCACCAGAATATAATTGTTGTATACATAATCCGAAATTGCCGCGAACGGAATTGCCAGAAGGATTCCGGGTACGCCGAACATTCTTCCTCCGACAATAATGCAGACGAGAATCCACACCGATGAGACACCCAGCGTGTTGCCAAACAGCTTTGGCTTGATCACATAACCGTCAATTGTCTGCAGAATGATTGTAAAAATGATAAACCACAGAGCATGCCATGGATTGTTCAGCACAAGGATAAACGCGCCGACAACCCCGCCGACGATCGGTCCGAAGGTCGGCGCCAGATTTGTCACTCCCACCACCACGGAAATCAAAAGATTATAGGGCAGACCCGCAATCAGGAAAAACACAAAGTTTGAGACTCCGATGATCAGCGCGTCCAGAAGTTCTCCCACGATATAACGGATCATGATTGTATTGCAGTGATTCCAGAATTTACAGGAGCTCTGGAACATCCGTTCTGAGAGAATCGCGTGCATCAGCTTTCCGAATCCCGCCTGAAGCCTGCTCTTGTCCGCGAGAAAATAGATCGACATGATCACGGCAATCACCCAGGTCATAATGTTTCTGCCGATCGAAAACGACGTATTGATGATGCTGTCTACATTAGAAGGGATTTTCCCGACTATGGTATCCAGAAGCGCCTGACCGCCGTTGAGAATCTTGGAAAAATCAAACCTTGATCCGGCTGCCTTCTCCTGCAGATTCGCGAGGAGCGTTCGAATCTCATCCGCATATACATTGACATTATTGAAGAAAATAATTATGCTGTTTACAATCTGCGGGATCAATGCCACCATCAGGAACACAAATCCGGCCAGAATAATCAGGATCGTACAGACAACGGCCAGATTTCTCCGGGCTGTCTCCCTGCGCATCCGGCGGAACACGTAGTGTTCGAATACCTTGGTCAGCGGATCCATGACATACGCGATAATCAGCGCGATAATTACCGGATTGATAAAACCGAAGAAGGCAGCGATGCATCTGCCGACCACATCAAGATGCGAAAAAAACAAATATACAAGAACGCCGATGCTGATTGCCAGCGCATTGGATGCCCAACGGTTTTTCAGGATGTTTTTGTTGAACTTCATAGGTCACTCCCGGAGTTGTAAGATACAGATTTATGCGCTGCGGCTGCCCCCGCTCGGTTCACGCGGCCGGCCTCCCGCATGTTCAATAGTAATATAGTTCCTGTTTTTATGCAAGAAGGATGCTTTTCCGTGAACGCCAACGGGCACTGCCCCTTTCATTGAGCTTCCGGTCGATCGAAGAATTATTCCATACAGAAAGGACGCTTCTATGCAGCACAATTTTTTTGCCACGATCTCAAGAATGAAATACATTGAAAGATGGGCGCTCATGCGCAATTCCAGACCGGAAAACCTCAGCGAGCATTCCCTTGAGGTCGCCATGATCTCTCACGCGCTCTGCGTCATAGGAAATGTAAGATACGGGAGACATCTGAACGCAGAAAAGGCCGCACTCTGCGGCCTGTACCATGACGCGTCGGAAATCATAACCGGTGACATGCCGACGCCTGTGAAATACGCGAATCAGAAGCTGAAAACAGCTTACAAGGAAGTGGAGGCGGACTCCGAAAACCGTCTGCTCGATGAACTTCCGGATGATCTCCGTCCCGCCTTTGAAGGGATTTTCCATGCAGAGAGCACGGAAGAAGAGCACTATATGCGCCGTCTGGTCAAGGCCGCCGATAAAATCTCTGCGCTCATCAAATGTATCGAGGAGGAGAATTCCGGCAACCGGGAATTCCGGACAGCGAAATCAACCACCGAAGAATCCATCCGTCATCTTGCCGCTGAAATGCCGGAGGTAACGGACTTCGTGAACGAATTTCTTCCTTCATATGGAAGGACTCTCGATGAACTGCTCACAGAATCAGTCCGACCAAAAACACAACCGCACAACAGCTGATCGCCACCGCGAAAAGATCTTCTGTGATCCATGCCACAATCAGCCCGACAATCAATGCCGCTGCGCCTGCCGCAACGTGATCGGTTGCCGTGAGAATGGCAGGAAAGGTCATAACCGCCAGGGTCACATACGGGACATAATAAAGAAAGGACCGGAACCACCTGCTGCGGATCGGTTTGCGGATGAACAGAAACGGCAGCAGCCGGATGGCATAAATGGTAAGTGCCATGATCAGCAGAGAAAGATATATGTTTTCTGACATCTCAGTTCACCTCTCCCTTCTCCGCCGATTCCTCTCCGTCTTCTCGCGGACGGAGTGCTGCCGCAATTCCCGCAATCACAATCGTCAGAATGATGACCCGGAAGCCGGAGGAGATACCGTCAAGTCCCGGAATCACGGAAAACAGCCAGCTAGCAAACATCGATACACCTACCAGACCGCCGATAAAATGATTTTTCTTTGCCGGCGGAATAATGATCGCAAGAAACATCCCGTACATGGCGACGCCGAGCGCATTGGAAGCCCAGGCCGGCAGGATGTTCCCCATCAGCACGCCGAGAACCGTCCCCGCACACCAGCCCGAGACCGAAACGGCAGTGATCCCGTAGGTGTACCGCGGATCGAGGAAGCCGTCCACAGAGACGGACAATCCGAAGATCTCATCCGTCATACAGTATGCCAGGAGGAACCGGTGCAGGGGGCTGCTCTTCGGATCAAGCTTCTGTGTAAGCGAGCAGCTCATGAGAAAATACCGGAGATTGACAATGACCGACGTCGTGATCATCTCGAAGATGCCTGCGCCCGCGGCGATCAGATTAATCGCCGCAAACTGTCCTGCGGACGCCACCATCGTCAGCGACATCACAAAAGACTGCACACTGTTCATTCCGGCGTTTCTGGCCGAGATTCCCAGCGCGAACGAAACGGCAAAATAACCCATACAGATCGGAATTCCGTTGCGCAAACCGTACGCAAACCATCCCGCTGCAGAATGGGGCACCTTTTTCTTTTTCCCCACAGTATCCATCATATCCCCCTGCACACTTCCTTTACTGCCTTATCACAAAGCAGCAAAAAACCTCTTCATCTCTACCAGATCTACCGGAATGCCACCGCATCCGCCCTCGAACCGACAAGCCAAAGAATTCCTCAGCCCAAAATACGTGTAGTTTTTAGATCATTGCCGTATCCTCGCACCGACGGTCCAAAGAGTTCTTCATCCGAAGGCCTCAGTACGCGATGACCTCGCATCCGTTCTCTGTCACAAGCACCTGTACCTCCCACTGCGCGGACGGAAGACCGTCCTCGGTATAGATCGTCCAGCCGTTTTCCTCATCCTGGAAAATATCATCGCGGCCCATATTCACCATTGGCTCAATTGTGAAGCACATGCCCGGTACCATCATCATCTCCGTCCCCGGAACACTGACGTAGCTCACCCACGGATCCTCATGGAATTCAATTCCGCACCCGTGGCCTCCGATTTCACGCACAACGCTGTAGCCATTCTCCAGCGCGTGCTGATGAACCGCATTTCCCATGTCCCCAAGACAGGTCCACGGCTTCACGCTCTGAATGCCAATCTCGACACATTCCTTCGTGACATCCACAAGCTTTTTCTTCTCCGGTGATACGTTCCCCATGCAGAACATGCGGGAGGAATCCGAAAAATAGCCATGATAAATGGTAGAAACATCTACATTGATGATGTCTCCGTCCTTCAGGATAACATCCGGAGAGGGAATGCCGTGGCACACCTCCTCGTTAATCGAGGTGCACACGCTCTTCGGGAACCCCTCATAATTCAACGGGGCGGGGATTCCCCCCATCTTTGTGGTCGTATCATACACGATCCGGTCGATCTCCTCGGTGCTCATACCGATCTTTATTCTGGAAGCGACCTCATCGAGCACCGCGATGTTGATTTTCGCGCTGGCCTTGATTCCCTCGACCTGCTCCGGGGTCTTGATCAGCTTCCTTTCGGGAACGATAAATCCCTTTACCTCAAATTCACGGATTTTTTCATCAAAATCCATATGGCAATGTTTATACTTCTTTCCGCTTCCGCACCAGCATGGCGCGTTGCGGTCTAATTTCTTATCTTTGAACTGCATATCTGCACTCTCTTTCTTTAATTGGAACGGGATAAACCGAAAGCGGCTGCCGCAGAATGGTTCCACTGCTCACCTGTACAATCAGTGCCCCGCCTTCAGACAAGAACTGAAAGCGGCTGCCGCAGAATGGATCTGCAGCAGCCGCATGGGTTCATCATCATTCTGCTGTATCAATCAGCTCCTTCAGATGCTCTCTGTCCATCTTCGTGCACATGGCAACGAGCTGATCCAGCGGTACATTGTGAAGCTGCTGCTTCTGACCGCGAACCGTAATGGATACAGTATCCGAAGATGCCTCCTGGTCGCCGACAACAACGATATACGGATCCTTGAAGGTCTTGTAGGTCTTGATCTTCTCGTTCATGTTCTTGTCCGCGTAATCAACCTCTACACGGATACCCGCGTTCTTGAGGGCGTTTACAACCTTCTTCGCGTAGTCGTTATGCTCCGGACGGATCGGAACAACAGCCACCTGATACGGGCTCAGCCAGAACGGGAAAGCTCCCTTGTAGTTCTCGATCAGAATACCGATGAAACGCTCCATCGATCCGAAGATCGCGCGGTGAATCATTACCGGCTGCTTTACGGAGCCGTCCTGTGCCGCGTACTTCATATCAAAATTCAGCGGAAGCTGGAAGTCCAGCTGGATGGTTCCCATCTGCCATTCTCTTCCGAGAGCATCCTTCATCTTAAGATCAATCTTCGGTCCGTAGAATGCTCCGTCGCCTTCGTTCACCTCATAATTGCCCGGTCCGTATACATCGTCAAGAATATCCTTCAGATCCTTCTCGGCTTTGTCCCATACCTTGATGTCGCCCATATAATCATCCGGTCTGGTGGAAAGCTCTGCCTTGTAGGTCAGTCCGAAGGTTCCGTAGATCTGTGTCGCGATGCTCATAATATCCTTGATTTCAGAAGCAATCTGTTCCTCTGCCACAAGGATATGCGCGTCATCCTGACGGAACATCTGAACACGGAAGAGACCGTTCAGCTCTCCGGATTTCTCCTTTCTGTGGATGACATCTACCTGATTGATGCGGAACGGAAGATCTCTGTATGAACGCAAGTGCTTCTTGTACACCAGAATCGCGTTCGGGCAGTTCATCGGCTTGCACGCATAGTAATCGCTCTCATCCTCCTTGACACCCGGGATGATGAACATATTCTCTTTATAGTGGCCCCAGTGGCCGGATGTCTGCCAGAGTTTGGAGTTGCTGAGAACTGGTCCGGAAATCTCCTGATATCCGTGCTCCTCATGAATTCCTCTCCAGAAATTCAGAAGCGCGTTGAACATCTTCCACCCGCGGGGAAGCCAGTAAGGCATTCCGGGAGCGCTCTCGTCGAACATAAACAGTTCAAGCTGCGGTCCGAGCTTCTTGTGATCGCGCTCTGCGGCCTCGCGCAGGAGTTTTTTGTACTCCTTGAGCTGCTGCTTGTCCGGGAATGCGGTGACATATATTCTCTGAAGCTGATCCCTGTTCTCATCACCTCTCCAGTACGCGCCGGAAATGGAGCGAACCTCGAAAGCGACATTCATCAACTCCTGGGAGTTCTCTACGTGAGGTCCTCTGCACAGGTCAACGTAATCATCACCTGTATAGTACAGGGTGATGGTCTCGTCTTCCGGAAGCTCCTCGATCAGTTCTGTCTTGAACTTCTGATCCTTGAAAATTTCAAGCGCCTCCGCTTTGGATACAACCTTCCGTGTCCACGGTTCTCTTCTCCGTATCACCTCATGCATCTTGTCTTCGATGGTCTTGTAATCATCGTTGTTCAGCGTCCTCGGAAGTACGAAATCATAATACAGCCCGTTCTCAATCTGCGGACCGATTGCATACTGTACATTCTCTTTACCGAAGAGTTCAATGACAGCCTTCGCAAGGATATGCGCGAGTGAATGACGATAAACCGCTAAAAATTCTTCTTTTTCCATAGTACATCTCTCCTTTGCTAAGATCGCTACCAGCGATCTGCCTTATATAACTGTCACGCGCCGCTGCATTGCGCCGCTTTGCCTGACGAGTTCGATTATATACCCTCAGACTCGTATTGTCACCCGCAAATCAAACTTCGGCCGGTGTTTCCCGGAATATTGCGACTATCCTGCCGCTCAAACTGTGCGTAAATATACTTACATCATATGTTGTAAGTCTTTGCACACGTTACTTCCTCCTGTTTACGCTTCGTTCCTCGCGAAGCCTTTTTGCGGCTGCTCAGCTGTCTTCCGCAGTCTTTTGCTGTGTCTGCCGTGCTGCCTCTCATCCGAGAATCTGTCTCACCATCTCCGGTGTGAAGGTGACACCCGCAAGGTCCCCCGTTTCAATCTGATAAAGGGCATTCGCCGCCAGATGTTCCGCCGCCTGCTCCAGATCGCGGCAGCCGGGCATCCGGGCAAATTTCTCAATCACGACATCGACCGCCTCATCCGGAATGATGCACTCTTCTGCCTTCATCCCCATCCGTTTCAGAATCTTCGGAAGAGAAAATCTCGAGAAGATAACCTTCTTTTCTTCCGGCGTATAATCCGGAATATCGATAACCGCGAATCGGCTCATCAGTGGAGCGCTGATCCGAGACTTGTCGTTTGCCGTCGCGATCGGATAGACGCCTCCCGTTGGAATCATGCACTCGATGTAGTTGTCGGTATATCCCAGATTATCCAGAAGTGTCAGCAGAGCGTCCGCGGGATTTGCGCCGGAATCCCCCTGATCTGCCTTATCCAGCTCATTGATGATGAAGACAACATTGTCGGAGCCTGCTCTCGAGAACGCCTCCATGATCAGCCCAGGTTTCGCGTTCGCGTAGACTCTCGGACTTCCGGTCAGTGCCTCCGGATCCGTTATCGCACTCATATCCAGTGATGCCCACGGAAGTTTCAGGATCCTCGCGACCGCATAGGCGATCTGCGATTTTCCCACACCGGCAGGACCGGCCAGAAGGAGTCCATAGGCAGGAAGAGTGTGTGTGCGGTTGATCTGGATGATCGTCTCAATGATTCTCTGTTTCACCTTTTCCAGTCCGTACAGCTCCTCGTCGAGAATTTCACGGGCGCGCTTCGGATCGATCGACTCAAACCATGCGCCCTTCCACTGAATATTCAGCATCATGGAAAGCGCACGCTGCGCATGCCGTCTCTCGTCCTGGCTGATGGTATTGGTTCGGATCAGAGACAGATTCCGCTGCGCCCATCTCCGGATATTCGACGGAAGTACAGCTCCCGCACACGCCAGAAAATCCGTCATGCTTGAAATGTCCGTCAGCTTTACCTGCTCTTCCTGCTCCTCCTCTTCCTCCTCCGGGTCAGATTCCTCCTGAAATCTCCCCGCCAGAATCCGTCCGATCGTCATCTGCAGAAATCCGTCCGTGCCCGCGGCAACCTTTCCCGAATAATTGACCGCATGAACCTTGTAAATTCCGAATCCATCCGCCATCTGACAGCCGGACAGCCTTACCGGAACCTGATTTTCTCCGAGCCATCTGATCATCTGCTCAAATCTGCGGTCCACCCTGAGGATATCGGTATACTCCGGACCGGCCCCGGTCTTATACTCAAACCCTGTCCTTCTCGAAGGATTCATGAAATTGCCTGTAACATGGTGCCTCAGTTTTTCCCCGGACGGCTGTCTCAGTATGAGAAACGGATGCTCCGGATTCGCCGTGTCCGCCTCAGAATCAAATGTCGTATAGGTACATACGGGGCCATCCGGACTTTTTGCCTTCTTCGCCTCACGAAGAGATTTCAGGTCAAATACCTGACTGCCTCTTGACTGGATTTCCGTCATTTCAATTCCTCCGATAGATAAAAATATAAGAACGTTGTCTTCAGCTGATAAGTTATGATGCCCTCCGGAGTTCAGCTGCCGCAATACTGATCCCAGAGTATACCTGTCACAGAGAATTTGCCACAATAGGCCTGCAGGATTGCAGTTGTTTCTTAATATACACTTTGAGTCTAACAAAATCGGCTTCGCAAATCAATATTTGCATATGCGACGCGCGTGACAATCCTGTCTGCGTTTTCGATACATTGTGCCACACACTGTATAAAGCCAGCTGCTCCGTTGCTTCGCAACTCTCGCAGCTGCCACATGTGACCGACTTCGTCGGTCTGTCGCGGCGTTCGCCCCACCGCTTCACACTTTGTGTGAGCGGGTGTGGCTCACTGCCCGCGCATATTCGCATTCTCGCGGTGTTTCACACCGCTCCATGCTCATACATGTTAGCGTCGTTCAAGCGGGCAGTTTTCTGTGCATGCTTCGCATGCCCAAAAACTGCCCGCTTGACGACGGCTTTATACAGTAAAAAGGAGCGCGGCCATCGGCCGCACTCCCGTCATTTTAAATGATATTCATCTGAATGAAACTGACTTACAGACAATTAGTCGTACAGGTTCGGAGCGATTTCCGGATCGTCGATGTTGTCTGCATTGTACCAGTAACCTGCTGTCGGAACATCCTGAAGCTCCTGTCCGTTAGCAGCTGCTGTCAGAGCATAGATTGCGTAATATCCCATCATCAGAGGAGACTGGGTAACTGCGCCGTAGAGCTGTCCGCTCTGTACTGCTGCCTTGATGGTAGAACCAGCGTCGAAGCCGACACCGATAACATCGCCGTTGGATACGTCAGAGCCAAGAACGGAAAGGTTAGCATCTGCTGCCAGAACACCTTCTGCTGCGGTCTGGTTGGAACCGAAGATTGCGATGGTATCCTCTTTGGAAAGGATGGTCTGTGCCTCTGTGGAGCAAAGCTCTACAGTTGTCTGTGCCGGAACTGCTACCTCGATTACAACATCTGTATCACCGGTATCAGCGCCTTCAGCGTTGTTTACATAGAACTCGTTGCCTTCTACGGAAACGGTCTTGCCGTCTGCCTGGATGAGCTTGATCATCTCGTTGATGAATCCAAGACCACGCTGCTGAATGTTCAGAGCGGTAGCATCCTGGTTAACTTCACCGATACGAACCTGACCGTCAGCGTTCTTGATCTCGTCCTTGATCGCATCATACATGTTGTCTGCTGCTACAGAGCCTGCCTGTCCGTTATCTGTTGCTACGGTACATACGATGGATCCGTCCGGAGCATCCGCAACACCGGTATCAAATGCTACAACAGGAATTCCGTCTGATGCGCAGGTCTTCAGAGCGTCAAGTACGGAAGTTGTATCGCAGGCTGCAAGGCCGATTCCTACCGGCTTGGAAGAAATTGCGGAGTTCAGCATGTTAACCTGGTCAGCGATATCAGACTCGGAGTTCGGTCCCTGGCAATCATAGGTAACACCAAGCTCGTCAGCTGCCTTCTTCATACCCTGCTGAGCGGCATCCCAGTAAGTGGACTGGAAGGACTTAACCAGCATCGGGAAGTTGTAAGCCTCGTTTGCCTTCAGGCCGTCAAACTGCTTTGTAGCGTCATCTGTGCTCTCTGCCGCGGAGCTGCTGGATGTGGATGCTGCAGTCTCAGAACCGCTGGTCGATGCTACGGCTTCTGTGGAAGAGCTGGAAGTGGATGCTGCAGCGCTACTGGATGTGGATGCTGCTGAGCTGCTGGATGACTCAGATTTGCTTGCAGATGTGCTAGTGGATCCTGATCCGCATCCTGCAAGCAGAGTTGCTACCATTGCTGCACTCATTAAGGTTGCTACGACTCTACGTTTCATGTTGTTCCTCCTTTAAATACATTTATTAGTTTTCGTATTTATTTGCATTCCGAAATGTCCCTTCCGGAAATAACAAATCCAATATATCATTTTTTGAATAAACTGTAAACATTTTTTGAATAATCTGTGTCCAAAATCATCCACAAATTATTATTTGAAATTTTGTCATTTTCGTATAAATTCTTTGAAAACATCAAATCTTTTTCTGGATCCGCGGCCGGATGCAATTCTCAGGCTTGTTGCCGTCAAATATGTCTGACAGCAAAGAACCTTCTGCACCCGTCCGCGGCTGAATGCAAGCTTCAGACTGCAGCTGCGCGGCGTTTCTTGATGATATCAATCAGTACGGCTACAATCAGAACCACACCGGTGATAATCTGCTGCCAGTTCGCCTGCAGGCCGATGTAGGGAAGACCTGTCTTCAGGAGGCAGATAATCATAACACCAATGAAGGTTCCGATAATGGAACCGTAACCGCCGGTTGCGGATACACCGCCGACAAATACTCCGCCGATGGCATCCATCTCAAGTCCGGCTCCGGTACCAGGCTGTACGGTAGGCGTTACCGCCGCATAGGCGATCGCCGCAAGTCCTGTAAAGAAACCGCAGACAACATAAACCATTACGTGATAGAATTTTACATTAATTCCGGAAAGAGCAGTTGCCTCTCTGTTCGATCCGATGGCGATGGTATAACGGCCGAATCTGGTGTGATTCAGAACGAACTCCATGACAAACATCAGCACCAGCATCACGAAAAATCCGATGGGGAACTTAAACGCTCCTCTTCCGGAGCCGAAGGTCAGCTTGAAGATCGAATGAAACCATCCGCCGGGCTGCTGCAGCGTCGGCCACGGAGTAGCCGGGCACATAGATCCGATACCACGGGTAATCATGCAGGTGGAAAGGGTGGCAATGAACGGAGCCAGTCCCATGACACCGATCAGAACTCCGTTCAGAAGTCCGATCGCGCATCCGAAGAGGATGCAGATCAACATGGCAGCCACAACCGGAATGTTGTTGTTCCGGATCAGGGTTCCGCCGACCAGCGCGTAACATACCATACCGGTACCGATGGACAGGTCTACACCTGCGGTAATCAGCGGGAAGGTTACACCGAAGCCCATCAGCATGTCATAGTAAGAGAAGTCCAGCATACTAAGGATAGAAGAATACTTACGGAACTCCTTACTAAATATGAAATAGATTACCATCAGCAGAATCGCGATGAGTAACGCTATATATCTCTGATCATTCAATAAAGATTTCTTCTTCGTCATGTCTGTCTCCCCCTCAATTGATATTCCGAGTAGCCTTATCCATGATGTTCTCCTGTGTGGCTTCCTCGATCCGGATTTCACCGGTTTTTCTGCCCTCACACATAACCACGATACGGTCACTCATTCTGAGAATCTCAGTCATTTCAGAAGAAATCATGATAATCGATTTTCCTTCTGATGCCAGCTTGTTCATTAATTTGTAGATCTCGTTCTTCGCGCCTACATCGATACCTCTGGTAGGCTCATCAAAGATCAGAATATCACTGTTACGGATCAGCCACTTGGCAATGACAACCTTCTGCTGGTTGCCGCCGGACAGGTTCATAACAAGCTGATCCGCGCTCGGTGTCTTCGTCGCGAGTTCCTTGATCAGTCTCTCTGTCTCCTTCTTTTCTTTTGCCTTATTGATAAAAGGTCCGTTTGAAAAATCATCAAGACATGCCAGTGTAGAGTTCTCAATGATCGATTTCTGTACAACTACTCCGAAACGGCGTCTGTCCTCGGAAAGGTATCCGATTCCGGCTCTTACCGCGTCCTGCGGATTGTTGATCGTAACCTCATGCAGCTTACCGTCCTTGCCCATGATCGAGATCGTTCCGCTCTGCTTCGGATCTGCGCCGAAGATTGCTCTCGCCGTCTCGGTACGGCCCGCACCCATCAGTCCGGAGAATCCGAGGATTTCTCCCTTGTGAAGCTCAAAGCTCACATCCTGAACCATGTGACCCGCATTGAGATGATCCACCTTCAGAACAACCGGTGCGTCCGGCGGACACATGCTGTGTGTCTTCGGATCCTCATAGATCACACGTCCTACCATCATGTTGATGATGTCTTCCTTCGTGGAATCCTTGGTAATCAGCGTTCCTACATATCCGCCGTCCCGCATGACCGTTACACGGTCTGTGATGACCTTGATCTCATCCATACGATGAGAGATGTAAATGATACCCATGTTCTGCTCCCGCAGATCACGGATGATCTTGAACAGATCATCAATTTCCTTCTCTGTCAGCGCGGCAGACGGCTCATCGAAGATAATCAGCTTGCAGTCGTGGGAAATTGCCTTGGCGATCTCGCACATCTGCTGCTTTCCGACTGTCAGATTCTTCATCTTCTCTTTCGGGTTGATGTCGATCTTCAGCCGCTCAAACAGTTTTTTGGAATCCTCGATCATCTTTCTGTCATCGATACGGATTCCCTTCTTCGGCTCCCGGCCGATGAAGATATTCTGCGCAACGGTCAGATCGCCGACCATGTTCAGCTCCTGGTGCACGATGACTACGCCCGCGTCCTGAGCCTCTCTTGTGTTGTGGAACTCTACTTCTTTTCCAAAATATGTGATTGTTCCGGAATCCTTCTTGTAAATTCCGGTAAGAACCTTCATCAGTGTTGATTTTCCGGCACCGTTTTCTCCCATCAGCGCATGTACTTCACCGGCTCTGACCTCGAGGTTTACATGATCCAGTGCGTGAACGCCAGGAAAAGATTTATCGATACCCTTCATTGTTAAAATGACTTCGCCCATTCTCTTCTCCTTTCCTTAGTTCTTTCTGCGTCTGGCGGTTACATCAGCGTATACTGCGACGATAACGATGATACCGGTTACAATCAGCTGTATATCTTTACCAAGTCCAAGTGCAAGGATTCCCTCCTGCAGCAGTGAAATGATAAATACACCGATTACCGTTCCGAGAATAGATGCAAGACCGCCGACCATGGAAGTTCCTCCCATGACGCATCCTGCGATGGCCTCGTTGTTGTACTGATCGCCATATCCGGGCTGAACTGTGGTATATGCTGCCACGAAGAAAATTGCAGCGATTCCGGTGAGAAGTCCGCACATTACATATGCGCTCATCTCCCATTTCTTTGTGTTGACGCCGGACAATCTGACTGCTTCACGATTGGATCCCAGGCAGAGGATATAACGTCCCATCTTTGTATTGTAGAGAATGATGCCGCAGATGACAGCCGCGATGGCAAAGATCACCAGTCCGACCGGAAAACCGTTGAAGGATACGATGTTACGGAACCATCCGTTCACCGGGTCCGTGGAAAGCGGCCAGCTCTGTGACTGCGTCTTGGTGAATACAGCAGCAGCGCCTTTCGCGATGTTCATCGACGCCATGGAAATGATAAACGGCGGAACCTTCTGATACGCCACCATATATCCGTTGAAAATTCCAAATACCAGTCCGATAATGATTGCAATGATGATGTCCGCAACCAATGGCATTTTGTAGGAATTCAGGCAATAGCCTCCGACCAGCGCGCAACAGAACATAACTGGTCCGATCGAGAAATCGATACCTCCTGTTGCGATTACAAAGGTAACGCCGAGTGACAAGAAGCCAAGAAAATAAACGTAGTTCATGGTATTCAGCAGGTGCTTTGTACCCGCGGCCGCAAATCCTTTGATTCCGACACAGAATGCCACGTACATGAGAATCAATACGCAAATCAGTATGATCCTGTTGAATCCGATTTTCTTGACGATTGGGTTTTGCTTGATCTTTTCCAATTTTCTCCCTCCCGATGCATAGTTTTTGCCTTTCAAAGCTCCGGACGATCTGCGGTTATCGGCACCCGTGGCATCCGGCGTTTTGTGAGATTTCACCAAAACCTGTCATGGTGAAACGTTTCGCTGTGTCCTATTATGGCTTAATTCACATTTCTTGTCAATAGTTTTTGCACAAATAAAACGTGTGAATTCACAGTTTGTCGTTCAATTGCACAAACTCTAAAACTCTGCACATTTATTCTCAGCACTCGCATCCCCCTATCGGGCGAATCGAATCCCCCTTCATCACCGTTGCCTTCAGCACAACGTTTCTGGGTGCAAGATCTTCCTTGCTGTTGATCCGTTCCAGCAGCAGCTCTACACTTCTGGACCCAAGTTCCTCCATCGGCTGCTTCATCACGTAAAGCTTCGGACTGATGATCCTCGGCAGAAGAAGATCATCAAAACCAAACAAAGAAATATCTTCCGGGCAGTGAAATCCGGACTCATTCACCGCCATAACAACTCCCAGGTTAATATCGTAATTTGCCATAAAAACCGCCGTCGGCCGCTCCGGCAATGCCAGAAGCTCTTTCATGCTCTGATATCCGTAATCCACCGTCTGGCTTCCAGTCTTGATGTATTCTTTTCGCACCTCAAGCCCATGCTGTTCCATCGCCTCCAGATATCCCTGCTTTCTCTGCGCTCCGGTGTATTCATGATCAGAACAGATAATTGCAATCTTTCTGTGTCCCGCACCAATCAGAGTATTCACTGCTTCCTCCGCGGCTTCTTTATTATTGATGGTAACACAGTCTTCCCTGTTTCCATTCAGAGCCCGGTCGATCAACACAATGGGGATGCCGGCATCCCGCGCCGGCTGCAGAAAATCCGCATCCCGCTCTGCCGGTATAATGATGATACCATCCACCTTCTTATTAAGAAGAAACTGCAGATTCGAGTGCTCCATCTCCGCGTCTCCGGCGGAATCGCAGATCAGCACACCATAGCCCTTTTTTCTAAGTTCCTTACCGATGGTGCTCAGAATCGTCCCGTTGAAGATACTGGCAATGTTGTACACGATGACACCGATTGTCTTTGTCCGGTTGGTGACCAGACCCCGTGCAATTTCATTCGGCCGGTAATGCAGGCGATTCACTGCTTCCTCGATCTTCTCCCTGTTTTTCGGGAGTACATTTCCTCCGTTGAGATATTTTGAAATTGTCGCAAGCGAAAGGCCGGTTTCCTCTCTGATGTCCTTAATGGTTGCAGGCATATTTTTCCCCCTCTTACACTCTCCGGCGAATTTTTTCGTCATATTTCTAGAGCAAAACGTTTCGTAATGAAATAATTATATCTTTCTGCACAAATTATTTCAAGAGCATTCTTAAGCTCTATCTCTTTTGGCTGCCCATTCCGCTATTTCGAAGCAGGATCACCTGCTGCGTTTTTCTTGTGTTCGATCGTTCTTCTTCACGGTTATCCTCTTTTGTCCTAAGGTCGTAAATACAAGAATCTCTTCCTTACACACAGGACAGATCTGTCCATTCTGAACAAGGGAAGCTCAGCTGTCCTTGCTGATGTATGCGGACCATTCAGGCATGATTATGAACGGTCCTGGATAATTCCCTCCTGCACAGGTGAACGGAACTTCCGAAGAGAAATCAGAAACGAGATAAAACACGCTGCGCGAGTTTTATCTCGCTATCGCGACGCTCGCCGCAGACGAATACTTCGCATTCGTCTGCGGCTCACTGTTCGCGTAAATAAAAAGCTACCGCCTAAAAGTTCATAGCCGTAAGAAATATGGATTGACAGCACTGGAGCAGGCTGTCAGTATGGAATTAAAAGGATAAATCAGAATTAGAAGCTCGTAATTCTACAGGTAAAAGTAAACAGGAGGAAAGCGAATGAGCGATATTATTCAAATCAATAATCTTAACAAGAGTTTTGGAAGTGTAAACGCTGTTCAGGATTTGAGTTTTCGCGTGAAAAAGGGAGAGCTGTTTGCTTTTCTTGGTATCAATGGGGCAGGAAAATCAACTACAATCAATATCATGTGCGGACAGCTGCCGAAAGACAGCGGAAGCGTTTTTATTGACGGGCACGATTTAGATAAGGATGTGGACGATATTAAGCGCGAACTGGGTGTAGTTTTTCAATCATCTGCCCTGGATTCCGCCCTTTCTGTTTATGATAATCTGGAAAGTCGTGCCGCTTTGTATGGCATTACCGGAATGGATTTTAAGAAACGACTTGCGGAACTGGCGAAAATATTAGATTTTGAAAACCTGTTGAAACGCACCGTTGGCAAATTATCAGGAGGACAGCGCCGGAGAATTGATATTGCAAGGGCTTTGTTTCATAAGCCTGAAATCCTTATTCTTGATGAGCCGACAACAGGGCTTGATCCGCAGACACGCCGACTTATCTGGAATGTCATCTCAAGTTTTCGCAGGAATGAAAACATGACTGTATTTTTAACGACGCACTATATGGAAGAAGCCGCGGAAGCTGATTATGTTGTAATCATTGACGATGGGAAAATATCCGCAGAGGGCACTCCTCTTGAATTAAAAAATCTTTATACCGGGGATTACATCACAATTTATGATGTAAAGGAAAAGGACATTAAGGCACTTGATGTGGAATATGAGCAAACCAGAAACGGTTATCGCCTTTCTATACCGGATACAAAGGCTGCTACCGAACTGATTATTCGTAATCCGCAGTTGTTTAATGATTACGAAATAACAAAAGGAAAGATGGACGATGTTTTTCTTGCTGTTACGGGCAAAACACTGGCGGGAGGTGAAGAAAAATGAATACAGCTTTCACACTTATCAAAAGAAACAGCAAATTGTTTTTTAAGGATAAGGGCATGTTCTTTACCTCTTTGATAACGCCTGCGATATTGCTTGTACTTTATGTGACTTTTCTCGGGAATGTGTATCGGGATGGTTTTACATCTAATTTGCCCGATTCAGTAACATTATCAGAAGACATAATAGAGGGACTGGTAGCCGGTCAGCTGATCTCATCCCTTCTTGCTGTTTCGTGTGTAACGGTTGCATTTTGTTCTAATTTTTTAATGGTGCAGGATAAGGCAAATGGTACGATAAGAGATTTAAGAATATCTCCCGTGAAGCCAGCTGCACTCTCGCTCAGTTATTTTGTTGCGGCCTTGCTTTCAACACTGATTATTTGCTTTTCTGCAACGGGTATCTGTCTCGCTTATGTGGCTATTGTCGGCTGGTATATGTCGCTCAAAGACATATTCTTTTTGTTTCTTGATGTTTTACTTCTTGTTTTGTTTGGAACAGCATTATCTTCGATTATTAACTTTTTCTTATCAACGCAAGAACAAATTTCAGCGGTAGGCACAATCATCAGTGCGGGATATGGGTTCATTTGCGGCGCATATATGCCTATTTCTTCATTCGGAAAAGGGCTGCAAAAAATAGTCTTATTTTTGCCGGGTACTTATGGTACATCACTTATCCGAAATCATACCATGCAAGGGGCCCTTGCCGAAATGCAAAATCAAGGTATTCCAGCAGAGGTTATTGAAAAGCTTAAAGATTCCCTTGATTGCAATCTTTATTTTTTCGGAAGTCAGGTAAATATCGGAACAATGTATATGATACTTGGAATTACTATTTTGGTATTGGTTGGGATTTATGTTTTATTAAACAAATTAAAAGATACTATATAAACTTGTCGTGATGATAATGATTTGCCTTGATTTTCTCCTTGACAACTGACCCATTATAGCCAGATATTAACAAAAAGGAGAAGCGCTATGAAAAACAAATTGTTTTTTAAATACATCCTGTTGTTGATCGTAACAACCACTTTGGTTCCGCTTCTGTCTGTACTCATCCTGCACAATACGGTCTTTGCGGCGGCGATACCCGCAGATTTAAAGGAATCCTCAGAAGCCATACAGAAGATGGCTGCGGAATGTTATGAAACGGAACATTCCAAAAAGCCCGACCAGATCACGATCGATTATGACAGCGCCTACGGAATTTATATTGATGTAGATCTTTTCAGCGAAAGCAGTAAATCATTCCGGAAAGTCATGGATTTATGCGCGAAGGCTCCCATGTGCTATATCGTGCCGATTCAAGCAGATGGGCAGGCAGCCATTGTTGAAGTCAGTAAAGGACTTCCTCTGAACACTTCCACCTCGAGTCTTCTTACGGAAGAAGAAAAAGAAGAAATCAAGAGCAATGAGGGAAAATGGATACCCGCAAGTCTCACCTTTGAAACGACTCCCCAGAGCACAGAACAGCAGGTTCATGAACTGCTGGATAAAAACGGACTTTCTTCCGAAACAGACCATTGCCTGATAGGCGGAGTTCCCGGAATTCATGATCTGATTCTGGTTGCAGATGCCGGGAACGGCTGTGTCTACATTCCGTTTGACAAGAGCATCTCCACTGCCTATGAATCCAGCGCTAACGCAAAGGACTTCTCAAACGAATCGATTACAGCCGATTCCTCGGAGGGACAGAGCGCAATGATTACTTCAGACAGTCAAAATATTGCGCAAACCGGAGTGGATGAGGAATTAAAGGAAGGACAGGCGTATTCCTATGAAGATTTTCAAAAGATCGCCCTCAAGAACCGTCAATATGAACAGGCGGACGATATCGTTTCCGGAGATGCGACAGCCGCCGGCCATTCATTCGGATACCGTGTCATTCTTGGAATTGGGATCGGAATCATAATCGCAGTCGCAGCGGTACTGATCGGAATGCGATTCAAAAAACATCATACGAATTAACGGATCTCTGCGCTTTTCCATCCGGCAAAGCAAGATCGCTGCCTGAATATCATCTCACCGGCGACGATTCTTCAAAATAATTGTTAAACCGATAAATTGATAAGTCAATAAACCGATACAGTGAGTATACATTTACTAAGCGTCATTCTGTAAAAGGAACGAGATAAAACACGCTGCGCGAGTTTTATCTCGCTATCGCGACGCTCGCCGCACACGAATACTTCGCATTCGGCTGCGGCTCACTGTTCGCGTAAATAATTTGAGCCCGGCAGCAAGCTGCCGGACCCATTCAAGCCTCTCATTCTTTGAAGGTCACTGTTCTCAATATCCCTTCACATCAAAATAGTATTCATGCTCTTCCACCGGAATGTTTTCCCGCTTCACATGTTCGATGTTTATCCAGGTTCCCCTGCTGATATTGTATACAAGCCGGTAGAGCTGCTCCTTCGTTCCCTGGGCTTCCATGACGACGGAACCGTCCCATTCGTTTTCCACCCAGCCGGTAACGCCCAGCTCCCTTGCCGCGTACTTTGCGCGATACCGGAACCCGACTCCCTGCACATCGCCGGTAAAGGTCATTCTCTGCCTGATTATTTTGGCTCCGTTGATATCCATAATGAAATCACGCTTTCCAGATCTTGCATCTGTCCCAAACCAAGTCAAGCCTTCTGTGCCTTGCCTTTGCCTGTCTTTGCCTTTGCCTTGGAATCCTTGTCCTTGGAACTCTTCGTCTCTCTGGATTCCTTTGCCTCCTTGCCGCCCTTATCTTTAGCTTTTTTTAATTTCTTCTTTCCGACAGCTTCCACCGCCGGAAGCCGGTACTTGCCCTGATAGGAGTCAAACTCATCGACAAACTCTGATTCGCCGCCGTATTTCACCTCGTTCAGGTATCCGTGCGTCTCAAAGCTGGAATTCTTTGTCTGGATGATGCAAACGCCGACATTGGAACAATGATCAGACACTCTCTCGCAGTTCGTAATGTAATCGGTCAGGATAATCCCCAGTTCCACCCTGCACTCGCCGGTTTTCAGGCGATCGATATGACGATTCTTGATCTCCTTGGTCAGATCATCAATAACCTCTTCCAATGGCTCGATCAGCTTTGCCTGCTGCTGATCGTCTTTTTCAAAGGACTCAAGGGTAAGGGTCATGATCTCATTCAAAGCTTCCGTCAGAACCGCAAGTTCCGACTTTGCATGTGTGGAAAACTGAAGCTTCTGATCATGCATCTGTCTCGCAAGCTTCGTCATATTGATCGCGTGGTCGCCGATACGCTCGAAATCATTGATGCAGTGAAGCATCTCGGAGATCTGGTCGCTGTCTGACTCCGTCATATCCTTGGCGGAGAGGCGTACGAGATATGTGTCGAGCTCATCCTCCAGATAGTCGAGCTCCTCCTCTTTCTTGACAATCCTTTCAATTTCCTCCTTGTCGAAGTGCTCGAACATATTCAATGCGCTGGAGAACGCCTCACGCGCGATCTTCGCCATCTCGATTGTTTTCTCCCGGCACTGACCGACCGCGAGACCCGGGGACAGGAGCAGACGCTCATCGAGCAGTGTGTACTTCTCCATCTCGGTCTTATCGTTTTCATCGACCTTGACCATTCGTTCAACCAGGCGCACAAGCTTCTGTGAGAAAGGCAGCAGAATGACGATGGTTCCGATGTTGAAGATCGTATGGAAGACCGCGATCTGGAAAGAATTGATCACATGATTAAAAATCGGGAGTCTCAGAATATATCGGAGAACAATATAAAGCACCAGCCATATAATGGTGCCGAGAATCTTGATCAGGATGTGCAGTGCAGGAACCCGCTTCGCCTTTCGGCTGACGCCGATGCTTGACAGAATCGCCGTCACACAGGTGCCGATGTTTGCGCCCATGACAATCGGTATAGCCATGCCAAAGCTGATTTTTCCCGTCAGGGAAAGTGCCTGAAGTACACCGATGGATGCCGCGGAAGCCTGAATAACCCCGGTAAATGCCGTTCCGACAAGAACGCCGATGATCGGATTGTCAAACGCAATCAGAATGTTCTGGAACTGGGGCATCTCTGCCAGCGGAGAAACCGAATCCGACATCAATGTCATGCCGTACATCAGGACAGAGAAGCCGCAGAGAATCGTTCCGATGTCTTTTTTCTTCTGTTCCTTGCAGCCCATAATCATGATGACACCGATGATCGCCACAATAGGAGCAAAATTCTGCGGTTTCAGCATGGACACAAAGATGTTGTCCGAGGAAATGCCGTTCAGGGAGAGAATCCAGGCCGTAAGCGTGGTGCCGATATCTGATCCCATGATCACATTTACTGTGGAAGCGAATTCCATAATACCAGAATTGACAAGACCGACAAGCATGACAGTAAGAGCCGAAGACGACTGAATCGCGATGGTGATGATCGCGCCCAGCGCAAGGCTCTCAAAAGGGTTCGCTGTGAGCTTTTTCAGGATGCCCTCCAGACGGCCGCCCGCCATTTTCTCCAGGTAATTCGACATGACATTCATGCCGAAAAGAAAGAAAGCCAGCCCACCAACAAGTGCGAACAGATTATATATTGACATCAATTTTCCTCCTGCACCGGAAGCCCCATTGCCCCGGTACAACTTGCTTTTCCGATAGTCCTGCAAGCTTCACGGCGGTCATCTATCCATTTTTCCGCACCGCGCAGCTGATATGACAGTTTGAAAGGTCTTCCATGCCATATCCAATGCTTCTCCGACTATCTTTGTGTTTACACTACCTTTACGATTGTAGCATAACATTATCCCTCACTTAAACCAAATTTTATAATTTCGGAGATATTTTTTTCCACATAATTCACAAAGAACAGGGTGAGCATCCTCACCCTGTTCCTCATGTGGATTATAGTGGATTATATTATCAAGATGCAAAGCATCCAGTCCCCGTCGCACTCAGTCGCCCTGCTCTGTCGACAGAAGGATACGGTCATTGTTGAAGCTTCGACCGGTTCCCTGCGCGAATTTCTCCAGCAGATCCTCTACTGTCATGCCGTCCCGCTCTTTTCCCTTTACATCAAACACAATTCTGCCGTCGCTCATCATCAGCGTCCGGTTCCCGAGCTCAAGCGCCTGATTCATGTTGTGTGTGACCATCAGACAGGTGATTTTCCGCTCAGCGACAATCTTTCTCGTAAGATCCAGAACCTTCGAAGCGGTAGCCGGATCCAGCGCCGCCGTGTGCTCATCCAGAAGAAGGATCTTCGGCGTTACCATCGTCGCCATCAGAAGCGTCAGTGCCTGTCTCTGACCACCGGACAGCAGTCCGACCGGATTCTTCATGCGATCCTCCATCCCCATATCGAGAAGGGAAAGCTGCTCCCGGAAGAATTCCTTCTCCTTCCTGCTGATTCTGCTGAAAATCGCGTGCTGTTTCTTCGAGGCTCTCAGATAGGCAATGGCAAGGTTCTCCTCGATCGTCATATGTGGAGCCGTTCCCATCAGGGGATCCTGAAAAAGTCTTCCTATATAAACGCTTCTCTTGTACTCCGGGACATAGGTGATATTCTTCCCGTCAAGAATGATGCTTCCGCAATCCGGGTAAAAGCTTCCCGCGATCGCATTGAACATCGTTGATTTTCCCGCGCCGTTAGAGCCTACGATCGTGGCAAAATCGCCATCCTCAAGCACAAGGTTTACACCGGTCAGTGCCTTCTTCTCATTGACCGTTCCGACATTGAAGGTTTTTCTGACATTCTTCAGCTTCAGCATGATCTGTCACCTCCCTCTTCCTCTTCCGCTTCTTCCATACTCATCTTCATGGAGGCACGTTTCTGCGCGTGCAGCGCAATCAGCTTCCGGATCTGCGGAGCAGTGAGCGCCACCGCGACAATCAAAGCCGACACCAGCTTGAATGCTTCTGTCGGGATTTTCAGCCGCAGCGCGACAGACATGACAAATCGATACAGAACCGAACCGATGATCACACCGATAATCCGCATCAGCATGCCACGGTTTTTGAAAAACATTTCCCCGATGATCAGCGAAGCAAGCGCGACTGTGACCATTCCCGTTCCAAGGTTGATATCGCTGTTCCCGTTATACTGTCCGATCAGACATCCCGCCATACCGGTCAGTGAGTTTGCGACGCACAGACCTACGATCGTCGTAAATGCCGGATTAATGGAAGAGGCGCGCACCATTGCTGGGCTGTCTCCGGTTGCGCGGATCGAAAGGCCAAGCCTTGTTCCGAGAAACCAATGGATCGCAAGCACGATCACGGCAAGAATGATCAGCAGAAGAACAAACGGGCTCCAGCTTTTCCACACCTTAGAGGGGTTCAACGATTTGAACATATCAAAAACCGTCGGAGAGCCGAACAGCGACAGGTTGGATGAAAATCCCATGACTGCCAGATTGATGGTGTAAAGACCGGTATTCACAATAATGCCGGCCAGAATACTCTGAACGCCGAATTTTGTCTGCAGGATCGCGGTGATGAATCCCGAGCAGACCCCCGCAGCCATTGCGGCAAAAATAGCCAGAATCGGGTGTCCCGCAATTGTCACCACCGCTCCGACCGCGCACCCGAGTGTATAGCATCCATCCGTTGAAAGATCACAGATATCCAGAATACTGAAGCTGATAAACAATGAGAGCGCAACCAGCGCATAGATCAGTCCGAGCTCCAAAGCTGTCTGGACAATTCCTATCGTTAGAAAACCTGACACGTTCAAACCCTCCCGAAATTTATTCTCTGACATTTAAAAAGCTGACGCGATTGCATGCGTCAGCTCTATTCTATCACGCAATATATGGTTTCGTGAAGCCTCACACGCCTAAAGTCACGAGTGTGCAGCAGCTAATCATCAATTCTCAAACTCTTTTGCGGTTGTTGTCTCCTCGACACTGGTGCAATAGGGCTTGAACGCCGCCTTAACCTTATCCAGATCATAGCCAAGTGTCTCGCACACATCCGTATTGATAGTCGCGATACCATTGTCAAAGGTCTGTACCGGAGTCTTTGCAGGATCCGCTCCATTGACAAGAATATCTGCGACCATGTCTGCCGTAGCAGTTCCCAGATTTGCATAATCTACGCCATATCCGACGAACGCTCCGTTCAGGGCAAAGGAATCTGCTCCGCAGTAATGCGGGATTCCTGCCTCTGCGAGCTTCTGATATATTGCCAGCTCAGCGGTCATCACCGTGTTATCGGTCGGTGTGAAGATTGCATCGACTCCTTCCGCGATCAGCGCATTTGCCGCGTCGGTGATTCCTGTCGTATCCGTTCCGGTTTTCTCAATATACTTGATTCCTTTTTTGTCCAGGAATGCCTTTGCATCCGCGATCGGCTGCTTTGAGGCATCTTCGCTGTTGGAATACAGAAGACCCACATAGGAGAGATCCGGGTTCTGTGCCAGCATAAGATTCAACACCGCCTCGGTATTCAGCGCATCAGAGGTACCGGTGATATTTGACCCGGGCGCATCCATGCTCTCAACCAGATTTGCGCCGACCGGATCCGAGCATGCTGCAAAAACGACCGGGATCGGATCATCCTTCGTCGCCGTCTGCATGATCTGTGCTGTCGGTGTCGCAATCGGGACGATGATATCTACCTGGTCCGCAATCAGCTCGGACGCAATCTGCTGGAGCACGGTTCCATCCGCCTGTCCGTTGTATGTGTAGTCGGAATAATCGAAGGTAACGCCAAGCTCCTTCCCCTTTGCGTCCAGCTCTGACTCAATGTTGGACTCAATCTGATTCAGTGATGCGTCATCCACATACTGTACAATGCCTACCTTGTAGGTTTTTCCAGACGCAGCTCCTGCCGAACTTCCCGTAACCGATGTTCCGGTCACGGACGCCGCAACCGACTCAGAAGATGACCCGGCCGCTGACGCGGACGAAGCAGAGGAACCTGCTGCCGATGTTCCCGATGCTGCGCTATTGCTGCCGCATGCTGCAAGTGAGAATGTCATGATGCCGGCTGCCGCGACTGCTGCGATTTTTCTGAATGCTGAATTTTTCATAGTTTTGTTCTCCTCTCTTACTTGTTCATTCCTTCTGCTGAAAACATATGTGCCTTTCATGCCGGAATTGTTTGAACGGAGGGGGATGGTATCCTGTTGCCTTCGAAATCGCATTCAGTCTCTTACGCGCGCTTCGCGGAAGACGGCCTGACTACGTTTTCGAAGAGCTCTTTTTACTTTTATTGTATAAGCTACGGATTGCTCCGTGCTTCGCACTCTCGCAATCCTACAGGTATGAGCACTTCCATGCCGCTTACGCGTCACTTCGTGCTCATACCTGTTGCCTTCGAAATCGCATTCAGTCTCTTTCGCGCGCTTCGCGTGCGACGAGCCTGTCTGCGTTTTCGAAGAGCTTATACAATAAAAATAGCTCTTGTCCCGTATTTGGGACAAGAGCTGTAATTTCTCCTGCGATACCACCCAGATTAGTATACCGGAACTGCCGGACGGGATTCCGTTCCCGAGGGCTTCTTCTTCCGAATACTCTCTCATTCCACACACCTGCATGTGCTCCCGATTGATAACGGATGGGTTCCCGTCGGTTCCTACCTGACATATTCCTGCCGCTCAGACCGCCCTCAGAAGTCCATTCACTCCGCATCTACGGCTGCAATCCCACCACCTGCAGCTCTCTTGTACGCTTCCTGCAAAGCTACTACTCTTCCTCAATGGTTTGAGTCGATTATAAGCAGAGCAGGATTTTTTGTCAAGAAATTTTTCACAAACTCACTCACCTTTGAATTCTTCATCATAATAAATATCTCTTCACGCCTGATCATTGTTTCTTTGCCTTTACAGACTTCTGTCCCTCTTCATGATCAATCTTCCCATGGTTTTTCGGGCTTTCCCGAAAGCAACGGGTCAACGTAAGCGTATCGCTCCGGTTCTTTCCCGATTTTTCTGAAATAAGCCTTGATGTCTGCCTCGTGGCCGATATCATTCGGCTCATAGATTCGTTCTTCACGGATCTCATCAGGAAGATACTGCTGCTCCACCCAGTGATTCGGATAGTTATGCGCATACTTGTAACCGACACCACGGCCAAGCTTTTTGGCACCATTATAGCTGGAGTCCTGCAGATAGGATGGAATCGGCAGATTTCCCGTCTTTCGGACCAGTGACAATGCTTTTTCAATGCCTAGATAAGCAGAATTGGATTTCGGTGCGGAAGCAATATAGGATGCCGCCTGAGCGAGAATGATTCTTCCCTCAGGCATCCCGACACGCTCTACACCGAGCGCCGCCGATGCTGCGACACAGATAGCCATCGGGTCTGCATTTCCGACTTCTTCTGATGCCGCCACCAGCATCCTGCGCGCAATATACTTCACATCCTCTCCCGCTTCCAGCATGCGGGCCAGATAATAAAGCGCCGCATCCGGATCTGAACCGCACATGGACTCGATAAAAGCAGCGATCGTATCGTAGTGATTATCGCCGGTCTTGTCATAGCGGATTGCCTTCTTCTGTATGCACTGCTCTGCCACTTCCAGCGTAACGTGGATTTTCCCGTCACTTCCCGGTTCTGTGGTAAGAACGGCGAGCTCTATGGCATTTAGCGCGGCACGGGCATCCCCATCCGACACATCTGCAAGGAAATCTGCTGCCTCCTCTGTGATCTCTGCATGGTAGGGCTTTACTCCTCTGTCGGAAGTGAATACTCTGTGAATTAAGGTCAGAATATTCTCCTTCGACAAGGGTTTCAGTTCGAATATTCTCGATCTCGAAAGCAGCGCTCCATTCACTTCGAAATACGGATTCTCTGTCGTCGCACCGATCAGAATCACCGTGCCATCTTCCACATAAGGCAGAAGATAGTCCTGCTGTGCCTTATTAAAGCGGTGGATCTCATCGATAAAAAGAATTGTCTTTCTGCCGTAACCTCCCAGGTTTTCTTTTGCCTTTGCAACAACTTCCTCCAGGTCTTTCTTTCCCGCAATCGTTGCATTCACCTGGTGGAAATCTGCAGATGTCGTCCTTGCGATCACACGGGCAAGCGTTGTTTTCCCCACGCCGGGAGGGCCATAAAAGATAACCGAGCTGATCCGGTCTGCCTTGATGGCACGATACAGCAGTTTGTCTTTCCCGATAATGTCCTCCTGTCCGACTACTTCGTCCAGAGTCTGTGGACGCATTCTGGCGGCAAGAGGAGCTTCGTTTTCTTTCCGCTTCCCGGCTGCATATTCGAAAAGATCCATCTTCTGTCCCACCACCCTTTACTTTTGTTCTGTATCTCCATACAGCTCTTTTTCGTACTTGAAACCCCAGTTCATAATCGCATAAAATACCGGGAGCAGATCTCTTCCCATCTCCGTCAGGGAATACTCCACGTGCGGCGGAATCTCATTGAATTGCTTTCTTGTGATCAAACCGTCGTCCTCCAGTTCCCGGAGTCCTTTGGTGAGCATCGTATTTGTAATGCCCGGAAGATCCTTCTTCAGCTGTCCGAATCGAACCGTGTCATAAATGCACATCTCATACATAAGCTGTGATTTCCATCTGCCCTGCAGCATTATGAGAAGCGGAGTGACAGGGCAATGCCCATCCTTCGTTACAATTCCTTTTTTAATATTGTCCAGATACTCCGGGTAACTCATATATTCTTCCGGTCTTATTTCTTTTTTCTGTGTCATGGCACTTCCTCTCAGAACAGATCTGTCCACTTTTTTATACCTTCTGCAGAAACATCTGCTGTATCCAATTAATATACTGCCTTCTTTGTACATTAAAGATACCATATTTAAATTATCTATCAAGTACGCAATTTTTCCTAACATAGTATCATGTGTGATACCATTCGTACATTACCGGCATTTGGAATGTAGCCATAAACCATATTTTCCTATATCAATTAATATGCCGGGCACGACTTTATAAAGTGCCATCTTTTAAAACAATTGATCTGTTTATTTCCTGAACGTTCTCTCCAGGTTTTCCTGTATCTGACCGATCACCTTCAGATATTCTTCATCTGATTTTCCAGTCGGGTCCTCAAGTCCCCAGTCAGCATCAAAATTTCTCCCGATGAACGGGCATTTCACCCCGCATCCCATGGATATGGCGATGTCCGGAGCCGGGATTTCCCGGATCGTCTTTGAATACTGAGAATGCATGTCAATTCCAAATTTTTCTTTCATGATACGAACTGCATTCTGATCGATCTGTTCCTTCGGAACGGAACCCGCTGAGCAGAATTCGTACCCTTGATATCCGGCATACTTTGCCAGTGCTTCGGCCATCTGACTGCGGCAGGCATTATGCGTACAGATGAATGCTACGATTTTATCTGCTGTTTTATCTGTTGCTTTATCTGCTGTTTTATCTGACATCTGAAAACCATCCCTTTGTCTTATTTGCAATTTTTACGAGTGTCAGCATGACCGGCACCTCTGTCAGTACGCCTACAGTCGTCGCAAGTGCCGCAGGGCTTGTGGTTCCAAACAGCGCAATCGCAACCGCGACAGCCAGTTCAAAGAAGTTGGATGCGCCGATCATGCCGGCAGGTGCTGCGATTTCAAACGGCAGCCGGATCAGTCTGCCCGCTCCGTAAGCGAGGAAGAAAATCACAAACGTCTGGATGATGAGCGGAACCGCAATCAGCAGGATGTGCAGCGGGTTACCAAGAATGACCTCTGCCTGTGAGCTGAAGATGATCACCAGGGTCAGAAGGAGTCCGATCGTCGTGGCGTTGTCAAACTTGTGGACAAATTCATTCTCCAGATAGTCTTTTCCCTTCTTTTTTGTTACCGCAACGCGGGTGATGACGCCTCCTGCAAGCGGAATGACCACGAAGAGAAAAATGCTTACGAAGAGCGTACTGTACGGTACGGTTACGTTCGAAACGCCCAGCAGGAACTTCACGATCGGCACAAAGGCGATCAAAATGATCAGATCATTTGTCGCTACCTGCACCACGGTATAGGCAGGATTGCCGTTCACCAGAGTGCTCCAGACAAAAACCATCGCCGTGCAGGGAGCGGCACCAAGCAGCACCGCGCCAGCCAGATACTGTGTCGCCAGCTCCTGCGAGATGAAATTTTTAAAAACCACAAAGAGAAAAAGGGAGGCAAACCCATACATCGTGAACGGCTTGATCACCCAGTTGACGATCCACGTCAGAAAAAGTCCCTTGGGATTTTTCCCGACTTCCTTCACACTCTGGAAATCCACCTTGATCATCATCGGATAAATCATGATCCAGATGAGAATCGCAATCGGTATGGAGATGCCGGCGATCTCCATTCGTCCCAGCACCTCCGGAACGGCCGGGATGAAGTGGCCAATCACAATACCGGCCGCCATGCAGAGCAGAACCCAAACCGTCAGATATTTCTGAAAAAAGCTGATACCAGCCCGCTGTTTTGTTTCCATTGATGTCTATCCTTTCTGTTATGTCATTCGTGACCTTGCTTATCTTTTATGTCATGCGTGACCTTACTTATCTTTTATTATGTCATGCGTGGCCTTACTTATCTTTTATGTCATGCGAGTCCCAACTTATTTAACAGTTTCTGTATATCAGACGCTTTCAAAACCTTTCCCATGGAAACGACCTGCTCTCCCACCACCAGAGCGGGCATACGCATCACACCATACTTTGCGATTTCCTTCATATCCGTGATGTATTCAATCTTTGCCGGATCGCTCATTGCAGATACTGCGTCTTTTGTATTTTGCAGAAGCGTCTGGCAATTTTTACACCCGGAACCCAGGATTTTGATTGTCAAAACATCCCCTGTCTTCAGTCCTGCTTTGCCCACTATCCTTAACTTTTCTTCCTGGACTGTATCAGCAGCTGTTTTACCGCAGGAGCACTTTGCCTTCACTGCTTCCTCCTTGTTTTCTTTCTTTTTTCCAAATAATCCCATTTTCATTTCTCCTTCCGCTACTAATTATTGCCGCATCCGCAGCCACAATTCTTTTTATCCGTTTCTTCCGTCACACTGCCGCAGCACCCGCCTGCTGTCCCATTTGTCTTCCCGCCTCTTGCCGGAGGTACCCATCCGGTATCATCACCCACATACGTAATCGCTCCAACAGAGCACCGGCTGCCACAGCCATGACAGTGATCTATACAGTTCTCCGGATGAATCACTCTCGGAGTCGGCGCGGCTGCCAGATCATAAACGCCATGTGCACACATCCCGCTGCAGGTGCCACACTCTGCACAAAGCAAATAGTCAATAACCGGATACCAGGTCCTTGCCATAACGATTCCTCCTTCAAATCCCTCAGATAATGAAAGGTTGTATAAAGTTAAAGAAATAACCCACGATCATAATACCAACGGTACAGATTGCAATAAACGTTCCCAGAAGCTTCGGCTTCACAGCTTTCCGCAGCATAATCAGTGACGGGAGCGAAAGCGTTGTCACCGCCATCATAAACGAGAGCACAACACCGAGAAGAGCACCTTTTGACAGCAGCGCCTCTGCAATTGGAATCGTTCCGAAGATATCTGCATACATGGGAATTCCGATGACCGTGGCCAATATCACGCCCAGCGGATTCCCATCTCCAAGAACTTTCTCCACCACGCCCTCCGGAATCCAGTTATGAATTACCGCGCCGATCCCGACGCCAATCAGGATATAAGGAAATACTTTCTTAAACGTTGAAACAACCTGATCTCTCGCATAGATAAGCCGATCCTTAAAGGCCAGCTCCGGAGATTCAATGTTTACCACGCTGTTGCTTTGATAAATAAACTCTTCAACGTATCTCTCCATATGCAGGTGCTCAATCCATGTGCCGCCTGCGACAGCGATAATGAGTCCCAAAACGACATAGATCACAGCCACCTTTGTTCCGAAAATACTCATCAGAAGCAGCAGGCTTCCCAGATCCACCATCGGCGACGAAATCAGAAAAGAAAAGGTCACGCCAAGCGGAAGCCCTGCGCTGGTAAAGCCAATAAAAAGCGGAATAGATGAGCACGAGCAGAACGGCGTTACCGTACCAAGCAGTGCGCCGATACAGTTAGCCCAGATTCCATGGAATCTGCCCAGGATCTTGCGGCTTCTCTCCGGTGGAAAATAGCTCTGGATATAGCTGATCAGGAAAATCAGAACACAAAGCAGGATTGTGATCTTTAATACGTCATAGATAAAAAAAAAAACACTGCCGCCGATACGTGTATTCGTATCAAGGCCGAATCCTGTCAGCACGGATCCAATCAGAAAATTCAGCCATTTCATGCCCAGAATCTGATTTTGAAGGAAGCTCCATATCATTGACAGTCACACCTTCCATCTGAACACCCGTTTTTTTTCTCACAATCCAGTGCACCAATAAAGCGCTGGAAATCCCGCAGGGTTTCGCAGTTCAAAGAGTAGTGGCTCCATTTTCCCTCTTTACGGACATTGACCAGCCCGCAGTCACAGAGAATCTTCATGTGATGGGAGAGCGTCGGCTGTGTAATATCAAACGCCTGAAGAATCACGCAGGCACACTTTTCACATCCGGAAATCATATTCACAATTCGAAGTCTGTTCGGATCTCCCAGTGCTTTACAAATGGAGGAAACCTGATCTTCTGTCATGCCAACATATAACCTTCTTTCTTAAGTATTGATGATCATCTATGTGTCAGGCTATCACACGCATAGATATGTGTCAATATATCCCTGTAAAAAAACGAGATAAAACACGCTGCGCGAGTTTTATCTCGCTATCGCGACGCTCGCCGCACACGAATACTTCGCATTCGGCTGCGGCTCACTATTCGCGTAAATAAAAAGGAGCACTATCTGACTTACGTTCTGTTTCTGTAAATCAGATAGTGCTCATTCTGTATAAAGCAATTCGGCTGTCAGAGATTGCCGTCTAAACAATTCGGCCGACAGAGATTGCTTTCTAAAATAATTCAGCTGTCAGAGACTGCTGTATAAATGTTTCCAAACGCTGCTCATTTTGGTCTGCACGGCGCATGAAGTAAGCTTTTTCCTGCCCGTCCCGTCATTCACTCTCAATCATACAATCTTCTCAGATAGATGACGATTCCGATCATATCCGCAACCGTAACGACAATTGAAATAATTCCCATGATCGGGGTCTCGATGAGCGCCATGAACACTTCAACTGCAGAGAGGATGATCAGAAATACCCCTACTGCCCTCTGATATCTGAGCCGGTTCTCCGGACTCAGTTTCCTCTTCTCCCGATACTTTCCACTGAACGCATCCAGAATTCCCTGTCCTTTTCCCGCAAAAAAAACAATTGCAAGCAGGAAAAGTATTCCCGCAAGGAACCAGTCAAAGGTACTGTTAAACATAATCATCCTCCATATCCCGGCCGCCGGATCAGCTTCCGCCGTGCCGCTGCAAAATATCCTCCGGCCGTCGTATGCTCAGCTTCTACATCTGCCATCCGGCCTCTATATTCCGTCTTTTTCTCATCCGGCCTCTATATTCCGTCTTTCTCCGTCTCCGGCCCGCGCATCATCAGAACGGCATCTTCCACCGGAGACGTGTAATAATTCCTGCGAACCCCGGTTTTCCGGAATCCGGCATTTTCATACAGCCGGATTGCTGGCGCATTGCTCTCCCGCACCTCAAGAAAAATCTTCCGGATGCCCCGCGCTCCCGCCGTCTGTATAAGTCCTGATACCAGACAGGTTCCAATATGGCGGTTCCGATATCTCCGGTCCACCGATACATTCGTGATGTCCCCCTCATCAGGGAGCCCGTATTCTCCGATGTATCCGACGATCCTTCCATCCACCACCGCAACAAGAAAATCCGCATCTTCCCTGTCCAGAAAGCCCTGATAATCTTCTGCGGTCCATGGTCTGGAGAAGTTTTCCTGCTCAATCCTCTCTACCTCCGGAAGATCCGCCGAAACCATTCTCCGGATCTCAGGAGTCACAGGAACACTCTGCGCTGATGCATCATCCTTCCCTCTGTTCCCGCGCCTTCCCATCAGGAGTAATCCCTCGGCTTCAGCTTTTCCGAATTTTTCTCAATTTCCTTTACCGGAACACCCTTCGCGGTCTGTTCTCTCTCTGCCTGTGAGGCGCGGAGGTATTCCGGCCGGTGTTCATCTGCCGTAACCGTCATTCCCCGGGAAAAATATTTTTCGCCGAGAGCTCCGACCGCGCCTGCCCTCTGTCTGTTCAGGTGTGCAGGCGCCACGGTGAACGGAACCTTCAGCAGCTCGCGGATTCGGTCCAGATAAGGCCGAACCCCGTCCCCAAGCAGAATGACCGGCTCTCCGAGGCAGTTCAGTTCCTCCATAAGGTTCTCCACCGCTTCGGCGCACTGCGCCTTCACCGCCGTGAGCTCGTGATTCACAAACCGGTAGATCCCGGTATATACCTGGGCTCTCCGGGCATCCATCATCGGGACGATCAGCCCTTGTGCATCATAGAGATTATACGCTAATGCGTCGACCGTAGGTACCTCAACCAACGGCTTATCAAGTGCCAGACCGAGACCCTTCGCCGTAGCTGATCCGATTCTGAGTCCGGTAAAGGAGCCCGGCCCCTTGGAAATGGCAATCGCGTCAATGCTGTTCAGATCCAGATCGATCATCTGCGCAATGGCATCCAGCATAGGAAGCAGCGTCTGCGAATGTGTCTTCTTGTAATTCACCGTATACTCGGCCAGCAGCGTATCGTCCTCCAGGAGGGCGACGGACGCCACAAGACCTGAGCTGTCAATTGCCAGTATTTTCAATCGTAATCCTCCGATAATCAAATCCCTTGTCAGGATCTTTTTCAATCGTCACATGAACCGCACCTTCCGGTATTATATCCCGGACCATATCCGCCCACTCAATCAGACAGACACCACCGCCGTAAAAATAGTCGTCATATCCGACCTCCTCCATTTCTTCCGGCTCTTCAATTCTATAGACATCAAAATGGTAAAACGGTATTCTGCCGCTCAGGTATTCCTGCACAATCGTAAACGTTGGACTGCTCACCGGCTCGGTCACCCCGAGGCCCTCTGCCAATCCCTTTGCAAATACGGTTTTCCCGGTGCCGAGATCCCCATCCAGTGTATAAATCGTCCCCGGAACCGCCTTCTCCCCGAGTTTCCGGGCAAATGAGCGGGTTTCCTCCGGGCTTCTTGTCTCAATAACCATTCTGACTCAAGTCCCTCCGGTTTTCCTGTCATGTGTCGCACAAGCGTCTTTTATTTTATCACATTTTACCTTATAATAACATACGTTCCATTCCTGAAAACAGGGTGCTCACATCCGTTGCTTTTACAGACTGTTCAAAATACACAGTTCGGCCTTACCGGTGACGGCCTGGTCCTCACATCCGTTTTTATATACAGCATGTTCAAGGGCAGTCCGTGGACAGTAACTGCATCCTGACCAGGACACATTTTATAAATACAGATAATAAGGAGAAAAATTATGTCCAATCCTATCGTAACCATCACCATGGAAAACGGCGATGTCATGAAGGCAGAGCTCTATCCGGAAACCGCGCCGAACACCGTCAACAACTTTATCAGCCTTGTCCGCAGGGGATTCTATGACGGACTCGGATTTCACCGCATCATCTCCGGCTTCATGATCCAGGGCGGTGATCCTGCCGGCAACGGAACCGGTGGCCCCGGCTATTCCATCCGCGGCGAATTTTCCGGCAACGGTTTCCCGAATGATCTTTCGCACGAGCCGGGCGTGCTCTCCATGGCTCGCGCTTCAGATCCGGATTCTGCAGGCAGCCAGTTCTTTATCATGCACAAATCCGCAGATTACCTGGACGGACAGTATGCCGCCTTCGGAAAAATCATTGAGGGCATGGACGTTGTGAACAAGATCGCCGAAGTTCCTACAGACTGGAGCGACCGCCCCACAGAGCCTCAGGTTATCAAATCCATGACCGTCGATACCCTCGGTGTAGATTATCCCGAGCCAGAAACGCTGTAAAGAATTGATGAGGTATGTCATCTGCCACGTACATTGGGATATCATTCTTCCCCGGATTCAAGAATGAGTTTTCCCCCGGCCACGCCAAACCAGGCGCGGCCGGTTTTTCTGATTCCGGCTCTCGCCGAGGTTGCCTCCGTGATCTGCTTTGTGAATCGTCCTTCCGCAGAAGCAGGCAGAACAACACGGATCCTTACCACATCGGAAAAATCAGACTCTACCGTATGAATTTTCTCTTGTCCGATCAGATACTGAATCTTTCCCGCATCCGTGTAATCCGCGACGATGTCCAGAAGCACGCCGTTCTCCTTCTCGATCAGGATACTCTTCCCGATTCCATCTCTGGAAGCCTGTGTGTAAGCTCTCACAAGTCCTCCCGTCCCGAGCAGCACACCGCCAAAATATCTCGTCACCACTATGCAGGTATCCGTCAGTCCCGCTCCTGTAAGAACGTCCAGTATCGGCCGTCCCGCCGTACCCGATGGTTCTCCGTCATCGGAGGCCTTCACATTTCCACCATCTTTTCCCAGAACCCAGGCGTAACAGTTATGTCTCGCATCCCAGTATTTTTTCTTCATCTCTTCAACAAAAGATGCAGCTTCCTCAACACTTGTCACATGACGAACGGCAGCAAGAAATACCGACTTCTTCTCCTCGTACCTTCCCTCGCCATTCTGATACACCGTACGATACCGCTCTGGCAGAATTTTCCCCCCTTGAACATCTGTCGCCCCACTCGTTTTCCCGAATTCATGATCTGTCTTTCCATCTGCTCTTTTTTTGGTTTTATTTTCTGCTTTATTTTTTGTTTTGCTTTCTGTTCTTCTCGTTTTTCCCATGGATCCATACTACCATAATTTATTCTTTATTTCATTCTGTAATTTTGATATAATTATCGGATTAAGGATTCCCGCAGTATTTCATCAGACAAGAAGCTCCTGTCGCTGGCTCTGAAAGGGCACCTGCCGCCGGCTCTAAAAAATCTTGCCGCCGGCTCTGACAATCCTGCCGCTGGCACATGCGGCCGCCTTCCTCTTTGTTTGCTGAATACCGGGCAATAAAGCAGCTCAAATGCCTCCTATTCTGAGGCATAAATGTTATTTTTTTATTTTCAACCGGGAAACATTGATCCGATCCGGATTCTTCCGGATACGGCGGGACACAGTTTTGCAAAATATCTGCCTATGACCTGAAAACATGGGGCGCAAAACCCAGGGAACAGTCTTCATGGCAAAGAACCCGGGAACTGTCTTCATGGCAGAGAACCCGGGGAACTGTCTTCACGGCAGAGAACCCGAAAACTGTTTTCCGTCCGGAACAGGATATGCCCGGAGAAGGAGCTTTCATGAATTTTGGCAAACACGGTGTTCAGCAGGAGCGCGAACGCCTGGATTCGGCTGCCCCGAAACTGGCAAGCCGCATCAGCGTATCCGTCCTGCGTGTCATCATTTACTTACTGATCGCAGCCGCCGTATTCGGCATCTGCCTCGGCATCGGTGCCTATCGCGGGATCATCGCGGACGCGCCGGAGATCACGGACTCCAATATCACGCCTCTCGGCTATGCGTCCTTTGTATACGACGGTGACGGAAATCAGATACAGAAGCTGAGCTCCGCAGAAGGCAACCGCGTCTCAATTTCCATCAACGAAATTCCAAAGAACATGCAGCATGCCATCGTTGCGATCGAGGATTCCCGGTTCTATCAGCATAACGGAGTTGATCCGCACGGAATGCTTCGTGCCATCATGGTCATGCTGAGTTCGAATTTCTCGGAATCTGAAGGAGCGAGTACCATCACTCAGCAGCTTCTGAAGAACAATGTTTTTACAGACTGGATGAATGAATCCAGGATGGGGACGATCAAGCGTAAGATCCAGGAACAGTATCTTGCCGTTCAGCTGGAGTCATCCCTTCGGAAGGCCGGAGAGGACCCCAAGTCGGTGATTTTGGAAAACTATCTCAACACCGTAAACTTTGGCAACAATGCCTACGGCGTGCAGACTGCGGCACAGACTTACTTCGGCAAGGACGCAAAAGATCTGACGCTTTCCGAATGCGCGGTGCTTGCCGCGATTCCCCAGAACCCCAGCCAGTTTAATCCGATCCTTTACCCCGAGGAGAATGCGGGCCGTATGAAGACGGTCCTCGAGTACATGCTCCAGCAGGGCTATATCACAGAGAAAGATTACAAAGAAGCTCTCGCAGATAACGTTTATGACCGGATTCAGGAGAACCAGAACAATGAGGTTACACAGGATTCCACGGTGTATTCCTATTTTGTCGATGAACTGATCAGTCAGGTCAAAGACGATCTGATGACCCAGAAGGGTTATACGGAGGCTCAGGCCAATAATCTGATCTACAGTGGCGGGCTCCACATTTATTCCACTGAGAACTCTGATATTCAGTCAATTATGGACAGTGAATTCTCGGATGAGTCGATTTTCCCCGCAGATTCCCAGATCAGTCTGGACTGGGCACTGACTGTTGATAAGGCTGACGGAAGCAGGCAGAACTACAGCGTTGAAATGCTGGTGCAGTACTTCAAACAGCAGGGAGATGCCGACTTTGATCAATACTTCAGCTCCCAGGAAGAGGCACAGAGTTACATCGACCAGTACAAGGCCTCCGTTGTCGGAGACGGTGATACCATCGTCGCGGAACGGACCGCATTCGTTCCGGAACCGCAGGCCTGCATGACCGTCATCGACCAGTCGACCGGATATGTCGTCGGCATCGTCGGCGGACGCGGTGAAAAAACAGCGAGTCTTACCCTGAACCGTGCGACAGATTCCCTTCGTCAGCCAGGCTCCACCTTTAAGATTCCTTCCACCTATGGTCCGCTCCTTGATAAGGGAAAAATAACCCTGACCTCTAGGGAAACGGACGATGCCGCATACTACGCGACCGGTCAGGAAGTCAACAACGCGGACAACACGCATCACGGCACAATGACGGTGAGAAACGCGATTCAGACCTCGAACAATGTCATCGCATTCAAGCTGATGCAGGAACTGACGCCTGAAGTTGGCCTCTCTTATCTGAAAAAGCTCGGCTTCACGACACTGGACAGCGACAATGACAACTCGCCCGGACTTGCTCTCGGCGGCATCACCAACGGTGTCAGTGACCTTGAACTCACGGCCGCATATGCAGCCATTGCCAACGGTGGCACATATAACCGCCCGGTATTTTACACAAAAGTCACCGATCACAGCGGTAAGACGATTCTCGAAAATTCAGGGCTGAGCCGCCGCGTCTTCAAGGAAAGCACCGCCTACCTTCTGACCAGTGCGATGCAGAGCGTCGTTCAATCCGGAACCGGAACACCTTATCAGCTTTCCTCCGGCATGCCGGTTGCCGGAAAGACAGGAACAACTGATTCCTACGTAGATCTTCAGTTTGTCGGCTATACGCCATACTACACTGCCGGCATCTGGACCGGATACGATACAAACGTGGAACTTCCCGAAGCAGACCGGACCTACATTTCCACACTCTGGACGAACGTCATGAGCCGTATTCATGAATCCCTTCCCATCAAGGAATTCTCGGTTCCGGATTCTGTAGAACAGCTTACGGTATGTGCAAACACAGGCCTTCTGCCGAATACCTATTGCCCTACCGTCACCGATTACTTTGACGTAGCGAATGCACCAACGACCATCTGCACCTACGACGCACCGGCGCCGACCGCAGCGCCGACTGCGGCCCCAACCGCTGCGCCTACCGCTACGCCCACTGCCGCAGCCGGCGGCAATAATACCGATGCAAACCAGCATACGGAGAACACAACCGGTGAAGGTACTGGAGAGAATGCACCCGCGGAGAGCGCAGGCACCGAGGGGGACGCCTCTCCCGGCAACACCGGAGAGAATACCCAGACAGACCAGACCCAGTGACCGACTGCATGGATTTTCTGATCTCCTGATTGTGCAGAATCATTTAACCACCTGGAAATATGAGATTATTTACAGGATCATTTATTTTTTGATTGTACATGTCATTTATTCTCCGCCCGTCTTGTGACAGGCGGAGATTTTTTACGCGAACAGTAAGCCGCAGCCGAATGCGAAGTATTCGTGTGCGGCGAGCGTCGCGATAGCGAGATAAAACTCGCGCAGCGTGTTTTATCTCGTTGGAATTCTTGATTCCCGCCGCCCGGTAGTCCTGTGATGAACAACGGATCCTGTAAATACACTGCAGCATGTGAAAAAATATATATAATATAACTTCCTGGAGTTAGTTTATTTCCTGGAGTTAGCTTATCTCCAGGCCCCATTAATTATCCTGTCAAAATGGGCGGAACAATAGCCCCCTGCAGATCATATGTCTTCAGGGGGCTATTGTTCAAATTTATTAACGATTATATTAACGATTATTATCCAGAGAAGATTTCCTCCTCTGCTCCACTGCCTGGCATTTACTCACGCATTACGTTCACGCACCGATTACGTTCACACTCATTGCGTTCGCACACCGATTATGTTCACACTCTGCTCACGGATGGCTGCGTTTTCTGGCCAGATTAGCCTGAACACGTTTGTAAAGCTCCTGCGCCGCATTATAGCCCATCTTCTTCTGACGATGGTTAACGGCAGCCGTCTCAACGATAACCGCCAGATTACGTCCCGGACGGATCGGAAGAGAATGACATACAACCTTATTGCCCAAAAATTCCGTATACTCCTCCTCCAGGCCGAGGCGGTCGTATACCTTATCCTTATTCCACTCCTCCAGCTTGATAACGAGATCTATGGTATGTGTATTCTCAACGCTCTCGACACCGAACAGCGTCTTCACATCGATAATTCCGATACCGCGAAGCTCGATAAAGTGACGGGTGATGTCCGGCGAAGTTCCGACCAGTGTCACATCATCAATCCGGCTGATCTGTACCACATCATCCGTGATCAGACGGTGGCCACGCTTGATCAGCTCCAGAGCGGCCTCACTCTTTCCGATTCCGCTCTCACCCATAATCAGCACACCTTCACCATAGACATCGACAAGCACGCCGTGGATCGAAATTGTCGGCGCCAGCTGAACATTCATCCACCGGATGATCTCAGCGGTGAACGCAGATGTCGTTTTGTCGGTTCCAAAGACAGGCGTATTATATCTCCTGCAGATTTCCAGGAGCTCTTCACCGGGCTGCTCTGAGGTTGTGAAAATAATACACGGAACCCCCTTCGAGACAAATGCCTCAAACGATTCCTTCCTCTTATCATACTCCATGCGATTCAGGTACGAAAGCTCCACAACTCCGATAATCTGAACTCTCTCATTTGCAAAATGCTCAAAATATCCGGTCAGCTGAAGGGCCGGACGATTGATTTCAGGAACCGTGATCTCCCTGTCCCCGAGATCCGTATCCGGAGTCAGGTTTTTCAGATCCATGTCCTTTTCGAGCTTTTCCAGCGTGATAAATTTAGATGTCATGCCGAATCCTCCCAGAAATTTGCAGGTAATTCGCACCCGTTCTCTTTCCTGCTCCGTGTGCGATGAGACCTGTTCTTTATGTAATCTTCCTTTGCAGATCTCTTTCCCGCGTCACATGTGGTGAGACCTGTTCTTTATGCAATCTTCCTTTGCAGATCTCTTTCCCACGTCACATGTGGTGAGACCTGTTCTTTGTGCAATCCTCTTTTTAGATCTCTTTCCCGCGTCACATGCGTTGAGACCTGGCTGCAAATATGAAATGCCTTATATATGACAGTATACCACGCACACACCTCTTTGCACGATTCTTTTCCTGCTCTAAAGGCAAAACTTTTCTCCCGTCAAAAGACAAGTCTTGTGTCCCGCAAATTGAACGTCTGCTCAATCACGATAACTGTTCTGCTTTTTTATGAAAAAAATCATAGACACTCTTCGCGGCTTTTTCATTCATCCCCGGCAGGCTTCTCAGCTTCTCGATGTCCGCCCTCCGGATCGCCTCGATGTCCGGGAAGGAGCGCATCAGCTCACGCCTCCGCTTCTCTCCAATATCCGGAATATCGTCCAGGATCGAATGCACCTGCTCCCTGCTTCGCAGCATCCGATGATATTCAATCGCGAACCGGTGTGTCTCATCCTGAATCCGGGTAACCAGATGAAAGCCCTCGGAATCTGTATCGATCGGAATCTCAACATTGTTGAAATAGATCCCTCTGGTCCGGTGCCTGTCATCCTTCACCATTCCCGCGACCGGTATCGACAGGTTCATTTTTTCAAGAACGGAAAGAGCGATGTTCACCTGTCCTCTGCCGCCGTCCATCAGCAAGAGATCCGGCAGCTTTTCAAAGCCGCTGTCTGCCTGAACCCCTCTCCGGAATCTCCTGGTAAGAACCTCCTCCATGCTTGCGTAATCATTCGGTCCCTCAACAGACTTGATCCGGAACTTCCGGTAATCCGCCTTCTTCGGCTTGCCCTGCTCATACACCACCATAGAGCCGACGCTCTGGTAACCGCTGATATTGGAGATATCGTACGATTCGATACGGTCCGGCGGCTCGATTCCGAGCCACTGCCCGATCTCGTTGACCGCTCCGATCGTCTTCGCGACATCCTTTTTGATCCGTTCCCGGTCCTGTGTCAGAATGATCTGCGCATTCCGCTTCGCAAGATCCACAAGCTTCTCTTTTTTGCCCTTCTGCGGAACGAGGATCCTCACCTTTGTACTGCCGGCATTTTTCTTCCCGGTCAGCCATTGCTCCAGAAGCTCCCTTTCCGCAATGTCATCCGAAAGCATGATCTCATGCGGAATGAAAGGAGTTCCGGAGTAAAACTGCTGCAGGAAGCTCTCCATGACCTCGCTGCGGCTCTCCTCGTTCGCGATTTTCAGATAAAAATGATCCCGTCCGATCAGTTTGCCGTCTCTGACAAAAAATACCTGCGCGATGGCATCCTCTCCGTCTGCCGCAAGTGCGATCACATCCTGATCCTCTCCGCTTCCGGAGGTGATCTTCTGTCTCTCGCTTACCTTCTTCACGGCACCGATCAGGTCTCTCAGCGAAGCGGCCTCCTCAAAATTCAGCGCATCGGCGGCCTGCTGCATTTTTGTCTTCAGTTCCTGAAGCACATCCTCCGTCTTCCCGTTCAAAAAAGCAATCGCATCATTGACCTGCTTCCGGTATTCCTCCTCTGAGATCCATCCCTGACAGGGTGCCTTGCACTGGTGGATGTGATAGTAGAGACAGGGTCGTTCCTTTCCCTGATCCTCGGGAAGCTTTTTGCTGCAGTTCCGGAGGTGATAGAGCTTCCGGACCAGATCGATCGTCTCCTTCGCGGCGGCCGCATCCGGATAAGGCCCGAAATACTGCGACTTGTCCTTTTTCATCCTGTGCGCATACAGAACCCGGGGGAAATGCTCCTGCACCGTAACCTGGATAAAAGGATATGCCTTGTCATCCATCAGCATGGTATTGTACTTCGGCCGGTATTCCTTGATCAGGTTGCACTCCAGAACGAGGGCCTCAACCTCCGAATCCGTCACAATGTACTCAAACCGCGTAACCTGCGGCACCATGCTGTAGATCTTCAGCCTCTTGTTTCTGCTGTTGGAGAAGTACTGCCGCACGCGGTTCCGCAGCTTAACGGCCTTTCCCACATACATGACCTCGTCCTGAAGTCCGTGCATGATATAGACGCCGGGCTTCTGGGGCAGTTTCTTCAGCTCCTCCTGAATATCAAATGCCATAAATGCTCCTGTCTCTTCTGAATCATCCCAAGAAATGACGCACAGAGCAGGCCTTTTCATACGTTCCTCATCCGGGCAGCCAGCCGGCTCTGCAGCCGCAGCCCGCTGCATCCCGGGTGTTCACGGTCGTGGCCGCTCTGCAGCAACGGCAGTCAGACAGCACTGTTCCCGTACTGTATCCGCGCTGTCAGACAGCTCAGCAGCCGCAACCCGCTGCATCCCGGGTGTTCACGGTCGTTCAGGACGGACGATTCTGCGAACGCTCCCCGATGACCGTATTCATGATTCTCATGAATTCCTTTCCGGTGATTGTCTCCTGAATAATCAGATAGCCGGCAAGCCGGTCAAGCACATCCCGGTTCTCCCTGAGCATCTGCTTTGCCTTCTCATAGGATGCTTTCAGCATCTTCATGATCTCATGGTCAATCTCTGTCGCCGTCTCATCTCCACAGTCCAGAACTGCTCTGCCATTCAGATATTTGCTCTCGGTTCTGGCAAGTCCCATCAGGCCGAACTTATCAGACATGCCGTACTGCGTGATCATCGCGCGACAGATCTGTGTCGCCTTTTCAATATCATTCGAGGCACCGGTCGTGACATCGCCGAAGACAATTTCCTCCGCCGCCCTTCCCGCGAGGAAGCCCGTCACCATGTCTTCCAGCTCCTTCCGCGAGTTCAGATATTTCTCCTCCTCCGGAACCTGCATGACATATCCAAGCGCTCCCATGGTACGCGGAATAATCGTAATCTTCTGCACCGGCTCGGAATGCTTCTCCAGCGCGTTCACGAGCGCATGACCGACCTCATGATAAGCGACGATCCGGCGCTCCTCCTTGCTGAGAATGCGTTCCTTTTTCTCCTGTCCCACAAGAACAACCTCAACAGCTTCCTGCAGATCCTTCTGGGACACTGCCCGCCTCCCGTGCTTGACAGCCAGGATGGCAGCCTCATTTACCATGTTCGCAAGATCAGATCCTACGGCTCCTGAGGTTGCGAGCGCAATTTCCTGAAAATTCACGGTTTCGTCGAGCATAACCTTTCTCGCGTGTACCTTCAGAATGTTTACACGCCCCTTCAGATCCGGGCGTTCCACAATAATTCTCCGGTCAAAACGTCCCGGCCGAAGCAGTGCGGGATCCAGCACCTCGGGACGGTTTGTCGCGCCGAGCACCAGAAGTCCCGATGCACTGTCAAAGCCGTCCATCTCGGCCAGAAGCTGATTCAGCGTCTGCTCCCGCTCGTCATTACCGCCGCCGTAGCTGGAATCCCTCGTTTTTCCGATGGCGTCGATCTCATCGATAAAGATGATGCATGGCGCCTGCTTTTTTGCCTCCTCAAACAGATCCCGCACACGGGAGGCGCCCACGCCGACAAACATCTCTACAAATTCCGATCCGGAAAGGGAGAAAAACGGGACATGTGCCTCACCGGCAACCGCTTTTGCCAGCAGTGTCTTTCCGGTTCCCGGAGGGCCCACCAGAAGAGCTCCCTTCGGAAGCTTCGCGCCGATCTGTGTATATTTCTGAGGATTATGCAGAAAATCAACCACTTCCTGCAGAGATTCCTTCGCCTCTTCTTCTCCTGCAACGTCCGCAAACGTTACGCCGGTTTCCTTCTGCACATAGGTCCGGGCCTTGCTCTTTCCGACGCCCATGACGCCGCCGCCCTTTCCCATATACCTTAGTACCAGGTTCAGGCCAATCATCATGATCAGAATCGGTATCACAATCTGAAAGACCGCAGACATCACCTGCGAGCCGACGCTGGAGGATTTCTTCTCGTAAGTGATATCCGTGCCCTTCAGCAGCTCATTCAGGCCGTTCTCATCACCAACCAGCGTGGCGCGGTAGGTATATAAGGACAGTTTGTCTCCCTCTTTGAACTTCGGAGTTACCGTCAGTGTGCCGTTCTGCAGCACAACCTTCGAAACCTCATCCTTTTCCACCATCTGCACGAATTTGTCATAGGTGATTTCCTTCGATGAAGACGACTGGAACATGCTGCTGATCACACTGAAAATAATCACTGCCAGCATAATCGCCGTCACGATAATCCAGATCGTCCGGTTATTCCGTCCCGGACCGTTTCCCGAATCCGGTCCGTCATTATCATTGAAATTAAATGACATATCCCTTTTCCCTTCCGGTTGACCGGAAAATGCATTTCATACGGTGTGTGGCACTGTTTCCCGCACGATTCCTTATTTTCCGACGCGCACCCTGTCCATCAGGTATCCCTGCTGATCGTTGTACTTTTCGCAGAAGGCATCCGTCGCCGCCCTGGTAAATACGGCGAGCTCCTTCTCCGCATTCATAACCTGCGGAGTCTCATATGCAAGACGATACACCTCGCCGGCAATCTTCGATATCAATGTCTCACTCTTCATATGCCCCAGTCCGAGCAGGATCGAGCCATAATTCTTGTCTGTCTCACAGAGGTGGAAGTACAGAAGCGTCATATTAAACAGCTCCTCGTAAAGCACCTCCTCGCCGATCTCACCGTACTCTCTGGCAAGCTCCACCTTCCAGTCCGACAGCACGGAAGCCTTTTCCTTTTCGATCTTTTTTCTCCCGAAAAATCCCTTCGATGTCGTGTGCACATAGTAAAGACTCATCCAGCCGCGGATAAAATAGTCGACATCCTGGGAATTCAGCTTGCCGTAACGCTCCTGCAGAAGTTTTGCCCGGAGCTCATTGTCCGGTGCATCTCCCTCCTCGGAAATTGCCTGATCCAGGATCTCCTTTCTCCTGCTGCGATCAAGCTCACGCATGTATCTCTCCACCCATTGCTTTCTCTCCATCTCATCCTCCGATAATAAATAATACTCTATTCTATAATCCGGCAACACTTTCTAATCCGATAATACTCTATGATCCGATAACGCTCTATGATCCGATACGCTCTCTAATCTGTTTCCGGTTCCCATCCAAAACGTTTCCGGATTCACTGTCATGATCTCCATACCTGCAGCAGAAAAAACAGACTAGAGCTTCCGTCACATCCTTTATTCTGCCTGTCAGATACAGCAGCACAGCGGAATGCCGCCGCCTCCCAGGCAGGTACAGCATGCCAGCGTTCCGCAGATCGCCGCGGCGGTTCTGGCACAGGTGCTGCCTCCCTGACTGTCGGTTCCGCCATAACAGGGAGAACCCTCATAGCCATAACCCTGACCCATGTCATTATACCAGGCCCCTCCGGCTGAAATCTGCTGATAAAGCTGCTGGTACCGGCTGTTGTCCGGCTCCATATTGCACGCGGTCTGCGCGTCGTTCTGCGCCGCCACGTTATTTCCGAGTCCGTAATTGGCCACGGCATGCAGATAATACCACTCCGCATTCCGCTCCGAAATATTCTCCAGCACATTCATAGCCTCTGTGAAATGCCTTGTATTGATATAGTTTGCGGCCGCCTGCATCTCCGGATTCTCATACGGCGAATCCGATCTCTGACCATATCCGCCAAAACCGCCGTATCCATATGCGCCGGATCCTCCGGGAATCTTCCCGGACCGCTCGTCCATGATTTGTTTGTATGCTTCCTGAACGAGCTTGAACATCTCCTCTGCCTTGTCCTTGTTGGGATTGTTGATATTGGCATCCGGATGGTACCTGCGGCTCAGCCTGCGGTACGCTTTTTTTACCTCTTCATCACTGGCATCCCTTGAGACACCCAGTACTTTATATGGGTCCTGCATGTGTTCCTCTTTCTGTCTTCCGCCCGAATCCTGTCCGGCGGATCATTTTATTATAGATCATCCTTTGCTTCTTGCAAAGTCCTTTGAGTATCGGCCATCTTCGCCCGCTTCGCGCGATACTTCACCCAGATGCCCGAGTAGATGATATTCCGCAGCAGCTCCTCGTCCAGAAGGATCGGCAGCTTTTCAAAATATTTCGCAATTCCGGCAGCCTGCATTGTCAGAATATCGCCGGCGCGCATCTCATAATCCGCCTCTCTGCAGATCGACAGAAACGGATTATAGCTGCTGTTCCTGCGGTCCTTTTCCAGATCATCCCACGCATCCATCAGATAGATGAACTTCCCGAGATAAAAACCAATCTGTCCCAGATCTTCGGACCAGATATCCTCCCGATACTGGAAAATTTCTGCCATAAGCTTTCCCGTGAGGCCCGCCGCTGTATCCAGCGAACGGTCATTCTTCTCCTCAACTGCGTGCAGTTCCTTCACGTAGCGAAGGATTGCTCTCGTCTGCCTCGGATATTTCCGGGACGTTTTCAGGTAGGCAGGACGCAGGAGACGATACGCCGCAAGGCTCGTTCCCTTCTTCTCATCAATCCAGTCATCCTCGAGATTATGAAATACCAGCATCAGATTCATGTCGGCAGCATACGCCGTATATTCATTCCGGATCACCCGCCGTTTTCTTGCGGGATGAAGGATACACCTCTCCTCTGTGATCCCCGAAGGCCCCTCGTACAGAGCATTCAGAAGAATTGCCAGAAAGGTCATGTCATAGGTCAGTGTGGCCCGCGCGGCCTCTCCGCAGGAATCCTTGAGATCCCGGCAGATACCGCAGTAAAACTCACGGTAACGGTCCAGATCCTTTCCCTTGAGTTCCTCCCGGTCAATCGTGATATATCCAAACATACATCCCTCCATCATCCGCTCTTCAGGTATTTACGTATTTTTGATAAACTGTGTGTGACACCTCGGGCAGGTGATCTGAATATGGCCCTTGCCCTTTGGTACCCGAACCCTCTGCCCGCAGTTTGGACACCGGAAATACGCGTGATCCCTGTCCTTTGCCGCCCGCATACCACCTGTAAAAAAAGACTTCACCCGGTTCCACCCGGACAGAAATCTCCGGTTCTCCTCCGCCCGTCTGCTGATATTTCTCGACATCATCCGAAAAAAAATCCAGACAAGCAGCAGGGCTGTCACAATATTCAGAAAAATATTCGGCACAAAGACAGCCACAAAAAGCAGGGCGATCTCAACATACAGAAGCACCCGCCCCAGCTGATCCACTCCGTATCGCCCGTACATCACACGGCTCACCCAGTCTCGAAATCGATTCATATTCATACCTCCCAAAGTCACGGCCCGATTCCGCCGCTTCCCGCTTCTCAATGTCAATACTTTATCGCGTTTACCCATTGATTGCAATTTTACAATATATAAAATTTTCCGAAAGACGCAATCTCCGTTACGTACCAAACCTGACACTTAGAAGAGCTCAACGCTCAAGCGTAAGGCCGTAAACCACACTCTGTCTCCGAACACTTTCCCGGCTTCCCTCACTCTTTCCTGACTCTTCCTTGACTCTTCCTTGACTCTTCCTTGACTTCCCTGACTCTTCCCTGACTGCCCTGACTCTTCCTTGACATTTCCACTGCATGAAGATATCTTATAAAAGGTATCATGATCAGTATACAAAACAACTGTGAAAAATTGGTGATTACGCACATTTGCCCTGATTATCAGGCTATACACCATTCGCAGATTATACATTGCTGCAGATTATACATTGCCGCAGATTATACATTGCCGCAGATTATACATTGCCGCAGATTATACATTGCCGCAGATTATGCATTATACCAGGAAGGGATCAAATAATGAACAAATCAGAAAACAGCCTCCCGGATGACCGGAAGAATATCACCGGGAACAGCAGCCACAGAAAATACCCCTGGACCATGCGCAGAATTACCGCCCTTTTGGGCATTGTTCTTCTGCTCGTGATGTACGCCCTCACCATGGTGTTCGCACTGGTGAAAAGCCCATACTCGAAGGGACTTCTGATGGGATCGATTTTCTGCACTATAGCTGTCCCTGTACTCCTCTATGCCATGACAATGGTCGCCAGACTCGTCCGCGGGAAAGGAATTCCTGAAGCACACATATCCGACCCGGAAACACATCCAACCGGAACAGCTCAGGCTCCTGCCTCAGAAGCACACGCAGCTAAGGCTCCGGACACGGACAAATGTACACCGAAGAGTGACGCTCACGAAAAATAACCGGCTCTTATCCGGCACATCAGATTTCTTCTATATACTACACAATACTACACAGAGAGACCCGCAGGTGAACTCCATCACCTGCGGGTCTCTGCATCTTTAAATAATCATGCGGCCGGTACAGATCGCATGACTTCCGGCATCACTGTCAATTCTTATCCCAAAGTGCGTCTGTTCCGTCCTCGTCCCAGAGGTCGCGCCAGTCGGTTGCGCCCGGCCACAAGAATACCTGTCCCTTTACCAGCCGGTTCCCGCATTCCATGCCCCGGATCTCTTCCATTTCCTCATCGGTCAGCGGATCCTCCGTCACACATTTCAGATTCGCCGTATAATTTTTCTCCTTGATCGAGAATGGAATCGGGGTGTGCCCCTTCTGAACCGCCCATTTGATCGCGATCAGAACCGGATGCACGCCGTGAGCCTCCGCAATCTTGCGGATTACAGGCTGCTGAAGATCCGCCACATCTTCCGGTGTGCGGTCTCTCTCCGGACGGTCAGGCGAACCGAGCGGACAGAATCCCACGATTTCAATTCCCTGGGAACGAATATAATCATACAGCTCCTGCTGCTGGAAACACGGATGAAGCTCCATCTCGATGCAGGCCGGTTTGATCCGACACAGCGGAAGGACTGCCTTCAGCTTCGGCAGCGTCATATTTGACATACCAATGTGCTTTGTAAGGCCCATATCCACCAGGCGTTCCATCTGTCTCCAGGTTGCCATGAACCTCTTGACCGAAAACGGTTTGGAATTTGGATTCCGCTCCGTCACATCGCATTTCGGCGGATGATAATTCGGGAATGGCCAGTGAACATAGTACATATCCAGATAGTCAAGCTGGAGATCCCGCAGTGTGCGTGCACAGGCCAGAAGAACATCCCCTTTACCGTGCATATCGTTCCACACCTTGGAGACGATGAACATGTCCTCCCTCTTTACCTCTCCGCTCTGGAACGCATCTGCGAAGACCTCTCCGATCTGGTCCTCGTTTCCGTAGCACGCCGCGCAGTCAAAATGACGGTATCCTACCCGGATAGCGCCGCGAACCGCGTCACGCACCTGCTCCGGTGTCGCATGATCGGACCCGAAGGTTCCCATTCCGACCGCCGGCATTTTTGCTCCTGTGTAGAGCGTTCTCTGAGGGATTTTCGCAGGATCAATAAATTCCATTTCTCATTCCTCCTCTTCTAAAAAATATCCATACATCTTTGATCAGGTTTATCCTTCTTTATCGTACTCTGATGATCTCCACGCGATCCCGGATAGCAGTCATGTCCTCCATCCGGAAAAATCCGGTTCTGTCGGTCATCGCGCTCGCTGCCGATATTGCGCTGGCAAGTCTCAGGCAATCCTTCATGTCCAGTCCCCGCGCGATCCCGGCGGCAAAGCCTCCGATCATGGAATCTCCGCAGCCGACTGTATTGACCGCATTGATTTTCGGGACATGAGCCTCGTATACCCCTTCTTCACAGGACATCAGCGACCCTGCACTTCCCAAAGAAATCACAACGGTCGGAATTCCCTTTCCGTGAAGCTCACCTGCCGCCTCCAGAAGCTCGTCCCGGTTTCCCTCCGTCAGCGTTCTTCCGACCAGCATCTGAATCTCATCGATGTTCGGCTTGATCATGAACGGCCTGTAAGCGATGCACTCCTTCAGCGTGCTGCCACTGGTATCCAGAATCACTTTTTTTCCTGCCGCACGCCCTGCGTCGATCAGCCTCTTGTACAGACTGCTGTCGCAGCCGGAAGGCATTGACCCTGAGATCGTCGCCACCGCAGCATCCGAGATATGCTCTCTGAATGTCCGAACCAGTGCGTCCTGATTTGTTTCCGTTGCCTCAAATCCCGGCTCCAGAAATTCCGTCTGCGTTTTATTCACCTCGTCCCAGATATTGATGCAGGAACGCGTCTCTCCGCTGCACCACACAAAATCCTCGCGGATTCCCTCCCGATGCAGATGTTCCTGTACAAACTCACCGGAATGGCCTCCGAGGAACCCGGTCGCCAGGATTTCCTCCCCGGCGATATGCGCAGCTCTGGAGACGTTCAGCCCTTTCCCACCGGCCGAGCGCTCGCAGATTTTTACACGGTTCACCTCGTTCACCCCGAAGCCGTCCACGACGTATCTGGTGTCCACCGCCGCATTTGCGGTTACTGTCAGTATCATACCATATCCTCTCTGTCTTTTTCCTGATTCAATTGCTCTCCATTCTGTTCTCAGCCAGAACTTATCCTTTTTACTTCTCGGAGTCGATCAGAATCTTTCCCTTTACCTTGCCGCGTTCCTTATACCACTGGAACGCATCCGCAATCTGAGAAAGCGGTACAATCTTCCAGATCATTCTCGGATCATACTTCAGCTGGCCTGTGGCAAAATAATGCGCCACATCGGTCCACTCATGACCCGGGAACGGAGCCGAATAGGACATCCAGGATCCGGTAAGCGTAAACTCCTTCCGGTTCAGATTCTCCCACTCGCTCACCGTAAATGTCAGTTCCTTCTTCGGTGTTCCGATGAAGCAGACGCCGGCCTTATTCGCCGCAAGCTGGAATGCCATCTTCATCGTGATGGTGTTGCCCGCCGTCTCATAGACATAGTCATAGCCGACGCCATCGGTCTGAGCCATCGCCTGATCCATAAAGTCATCGTCCAGAGTATTGATCCCGGCGTCCGCGCCAAGCTCTTCGGCAAGAGCCAGTTTTTCCGGAACGATATCAAAAACCACAACCTTCTTCGCGCCGAAGATCTTCGCCCACTGCGCCGTCAGCATACCGATCGGACCGGTACCGAGAATCGCGACGGTGTGGCCGCCCTTGTATCCCGTTCTTTCCAGTCCGTGAAGCGCGATCGTTGCCGGCTCAAAAAGCGCCGCCTGCTCAAAGGAGATGGATTTGTCAAATTTCACCGCATTGATTTCCGGGACGCAGACATACTCAGCGAAGGATCCGAACTGACGGGAACCGATAAAGCTGTAATGCTTGCACAGAGAATAGTCGCCTCTCGCGCAGTCCGGACACTTCATGCACGGAACTAGCGGAACGCCTGCCACATAATCTCCCGGCGCCACCCTTGTCACGCCTTCACCGACCTCTTCCACGATTCCCGAAAATTCATGTCCCAGAACATTCGGGAAAAAGTGGCACGCGTCACCGTTAACCCTCGGCACATCAGAGCCGCAGATTCCGGTATATTTGACCTTGATCAGCACCTCTCCCGCCTTCGGCTGCGGCTTTTCAATATCCTCGTAACGAAGATCATCTCTTGCATGTACCACGCCTGCTTTCATCATGATTGCCATCTTTTCTTCCTCCTGAAGAATTTCTTACGAACACTGCATATTGCACAACATTTAACAAAGATATTTATTCAAATTGACAGCGGCCATCTGTCGCTGACAGTCTGTTGTCTCAAAAACTGCCCCCATTTCGTCTCATAAGTTCCTCGAGATCCCGGTACAGTTCCAGATATGTCTCATAATTTTTCTGATAAACAGCCGCGTTTCCGGGATCCGGCTCATGTCGTCTCGTGTCATGAACAGTGAGCGAAACCGCTTCTTCATAATCATGGTAGAATCCGCAGCCAACTCCGGCGAGCATAACCGCGCCGAGCGTCGTTGCCGTGTCAGAGGACGGAACGACAATTGGCTTTCCCGTGATATCCGACTTGATCTGCGTCCACAGAAGCGAATTCGCCGAGCCTCCCATCGCGCGGAGCAGCTCGACATGCGCCCCCGCTTTCTCAGCCACATCCAGATTATGCTTCAGGGCGTAGGCAACACCCTCCATGCAGGCACGCACCATGTGCCCCTTCGTTTTCGAGAAATCAAGCCCGTAGAACACACCCTTCGCGTCCGGATTCCAGATCGGCGAGCGCTCTCCGCTCATATACGGGAGAAAAACAAGTCCGTCCGATCCGGCCGCAACCTTTTCCGCCTCATGATTCAGCTGCACGAGAGACGACTCTCCGGTCTTCTCCGCCAGGAGACGCTCCTCTCCGGCGAACTCCCGCTCAAACCACCGCATCACTCCGCCGCCTCCGGTCGTACCGCCCTGCAGCAGCCATTTGCCCGGAATGACATGAAACGACAGAATCAGCCTGGGATCCGCCTTATATTCATCCAGGCAGACGCTCATGCCGCCGGCCTGTCCTCCCTGCTCCTGTGTATCCCCGTCGTGAATCACACCGGCGCCAAGCGTTCCGCACGCGGCATCAAGACCTCCCGCAACTACCGGCGTTCCCTCCAGAAGTCCCGTTTCCTTCGCCGCTGCCTCTGTCACCTTACCGATCACCTGATCACAGTTCACGATCTCCGGCAGGAACTCCTTCGGGATTCCGATCTCGGATGCCATATCATAATCCCAGACACCCCTTCTCATATCAAAGCAATGCCAGCCGTACGCGTCACAGATATCTTCCGTTATCTTTCCGGTCAGACGATATCCGATGTATCCGTTCGCGTGCAGAATCTTGTCCGTGTGTGCATAGACCTCCGGAAGGTTTTCTCTGTACCAGAGAACCTTCGGCGTGGTGTAGGAAGGCTGCAGCGCGTTTCCTGCAAGATCAAAAATTCTGTCCTGTCCGATCCGTTCATTGATCCGGTCACACACAGACTGCGCGCGGGTATCCATCCAGATCGGCGTATTCGTCAGATTCTTCCCGTCCTTATCCAGAGCGATGGCGGACCAGCCCTGCCCGTCGATTCCGATTCCACAGATATCCGCAGGCTTCACCTTCCCCTCAGCCCAGATCTTTGCCAATGCCTCACAGACGCCCCGGTACCAGTCCTCCGCATTCTGCTCCGCCCAGCCCGGGTGAGGATAATAAACCGGATAATCACCCGTCGCAGATGCCTCCACCCTGCCGTACCGGTCAAAGGCCGCCACCTTGCACGCGCTCGTTCCGATATCTATTCCCAGTAAAAACTCTCCCATAGTTTCCTAACTTCCTCTCCGGCATCCCAATGCTCCAACGCTGCGTTAGATAAAGCAGGGAACCTGTTCATTCTGCGTTATTCCGGCCAGGCGCCGGCCTGCCTACGGCATCATTTCGCGTTATTCCGGTCAAGCACCGACCTGCCCTCCAGTATCGTTGTGCCGAGCCAGATATGCCTGCGCGCTGATGCATCAGACTCTCCATTTTCCGCATCTCCGATCTCACCGAGCCGCTGCAGCATAATCTCCGCCGCCTTCTCGCCGATTTCATCGACCGGCTGATTGATGATCGTAAGTTTCGGGTGCACCGCCCTCGCGAACTGGGGGTTATCGAATCCCACGACGGAGAGCTCCCCTGGAATCTCGATTCCGGACTCGTTGGCGCCAATCATGGCACCTATCGTCATCCGATAATTCGAAATCACAACCGCCGTCATCTCCGGATGCATCTGCCGCAGCGTCTCAATTCCACAGGTGCCGCTTTCGATCGAATCATCTCCGTGAAAGATATAATCCTCGGCGCAGACAATTCCGTTTTTCTCACACGCCTCACGGTAGCCCCGCATTCTCTGCCTGGCAGCGTTGATCTCCTCCGGTCCGGCAATCATCCCGATATGCGTGTGCCCCTTCTTCACCAGAAGATCCACCGCCGAACGAATCGCCGCACGGTTGTCTACACAGACCGAATCCACATCCAGTCCCTCAATCTGCCGGTCAATCAAAACGACGGGTTTTTCCGTCCGGATAAACTTCCGGAGATTATTCCCGGTAGCGTCAACCGGAAGCACCACGAGTCCGTCTACCCTGCGTTTCAGAAGAAAATCGACAGCCTCTCTCTCCCTGGCGCTGTCTGTCCGGCAATCGCAGACCAGCATGGCATAACCATGCTGACGGAGAATATCCTCGATTTCGCTTAACACTCTCGCGCAGAACGTGCTGTTCAGCTCGGGAATTACCGCGCCGATCATCTTCGTCCGATTCGTCTTCAGCTGCCGCGCCGTCTCGTTTACTTCATAGTGAAGCTCCCCGATCGCCGCCTCGATCTTCGCCCGGTTCTTCGGCCGTACATTTCCTCCATTCAGATAGGAGGAAACCGTCGCTACGCCGCACCCTGCTCTCGTCGCAATGTCCTTTACCGTAGCCGCCATACTTCCTCCCTCCCGTCTTCCGGCGTTGTTCAGTCGTTCTTTCGAAGCCCTCCTGCAGCTGCCTGACGATCAATCGTCCGGATCAATTTCTCTGCGTTTTCAGCGCTCCTGTCTCATTTCGGATCCGTCCGGCCTCAGCTCTTTGCCTTGCCGTCTCAGTTCTCTGCTTTACCGTCGCAGTTCTCCACCTTGCCGTCTCAGTTCTCCGCCTTGCCGTCGCAGCTCTCTGCCTTGCCGTCTCAGTTCTCTGCTTTACCGTCGCAGCCGCAGACCGTCATGCGGTACTTCACCTGCTCAACAACCGCCGCTCTTCCTGCTGCCTGATACTTCTTCGGATCGAATACGTCCGGATCCTCAGCGATGTATTTCTTGACAGCGTCTGTGTATGCCTTACGCAGCTCGGTCGCGAAGTTCACCTTGCAGATACCTCTCTCCACGCAGCTTCTCACCTGTTCATCCGTAAGCCCGGATGCTCCGTGCAGCACAAGCGGAACGTCAACCACCTCACGGATCTCTGCAAGCCGGTTCACATCCAGAACCGGTGTCCCCTTGTAGAAGCCGTGAGCAGTGCCGATGCCGACCGCCAGTGAGGAAATGCCCGTGCGCTCCGCGAATTCCTTCGCCTCCTGCGGATCCGTGTAGATGTCGTCACCGGAAGATACCGTGTCATCCTCCTTGCCGCCTACCTTTCCAAGCTCAGCCTCTGTCGGGATACCGACCGCTGCCGCCATATCTGCTACCCTCTTGCTGATTGCGATGTTCTCCTCAAAAGGAAGCTTTGATCCGTCGATCATGACAGAGGTGTACCCCGCGACAATGCACTTCACAGCCATATCAAAGCTCGGGCCATGATCCAGATGAATGCATACCGGCACACTGGCTGTCTCTGCGACCGCCTTCACCATATTCGCGAACATCTTCGGAGTGGCGTATTTCAGCGTGCCGCCGGTGGTCTGGATCATAACCGGTGCCTTCAGTTCCTCGGCTGCCTGAACAATTGCCTGCACCATCTCCATATTCTCAGCATTAAATGCGCCGACTGCGTAATGTCCCTTCTGTGCATCCAGAAGCATCTGTTTTGAAGTAACGAGTGCCATGTAAGTTCCCTCCTTGTAATCATGCCCATTCGGAGGCCGTGAGATATGCTCCGGCAGACCGAATCGTTTCGGTTTTGGTTTCATTATAGGATGTCCCCACACCTCTGTCAATCACTTTTTCCGAATCGATTCGGTTTTAAGCGAAACGTTTCATTTTTCTATTGAATTGTGGCATAAAAAAAGATAAAATAAGTGTCAGCAGACTATATATGTGTGGTGTAAGGCACCACGGAGAAAGGAGTTTTTATCATGTTAAAAAATGTACCGGCAATCCTGCCGCCCGAGCTTCTGAAGGTTATCTGTGAGATGGGCCATTCTGACCGTCTGGTAATCAGTGACGGAAACTTCCCGGTTCCGACCAAGGGGAAGAACGCGGTCATCGTCCGCATGGACGGTCACGGCGTACCTGAAATTCTTGACGCGATTCTGCAGCTCTTTCCGCTGGATCCCTATGTTGAGCATCCGGTAAATCTGATGGAAGTTATGCCCGGCGACAACGTCGAGACACCGATCTGGGATACCTACAAGGAAATCGTTGCGAAGTATGACAAGCGCGGAGCCGACGCCATCGGCACAATCGAGAGATTCAAGTTCTATGAGGAGACCGAGAAGACCGCTTACTGTGTCATCTCCACAGGCGAAACCGCTCTCTATGCAAACATCATGCTTCAGAAGGGCGTTGTGACACCGGATATGCAGCCGGCACCTTATCAGAAGTAAAATCCTGCCGGCTATACGCGACAGACGATATCGGGCAGTCATGCAGAACCTCTTTGGAGCAGACTGCATATAATTAGAGCAAACGTTACCGACTGCATGTCAGTAGAACAAACATAACCGACTGCATGTCAGTCATTAGAAAGGAGACCGCCGCACAGATTCAAATCTCTGTGCGGCGGTCTCCTTTTTCTCTGATGTCGGATGCTTTGATGCCGGATGCCTTTCTGCTGCCTGATTTTTGACCGGAACAAGCATAGACTGCGTTTCCGCTGTCACTTCCCCTTCCCGCAGCAGTCCTTATACTTCTTTCCGGAACCGCAGGGGCAGGGCTCATTTCTTCCGATCTTTCTGGAGGTGCGCCGATAGGTTCCGCCGTTTCCAACCTCCGGTGCCTGCTTTTTCATCATTTCATGGTAGGAATCCGCAAGCCGCCCGCGCAGGTCATCCAGCCCAATATCATCCATATCCGCGTATTTCTGAATATCCTGAAGCAGTTCCTTCTCAAAGGCGGCCGCATCATTACGGGCACGTCCGATCAGCTCAGCCACGATCAGATAGCTCTGCGGATAATGTGTCTGGAAATAGGAAATCTCATTCTCGTGCTGCGGCAGATACTGAATCATCTGCCAGCAGGCAATCCTCGCGTTAATCCGGATGCCGTTCGCCACATATTCGTCCGAGGAATTCTCCATCTCACCGATGTGCTGCTCCGAATAAATGTTGTTCACAAAATCTTCCAACAGAGGGGAAATCTCCCTGTCGTCACGCAGGCTATAGGACTCTGCGGCTAAATAGGCGCTCGTGATGGTTTCCTGGTATTTTCCCTGCATCACCCCGAGCCTGGATACGAAAGTGACAAATTCCACAAACGGATTCCGGAGCCATTTTTTCTCCAGCTCCATACTCATGACCACGATCAGATCCGCGAGATATTGCTGATAATCCGCCACATGCTCCGCATGTCTCAGAAAATCCTTGTAATCCTCGAGGTCCTTCAGGAACAGATCCTGATTCATGGACACCTCGAGTTCCAGCGCTCTCTGGAAGACACCGTCCATCCACCTCTCGCTGGGCACAAATTTCTCCTTATCGTACTGGATAATGTCCTCCCGGAACGCCTCCAGTGCTTTTTTCTTCAGCCCCATATTTTCCAGGCAGTCCCCATACGCGGAATAAACCATCGGTTCGTACTCTTTTAACGGGAGAATTTTACCGAACTCGGCAGCAGCCTCCCGGTATTTCTTCTGCGCATGGTATGATTTTGCCAGCTGGACGGCCGCCTTCTCAAAATCCGGATGTGCCTCGATCACCTCCCGGAAGATCCGCTCCGCATCCTCAAATCTGCTTTTTTCAAAAAGACACACTCCATAAACCGTCTGCACATACGGATAATCCGGCTTCTTCTGCAGAATTTCCCGGCACATCTCCTCTGCCTTTTCGGAATTTCCGTCTCCAAAGACATCCAGCATCGCGCGGACCTGTGGCCGCATCTCCTCCGGCGCCTCTCTCACGTACTGCTCAAGTGTTTCCGCCACATTTTCATTTTTCACAGCTTTTACAATCTCTGCCATTGAACCATCCTCATTCTGATCAAATTTTCGATATCATACATTTACTGTATAAGTCCAGTCGCAATGTTCTTGGCCCACGGGGAGCTTGCTCACCAGTGGGCAAGAACATTAGCGACGACAACAGGTATGAGCATGGAGCGGTGCGAAGCAACGCGGGAATGCGAATACCTGTTAGCGGCACGGAAGCTGCGAAGCAGCGAAGTGACGCGGGGACTTATACAGTGTGTGGCACGACTTATCATATGGCCGTTTACTGTATAAGCTCTTCGAAAACGCAGACAGGATCGTCGCACGCGAAGCGCGCGTAAGAGACTGTATGCGATTTCGAAGGCAACAGGTATGAGCGTGAAGCCGTGTGAAACACGGCGAAAGCGCGAATGCCTGTAGGATTGCGGGAGTGCGAAGCACGGAGCAATCCGTAGCTTATACAGTGTGTGGCACGACTTATCGTATGGTCGTTACTGTCTGACAACATTTTAACGCAAAACCGGGTGTGCTGCCACCTGAAAAAAACTGCTCTGCCGCCTTAAAACCCGAAAGCGCTTTTCTCCCCGTTCTGCCTACGTATCTGCCTCCTGATCCGGATACATAAGAAATGACACCATAATTGCCGTTCTCTCCTGTGTGTCATTAAGGTCTACCTTGTATTTGTCTTCAATTCTTCTAATCCGGTACAGCAGGGTATTCTTGTGAATATGAAGGCGCTCCGAAGCCCTGACAAGGCTTCTCTCCTCCTGCAGGTATACCTGCAGTGTATGAAAATACTCCGTATGATTTCTCCGGTCTGCAGAACGGAGCTGTTTCAGAACCGGATGTTCCAGATCAATGGATACATTTTTTCGCAAAATATTCTGCAGATAGTAAACGACACACTCCCGGCAAAACATGACGCGCCGCCCGTTCCGCTCCCCGTAATGCATCGCAATATCTGCCTGTTCAAAATACTGTCGAAGCTTCATCACATCCTGAAACGGATAACTGATTCCCATATACAGGTCAACCGGTTTCAGATACCGGGTCAGGTCCTGCAGAAAGCGGGAGAACTGCAGATGCGTCGCATTTACGACCATCATCAGGCCTTTATCGACCTGGAGCACATAGCAATCGGAATAAAGCTGTGAAATCTGATGAATCAGCCTCTCATACACCAGTTCACTTCCAGCACTCACCTGAAACCGGAGGACCCGTTTACTGTCCTCATCCTTCCAGCCGATTCTCCGGAAGAACTGATACACCGTATCGCTTTTCATCACCGGATCCTGCCGCAGCAGCCTCAGAAAGACCGCATTCTGCTCCGGAGCCTCCAGGACGATTCCATTTCGATCCCACCAACGCAGAATCTGAGCATTAAATACATGGAAAACCTGCCGTGCCGCCTCTCCGCCTTCCGTCCGGCCAAGTGTCACAAAGCTGAAGCCCCAGAAAAAGCCGTTGATAAAAATATTCTGAACAAGAGAATTCTTTTTCAGTATTGGTTCCTGAAAATAATACGAGTTTCGATTCGTGAGATTGGACTGCAGGCTTTTTACCACGGGGACTACATGATCCAGAGGCATTCCTTCCTCTATCCGCAGCTGGTCAGCATACTCAGCCGGAACTGTTTTTTCGATGTACTGCCTTCCCGCAATACTTTTCAGGATAAATCCGCTGTTCATCACAACTACCATTTCCTGAAAAATATTCGCCGCCTCCTGCGTAATATCCTGCAGCGAACAGTGAGCATCAATCAGATCCCGTACATGAAGATCCCACTCCAGATACCTGTCGATGGTGTACTGCACCTTTTCGTAGATTTCCTCCATACTCCCGCAATCTACAACCAGATAATCATTTCTGTTGACACAGATCACCCTGTTCTTCATGGTCGGGATAAAATCCTCGGAAGGGCAGATATAGACCGTGTGCGGGCTGACATTGTCGCCCCTGAACAAAAGCGAAACATTACGGATACTCATCTCACCGCCTGAAATATGGCTGTCGATTGCATATTCCTTCAGATTGTCCCGAATGATCCACATGCTAAGATACATCTCGAATATCTCCTCCGCCTTCGGTTCTGACACCCGTCTCACCTGTCCAGAAAAACTGCCGCCTCTCTCGTCACACTTCCTCCGCCTTCGGTCCTGACACCCGTCTCATCTGTCAGATATCTTGTGATTCTATAACAAGTGTCTGTGCTTATTATAGCACATTTATGTGTTTATAGCCCATATTCAACTGCTCCCTCAATGCATACAATAAACCTATACGATGCATCACGCTACACACTGTATCAGTTGCCGATCGCTCCGTGCCTTGCACTCGCGCAATCCAACGCCGTACAGATCTGCCATGATGCTGAAAGCAAGAACACTCCGGAAAATTCTGAGAACGTAAAAAACAAGGAGGAACCTACACATGTTATCACCAAAAGAGAACTACAGACAGATTTTCCTGCACAAGCCGGTGGAATACACCCCCTGCACCCTTACAGACGGGGCAATCTTCGGATTCGGAGCAAAAAATGGTCCCTGGTTTGAAAAAGGCCCAGAGGGCGGTGGCTACGACGGATTCGGTGTCCGCTGGGTCACCCCTGACTCGGGCAATAATGCAGCCATCCCCGCTCCCGGTGAATTCATTCTCGATGACATTACCGAATGGAAAAAGGTGAAGTTCCCGGATCTGGACAATTACGACTGGGAAGATGAGGCTAGAAAAGACTTCTCCGGAATAAACCGCGACAATGTGCTCGTTGAGTTCGGCGTAGGAAACGGTGTATACGAGCGGCTCGCCGCTCTGATGGGTTTTGAAGAGGCACTGATCTCCCTTGCCATGGAGCCTGAAGCCTGTATGGAATTTTTTGACAAAGTCTCCGATTATCAGTGCGAATACATCGATTATATCGTCAAGTATTATCATCCGGACATCATCAATTACTATGACGACATCGCAACACAGCGAAACCTGTTTATGTCGCCTACCACTTACCGGGAACTGATCAAACCCTTCCACAAGAAGGTAATACAGCATATTCATGAAAAAGGATGCTACACCATGCAGCATACCTGCGGTCATGCTGAATCTGTTATCGAGGATATGATTGATATCGGCGTGGACTGCTGGGTATCCGTACAGCCCTGCAACGACATTCAGAATCTGATCCAGCAATATGGAGACCAAATCTCCTTTGCAGGCGGTATGGACACAAACGGCGCAGTCGCCGGTGAAGGCGCGACCCCGGAAATGATTCGCGCCGAGGCCAGACGTGTCGTTGACGAATACGGAAAATACCATAAAGCTTTCGCCCTGTTCGGTTTCTTCCTGAATCATGATCCGAAAGCTCTCGGCCAGAACTTCGGCATTCTGTTTGACGAATTCATGCCATACCGGATGACCAGATGCAACAGCCTGACATAAGCAAAATGCATCACGGCCGGAATTTCATTAGAAGTTCCCGATCAGCCACGCCTTAAAGCAAACGCAGACAAAATATATCGATTCCGACACTCCATAAGAATCCTTGAAATTCTTGATCAGACAGAAGTTACAGATGTCAATTACCCACTATCTTAAGGCAGTAGATTTCCGCCTACAGCAAAGAAAGGCTTTTGTATATGAAAATCATAATCCTCGGCGGCTTTCTCGGGGCCGGGAAAACCACCGTCCTGCTTCAATATGCGCGCAGCTTGATCACACACAGCACGCAGAAAGGCAATCCTGTCGTCATACTTGAGAATGAGATCAGTGAAGCCGGCGTTGACAATCAGCTATTGTCACGCAATCATTTTCTCGTAAAAAATATCTTCTCAGGATGCATCTGCTGTACCAGCTCTGCGCAGCTGGAGCAATCCGTCCGGGAAATCGAACGAAACTACTCGCCGGAATATCTCCTGATCGAATCGACTGGGATGGCATATCCCGACAGCGTCCGCCGCACCCTCAGAGATGCCGGCAGCTGGGATACGGGAATCGTTGCGCTTGTCGACTGTAAAAGATGGCAGAAAGTGAAACGTGCCATGCCTGACTTTGTCACCAGCCAGTTGAAGGATGCATCTGTCATACTCGCCAACAAGATCGATAATGTCAATGAAAATGAGCAAAGAGAAGTCATTGCCGACGTCAGCCTCTATAACTCCAATGCCCGCATCTTCCCGATCAGTGCCATAAAAAAACAGCCCGATGAGCTGTGGACGGAGATCACAGCTCTGTGCCTGGGAAAGGGGTAATTTTATGCCGAAAAATGACAGAAACGTAAATACAGAAGATCCAGTGACGGAAATCGATAACATTCCAGATAACGATCGCTCCCTGACGAAAGCTGGAAACCAGCCGTACCGGCAGGAACAAAATCATCCGGATCCTCATCATTCGGATCAGCAAAATCCGAATCAGCGCTGTACGAATCCTCACCATTGGGATCATGACCATCATGATCAAAAGAGTGACACTTCACTTCCCCTGGTCGATGTAGATATTCTGGACAATGCTGTAATCGGCACGGTCAAGTGCAAAATCCCCGGAGAATATGAAGCGGCAAAGAAGAAGCTTGCAGAAGCCATGCAGAAAACCGCCAGGGATGTAGAATCCTCTGGCGGACTTATCGGGCACATCAAGGCATTTCTCAGACAAGAATGCAGAACCTGTACGATTTCGATCACCGAAGCCGGCGATATGCAGGAAAAAGAAGATGAGAACCCGTCACTCTACGTTGACAATGCAGCAATTGTCTTTGGCATCTCAGCCACAGAACTGGAGAAGATCCTGAGGCGCTGCTTCGCCGCATGGCTCTGAAAAAAGTTTTCCTGCTCTGAAAAAGCGCTTTTCTTACTTCCCGACGTCCACCCGGCTCACGCACTTCACGCCGAGCCTCACCACGTTGACGTCTGAGAAATTATACTCCGCGTACCGGTATATACACGGAATCTTGTATTCTTCACCGGTCTGCGCACTATAGGCGACCAGCGTCGTACGGATCTGATCCATATCGCAGAGGTTCTTCAGCATGCCATACTGACACTTCAGAAGAGCCGTGCCTTCCGGCATCAGTTCTGCCTCCACATACCGCCCGGAACCGAGATCTCCGATTCTCCGGGAGAGATAATACAAACTGTAGCGGTACTTCTGACACTGGCCGTCAATCTCACGGATCTCCTCCGCCGTAATATCCGCATTATTAAGAGGAACCGTGAAACTGATCTCCGTTTTCCTGTTCTTTGGATACGTGCGTATTGCCTCCGCACGAAGAGCATCTGTCTTCATCTTGATATCATGGTACTGTGTCTCTGTGGCGTTTTTCACGAGATCCGCAAGGAAAAGCTCCAGTCTCAGGCGATCCTGATCCCCTTTCTTCTCCTGCTCCAGCATTTTCCGGTACTCCGTCTCATAACCGGGGTGAATCCGCTCCATGACCGCCTCATCAAAGCAGATTTTACCCTCCTGTGAAACGGGAGATGTCCTTAGAAGCCCGTTCCTGTCTTCCCTTTCTCTCTCCTGATCCGCCGTCATCTCCGAAGATACGGCTCTCTCTTCCGTTCTTTCGGGAAACGTCTCCAGGTGATACCAGCGCAGATATTCCTTCACATTTCTGAAATTCATACCGCTGTAGTCACAGCAGTTGATCCGGTCCAGATCGTTTTCCATCGCGCCATTCATCTGTTCCGCAATGCACTTCTCTGTTCTTCGCTCCCGAAGAGACTCCAGGAAGGAATTCCGTTTTCTTCTTTTTTCTTCCGCCATAAAAGCAACCTTTATCCGTAATATGATTCTAAACGATTCTCCAATATCCGGGCTTATATACATTATATCATCAGAGCGAGCTTCCTTCCGCAATAAATGCCGAACAGGCAGCAGGCAACACTCAGCACGATATAAGTTCCTCCTGCAAAGTACGCCCTTTTCTCCAGCAGCCGGAACGCCTCCAGCGAAAAGGTTGAGAAAGTGGTGAATCCCCCGCACACTCCTGTCTTCCAGAACAGTACCGCATTTTGCGATACGCCCTCTTTTCCGGAAGCTGCACCGACCACAAAGCCGATCAGAACGGCGCCGGCGATATTCGTAAGAAGCGTCAATACCGGAAAATCCGTCTTCACCGGAATCAGACTGATCGCATATCTTCCGACAGCACCAAGCGCGCCTCCCAGTGCGACAAACAAAAAGCCCATTTTTCAGATCCTCCTGCCCACATAATTAAGAAGTGCTCACAGAAGAGTCCGCCGCGGAAACAGCATTCTCTGTATTCTCATCCTGAAAATCAATTTTGACCTTATATGCAGGCGATATTTCTTCCACAACTGGTTCATATGTTTCATATGCCTGCATTTTTGCAAAGGAATCCGCCTGTTTCATAGCCTCCTCTGTACTCAGACTATCTCTGAGTTTTTCAACTGCCTCTGTCTCAAAGCTCTTGCTTTCCTCTGCATTCATTTTGATGTCGCCGAATGCCAGCCAGCCTCTGCTGGTATCGCCGACCTCTGTCTTCTCCGGGTCAAAGACAACCGAATGTAATTCAGCTCGTGGAATCTTAATTGTGATCTGATATTTTTCCTCATCCAGCGAGATGTCCTTCGCCGTGATATCGGTCAGGTCAATGGTGTACTCTCCGGTTCCATGAATCGTCAGAATCTGTGATTTGTTGAATACAGCCCAGTTCATGAATCCCGTATTCGTAATCGTTGTATTCACGGAAGCGTCCCGCTCTTCCACAATCAGGAGCTGCTTCTTCTTTGCAAGGCCGAGAATCGGTTTTTCGAAATCCACAGCCTTAAACCCGAAAATACCATGGTTTTCCAGCGTAAGATCGTGATCCTCTACAGGCTTCACCTGTTCATGGTTTACCCGCCAGGATGAATACACCTTCACCCCAAAGACACATGCCAGGACCAGGACGATCAGAAACAGAACTCCCCTGACCCCGATTCCCCTTCTTCTGCCCGCACCGCCATATTTCTTAAAGGCACGTGCAACTGACTCATCCACAGCGTTGGAAACGACCGTTTTCAATTCTTCATCGTTTGTATGAATCTCACTCATCTGCAAATCCTTTCACAGCAAGTACCCAAGTACCTTTGTAACTTTCCGTACGTCATCATCTCAAGCGGAAAAATACCACCTGTGCGCTCTTATGATTGCGGTGCAGAATAGTCACATCCATTTTATAACAAATCCCTTTTATCGCAAATCTCTTTCTCAAAAGTTTGTAAAGGAAAAAGCCGCAAACCCCCATTCTTTAAGGATTTGCGGCTTTTCCACCAAATATCGAGGTTACTGGATTCGAACCAGCGGCCTCTACGTCCCGAAGATCTCCAGAAAACAAAAATATTGGTTCGAAAAGAGCCAGAAATGCAGTAATAGCAAGGGCTCGCGGGACATTGCATTTACTTCGATTTTCTTGCGTTTATTTTGCTAGATCACGGGTTCTGTCATACTTTTGTCGGATCATTTCAGGCAGGCTGATGAATCGTTATTATTTCTTGCAACGGAAAACATCCATACCATATGCTGTTCTTACACCAGCTCACTATGTTTAGTTCTTAACAGTCTTTATATCTGAATCCCACACATAGCAAATCGCAAAATTCATTTTTATGCCATTGACATGATTTCTTTCTTTAGCAAATTTACCTGCTCCTCTGTAAGACCAGTATAATCTACAATCTTTTGTTCAGGCTCACCACTTTTAATCATGCGTTCGGCCATATCCACCTGCGCCTTGTCATAACCTCTTTCAGCGCCCTTATTCTCAATCACATCACTATAATTACACATATCATTCACCTCCTGCACAATTTCTTCGGTGATCTCAATCTTAAAATCTTTTTCCATTCGCATGAGCTTTTCTTCAGGCTGTATTATAGTGGAAAGGATCGTAATCAGCATCTCATGTAGTTTCGTGGCTTTATTTCCGGCCTTTTCCAGCTCATCATCCTTTGGCAGCCGGATCATGACCACACGCATTAGGTCTATTCTCGGATCTCCATCATAACTGCCATATAGATTTTCACCAGTAACCCCATACTGTGTAATTGTATTCGCCCACTTCTGAGGACAGTTCATTACAATCCAGATAGAATAAACTTTCTGTAAATTCTCATAATGATCTCTCTTGACATTGCGTCACATTTGTTCAGAAATCAATCGGCAACAGTACGCAATACCCCGCGTTTCAAGATAATAAGAACGGTAAGGTGTTCCCTGTGCTTCAATATTGATGATCAACGTATACTCCGCCGGAGTCTTTCCTTTCGGAGATTTTGCGAAGAACCTCACATCATAAGTGACCGTATTTTCGCCCAGTTCCGCACTCTCCTGAGGCATCCCTGTAATCATATCATTAGTTGTGCCAGGATACACAGGGATTGACGCAACCGAGGGATTTTCAATCAGTTCTTCTATTTCTTGTCTGTTAAGACCTTCAAATTCTGAGACGGTATACTGCAAAATCCATGCAAGCACTGGCTTCTCAGCCAGTATCTTCTTGATTGTAGTATCCAGTTTAGCTTTGTAACCAGCGGTTACAAGAGTCTGTCCCAGTGTGTTCAGTCTTTTTCCCACAGGAACACTCCTCCTTATGATTCAAGAGTAACATCAGGATCCTGACTGGTCAATGCCAGGATATAAATCATAAGTTGCCGATAGCTTTCCCTTGATTGCTTTATTAAAGATCCAGCTCCAGTCTCTGTCTTTCCGGATAGTATTCACTGCAGGAAATCCAGAATTTTTCCTTTTCTATAGATTTCCATTGCGCATCCGTAAACGAAATGCTATGGATAACATAATACAAATCACTTTCTGCTTCTCCCCCCACGGGAATCGTGATATTGATACCAGAGGTACCAGTACTGTCACCTGATGAAAGGAATTCCAGCGATACGCCTTGGGAATACCCGGTTGTCGACATGTAAAATTCAGACAGGTCAACTGTCTCCTCGCTGCTTCCCATATTCGCAAATAAGAGGTGCGCATGTATGACGCGATAATCTCCCTGTCCATTCGGATTGATCTGGTCACTCTTCCAATTCTGCGGCATATATTCAGAATCTTCTACTTTGATTGTGACGGAATCATTGAAGGAGAGCGCTTCCCCTTCAGGCACACTGTTTAGCGCAGTCTCTGCATATGCACGGTTTACATTACGATATCCAATTCCGAAGGTGACCGTAAGTGCAGCCAGAACAGAGAGAATCAAGGATACTTTTACTTTATTTTTCACCTGTTATCCTTCCCTCCTCCATACAGTAGACCTTATCAGCTGCATTTCCTAAGTCAGCCAGATCATGCGATGCCACAATAATCAGCGCGCCTCTCTCCTTCTCCTCCTGTATCAGCCTCCAGAAATTCTCTGTACTTTTCTGGTCCAGTGCGTTTGTCGGTTCATCCAGGAGTATCAGGTCCGGCTTTTCCATGATGGCGGCAGCGATTCCCACCTTCTGCTTCATGCCGAGGGAGCATTGTCTGAATTTCTTGTTGCGGTTGTCAAACATCCCCACCCGCTTTAAAACCGCTTCAATTTCGTCCTTTCCTATGACACCGCGGATTTCAGCCAGGCTTTCCAGATTATCCATAACCGTGTAGTTATTCAGAAATCCGGGCGATTCAATTAATACGCCGCAGCTTTCGGGAAATGAATGTCTGCGGTCCAGCTTTTTCCCGTCTATGATCACCTCGCCTTCACTTGGAAGCACCAGCCCGCAGAGAACGCGAAGCAGCATGGATTTTCCGCACCCATTTTTACCCTGCAGTCCGCAGATACAGCCTTTGTCCAGAGAAAAGCTGATATCCTGAAGGATTTCAACACCCTTAATCATTTTTGAAACATGCTCCACCTGAAGATAACCCATACGTGCTCCTTTATTTTTATCCATGAACGATAAAATCTTTTTTCTGAATGTATTGATATGCAATTACAATAGACAGAAAGGCAGCTGCGGAAGCAGCAATACCTGATATCCCCAGACGCACGTGTCCGTCAAGTCCTGGCTGTAAACGTGTCCACATCGTGGCGTTCAGGAAAAGGACGTCATTCATCCAGGCAACAGTCAAGACCAATAAGATAACCAGACTGATGAAACCATACAGGCATCCGGAAATTTCAGAAACCAGGAACTGGATCATGCCGGCTGCAATCAGAGAAATAAGAAGCATCCAGCAAAACCCGGGAAAACAGCTGCGGAAAATCTGCTGCGAAATATCTGTCTGTGTCAGGGCACCCTGTACTTCCTCATGGACCTGTAATCCGGCGTTTCCCGAACCGGCACAGCCTGCCAGATATAAAGCCAGTATTGCAGCTATCGCATAAACAAACGCATCCAGCAGTATCCAGCAGATGATCCTTCCACTCCACGCCAGCCTGGAAGGATACCGGATGATTCTGCCCTTCATAGCCAGTCTGAATTCCTCCGATAAGCGAAGGCATAAAATCAGGACAAACCCAAGGTAATATGCGAACCAGAATATCGGTACATTAAAGGGCGGGCCGTCCTGCACAAGATATGACGGCAGGTTTCCCTTGAAGAAAAACAGCATCAGGTCTCCTGCCGACCAGGCGATCCGGCTCTGTCTGTACTGTTCTATGTTCGAAAGATTTGTCCGGAACAGAAGGAAAGCAAACAGGACAAGCCCGAAAGCTGTCAGCAGCAGACACAGCTCATGCTTCGTCCACGTTACAACCCTGATATGCTTTTTCCTATTTCTGGAAATAATCCCTGTGTTCAAAGAAAGACCTTCCTGCCTGTATCATGATAAAGGCACCAATAGAGCATAACGCCACTGTCAGAAGATACCATTGTGCATTCTTAACAAAACCATACCGGATATTGATCAGGTCAAAAAATACAGGAACCTGGCATCTGGATTCGACCACCCCGATACCTATAAATAAAAGCATGCACCAGACACTGCCAAGCCTGTTCCACGAACAGATATCCTGCAGGATGAAAATCAGCAGGTATTTCATGAACAGACAATAGCATGCAAAAAGGAAAACCCACCCGGTTTCAATATGCACTACGGAAAATGTCTCCGCATAAAAAAAGCTGGAATCCGAAAACCAGTTATTTGCCGGAATTGAAAAAATCCCCGCTATAAGAAACGTTCCTGCAATCTGGATCACAGCCAGGTAGACCGCAAACAAGGCAGAGGACTTCATCATATTATCAAAAATCTCTTTCCTTGTTCTCAAACGGACAATGGACTGCGCATGATATGTCTTTACATGAATCGCCCAGTTGGCAAGTGCAGCCGCAGGAACGATAACAATGCCCATGGAAACACTGTCCTGGAATTTACGCATAAGGTCCAGAAAACATATATCAAGCCGGTAAAAATCACACAACCTCCGAAACACAAGAAAAACACCCAAAATTGCGATCAGAATCCAGATGGCAGGCAGTCCAAGGACCAGAATGCCTCTGCAACATTTCTTATGTTTATAGGCATCGCTTTTTCCCATATCAGACATTCACTTCTATCCTCAGAACAATTACTGTACGTCCTCTTTCATGCCCTTCTTTATGAAAATGAAAAAAAACAAAACAAGAGCCGCTGCTATGGCCAGTCCGGCATAAAGAGGGTGTACCGTTGATCCATACCCCGCCATGGAAAAATAAATTGGTGAAAAATCATACATACCCGTCACACTGCAAAGGATATGCCAGATCAGCTGTAAAAAGAACGGAATAATAATCACTACAACCAGATAATCTGAAAGAAAACAGCACAGCAGTGCTATTCCGGCATAAAATCCGCCAATCAATCCATCAAACAGAATAAATAGCAATAAGTAAACGGTCGGATGAGAGAAATACAGCTGATAACCCGGGGTTGTTATTGAGATGCCATTTCCAAATATTGAACTCGGCAATAAATTTGGAAGCAGGACAAGTGAAAACAGGTAATTCATCAATAATGGCAGCATCGTAATAATTGCCCCGGCTATGATACTGCCGCAAAATTTGGTTTGAAGATATTTTCTTCTGTCAACCCTGACCAGTATTGATTTGAGGTACCCTGCATGCAGATCCTCAAAAAAAGTGATCGCATAGGGCATGGAAGCAATAATCGGTAATAACATAAAGAACAAAAACGCTTCTACCGAAGTGCCACTTCCGATCATGCACTTTACCGATGCTGTGTTGGGCTGCAGAGAACGCAATTTTTCATAAAAAAGCGTATGATTCGCAAGAGATGCAGGGACCTGCTCCCTGAAAATCTGCGTCAACGCAATGCAGGCGCCAGTCAGAAGGCCTACCCAAGTCCCGCTGTTCTTCATACTTCTTTTTATACCGATAAGAAATAAACTTTCTGACTGGTACACCCTGCACGCTCCTCTCTCATAAAGGCATTTTCATATAGCACGCTTATCATTCGTTCAGAACTGATGATAAATACTCAGTTTAAAACAACATAGCCATTTAAATCACGACTGCCTCCCACAGTACCGGAAGGATTAATTTCCAGCCAGAGCAGATGGTTATTCACACACTCATCCGGAGGAAGGAATACAATCTTCTTTTCAATCGTTTCTCCTGAAGGGATACTTTCCTGAAAGTATGATTTTGAAAAACCTCTGTCATCCGATACTGCAATCACTTCACCTGTGTAATTCGAACTCATTCCAACTCTAAGCCACAAATCCCCCCAGAGAAGGCCATCGTAATCTTTCTTGGAATCATTGGTCACACTGATATCGACGATAAGACATGAATATCCATTTAAGATATTTCCCTGATCATCTACTTCTGCAATACCATAATTTGCAATTTTTTCACGTGCATTTGCTGAAAGTGTGTCCGGCAGTTTTTTCTGGACCTCAAACGCGGGATTAACATTAAAAGTCAGGGGTTCAGAATAAGCATTATAGTAATCCTCTTCCGTATTCACTGCTATGGTATCAGCAAAATCGAACTTTACAGTTATATCTTCTCCTGCGCTTACACAACTATTCGGATTGATCTTTCTTCCCCTTGCATGCAGATAATTAATCAGGCCTTCCTTTCCCGTATATATCTCGGTACTGGAAGATATCTCCCCATCAGATGAGGATTTCTGATCCGGATTCTCAGCACTCGCAGAGGCTCCTGAAGAGGATACCTGATCACTATTCTGATCGTTTTCATCAACCGACACACTTACGGATGTTTGATTTTCTGCAGCATATGGGTCTGCATCAGCTCCATTGCCGCTATAAACAGGACGGCTCAAATTAAAATACCGGAAAACCAGAAGTCCTGAAATAATGGCAATGGCGGCGATAATAACAGATAACAGTTTGTGTTTCATACTTGATCCTCAGACACTATCAGGACTCCATTTTCCTGAAACAGTAGCAGACGGCACTGAAGTAATGTATAGATAGCAATCTCGTTTTCCACTTTCATAAACATAATTCGGCAAGTATCTGCTGGTTCCAGGGGCAACATAATAAGAGCTCCCATTTGCAGTATAGTTAATGCCCTGACTTCGCACCTGAACATTCACCCCCACAGGGCCATAGTGATAAATGTATGCAGACGTTGCGTCTGTTTTATCCCGTGTATGAGTTGCAAAACCATAAGATCCAGTATATCCACTATAATCCCTGTCCTCGCAGTTATTTGCAAAAACAGTCTTACCGCATAAAACAACAAACAACATTGTTAAAACAATACAAACAATTATTTTTGATCATTTTGATAATTTGAAAATCTGTTCGCTTCTCATATAGTTCTCCTTAAAAAAATACCGGTTACATGGGGTAAGTAGAGAGATAACATGTTTTCAAAGATATCAAAACCAACGGATTCACCTCCTTCCGTTCTGATAATAGCCGCATCAAACCGTTGTATTGATTTAATCCTTTGCTTTTAATATACTATTTATTTTTATTATGGTATATGACACACTTCTTTGTAATATATTTCTATTGACCAACAATATTGTTACTGTTCACGTTACTGTTCACACTCTATTATTTTTCATTGTGAAATGTGCTGAAATTTATTTTTTTAATTGTTGATAACTTCCAAGAGCAGAAGAGGTAATGTTGATAACTTCTCTGCTCTATTTTTATCCGTGTCTTTTATCCCCTATATCAGCTGTTTTTCCTTGAAAAACTCTTCCTGCGGAACATCTGAAATTGTTTTTTTCGCACTTTTCCACACTTCCGGACAGTTATCAACATGGCATTTTGACAGTACACTCACCACCCCAGAGCGTTTGATGATAGACGCATCTTTTGATCACAACTTCTCTCTTAAGCTTCAGCTGATAGCTGCCAGGAAGCGTATCGCTGCACTTGAATCAGGCGATATGTTCCGGAGGATGGTTGAATCTTATGAAAAACAGCTGTATCTGCATAGAAAGCTGATTAAAAAGCTGCGTAAAGAGCTGACTGATGCCCACCTGGAAACCATTCGTGTCCGTAATATCTGGTGGGACGCCCTGATCGAAGCGCAGAAAGGCTATGAAAAAAGTCTTTCTGATATAGAAAAAAAAGAAGAAAGTCAGAAATGGGATGCTCTTCGTGAAAGAGATAAGGCCCTTGAGGGTGAGAAGGAATGGCGGCGGAAATTCTATGAGGCAGCCTCAGAGCTGGAAGAAGAAAAGGGGAAAAACCTCAAGCTCCGAGCACAGATCAACAGGGATTACAATTCCTCTATCCCGTCTTCAAAATCAAAGAACCACAAAAAGATCTCCAACGGTCGTGAGCATACTGGAAGAAAACCAGGTGCACAGCCTGGACATCCAGGCCATAAACGCAAGAAGCAGACCCCGACGCAGGCAAGAATCGTCCTTCCTCCACCAGAGCAGGTAATGCAGAACCCAGACTTCAAGAAAACCAGACGTTCAATCGTAAAACAGATGATCGGCATACGTCTGCTGCTTGATGTACAGGAATACCAGGCAGATATTTACTATAATTCCAAGACGGGAGAAAGGGTTCATGCGGCTTTTCCTGAAGGTGTCGTTAATGATGTGAATTACGACGGAAGCATTAAGGCCTTTCTGTTTCTTCTGAATAACGAGTGCTGTGTATCGATTGATAAATGGAGACAGTTCCTCTCAGAGCTCACCAGCGGCAGGCTGAATATTTCCAAGGGGATGATTAATTCCCTGAGCAAAACATTTGCAGAGAAATCTGAAGCAGAGCTCCAGAAAGCGTTTAATGATATGTTACTTTCCCCGGTTATGCACGTGGACTGTACCAATGCCAGAGCGAATGGGGAGAGTGCATACGTGTTTGTATGCGCGACGCCGGATGGGAAAACACTCTATTTTGGACGCAATAAAAAAGCCACAGTGGTGTCACCGGCACTGTTGCTGAAGATTATCAGGGCATCCTTGTCCATAATCATGAATCAACTTTTTATAATTATGGTTCCGATCATCAGGAATGCCTTGCACACGTTCTCCGTTATTTAAAAGACGGAATGGACAATGAACCGGAACGCTCCTGGAATAAAGAAATGCGGGAGCTGATTCAGGAAATGATCCATTATCGGAACGGTCTTCCGGAAAGTGAAGTTCCGGACGAAAAGAAAGTATCCGAATATGAAAAGAAATATGACCGGATACTTGAGGATGCTATGAAAGAGTATAAAGACATCCCTCCAAGTCCTTACTACCGCGATGGATACAACCTGGCGAAAAGAATGCAGGAGAAAAAAGAGAATCACCTGCTGTTCCTGCATAACATTCTTGTACCGACAACCAATAATGCTGTAGAAAGAGCATTGCGAAAGTACAAGAGGAAGCAGGTACAGGCTGTATCGTTCCGGAGTAATGAGACAATCGAGTATCTCTGTGAATGCATGAGCATGCTTGCATTGATGCGCCAGGAAGACGGATCGAATGTATTCAGCAGAGTATCCGAAGCATTTGGATAAAAAGATAAGGCCCGATAGCCTACGACTGGTATCAGTCTAAGCTATGGGGCCTGGTGGTGCAGGCATACGTCTGAACAGTAACAGGGTGTCAGCCCAGCTTGGATAACTTTTAGTGGAAATTTTTTGAGAAGTTCACATTCATTCAAAATCTTTCAATGCTGTTCATTTTTTTGCAAAATAAACTAAGATGTAATTGCTACCTCCTAAATCCATTCTGTTCATCCGTTCTGTTTAGATGCCTCCGTCTGCCTGCGTAAATTAAAGTAATTATTCCGTAGCCAAGCATCACAAAAATAAGAGGGTGGACATATATTTCCACTAGACTAAATGTACAATATCCCACACCTAAAATCATGATATTGATGGAGATCACCAAAATACCACTCATGAACTCTCTTTTCATTGTATCCTCGCCTCTATTTCTTGTTGCAAGAAACAGAAACACACCTGTCAAAAGCCCCGGAAAAACGGTATACAGCAACAAAAGAAACGGCAGAATTGAGGTGGGATTTGACCTTATTAAAAAATTAAGGGGCTCCCTACAAAACAGATCTATTAGTACCATTCCCTGTGCCAATAGAGTGAATCCCAAAATGGAGATATGGCGAGAGGCCTTTTTATTTTTATCCATGAAGATGTCTCCTTTGTGCATAAATCATACGAGTTAAAAAGCGAAGCATTGAAGATTTAAGGTCCAGCTTCGACTTGATCCCTGTGATAATCTCAAAGAAAAGTAGGCACCTAAAGATCCATTTGTTGAGTATATAGAATTATTAAATCCAGTATATAGAGAAGTCCCACTTTTTATATCGCCTTCTTTTATTTGCGTTTTCCATTGATTTGTATGTCCAGCGCCAGAGCAATTGGCTTTTATATGTGCAGCATTGCTTACAGAAGTTCCATCATTAGGATTTGGATCCCTCCAGATCCCTGATACACGAGTCAATAAATATTCTGAAGGAGCATATGCATTGTTCTCTGTATAATAAATAGTTACTGTTGCTGATATATAACCCGTCGAATCGCTTCCTGATACACTATGATTATGAGAGAAAGTTGACATTGGAACCAAATATTTATAAGTTACAGTTTGCTCATTATCATTATTTGCCAACGAACGAAGTTTAGTATCCTTATACCCTGTAATATATATGATGTCACCATTATCACTTATCAATTGACCTTGTACCGTATCTGAGAAAGCTCTATCTTTGTTGTTATTAGTACCAGCATATACAGGTGTGATGGCCATAACTAGTCCTAGAACAGCTGATGTAACAATTGCTAAAAATTTCTTCATAAGAACCCCCCCGATCTTAAAAAATTCGCCGTATTTACCAATTACGCCCGACATTAATGATTATTAGCTTCAGTAATATCTTTTATTACTGGTTTTTCTTAATGTCATAAACCGACAAGGCGATGATAATACAATCGGATATTATGGTTAATAGGTGGTGCTATAACATTCTTTTATATATCCGTTCACTGATCAAAGATGTACTATGATAAATTAGAGAGAAAAATTTAAAGAAAAGATTTTCAATACAATGGAACAACCTCGTTTTGTCATAAAAATATAACAATTAATTGATATTAACTGATATTAACTGATATTATCATAGCATATCAATTACATTATTTCAATAGCAAAAAAAGGCTCTTCGGGCATCCCTGTGGGTGAGAAATGCCATTTTATCCAGTAATTACACTGCTTCCGACACTATAGTAGGTTTTCGATTTTGAAGTGGAACGGCGATATCAGAGCATACAAGATATACGATATCCATTATATTCTGTATATTGCGAAACCCATAAGCTTTGCGGATAATCAATTTGATTTTATTGTTGGTTGCCTCAATCCTGGCATTGCTCAATCCAAGCCGGATCGTGTTAAGGATGTGATCCTTATGACGCTTAATCTTCTCATATAACCTGAATCCGTGAAACCCGCACCATATAATTTTTCAAAAGCGCAAGTTTCAATATTTGCACTTGCTTTTTGTTTTAGTTTATCTCTGAGTAAAGGTGTCAGGAACGGATTAAAAAAAGAATATAAAGTCGTTTATGTAAATTTAATCGGAACCTGACACCAGACATTCCTCCTTTGAATGATTGTGTGAGAACTACCATTCTACCAGAGAATGCCCGCTATGGACATTTTTATTGCTGCCACACCGCCTTGGGAGCGGGAATGGAGTCAGGGGATCGTGGAATAAACCGAAGCACCGTTTTCTGGTGCGAGGATTTATGCCGCGAAAGCCCTTGACGGAATGACACGGAGTACCCTTTATCCGCAGGAAGCAGGAAAACTGCTTCCCTGCCTACCCGGCGAGGGGCGGGTCCGGGCAGAGCCCGGGAGGTGACTCAAGTGTCCAACTTCATTTTACAATCGGCGAAAAAATTTATTTTTTTCAAAAATACCCCACCAAATGACCCCTTTCTGTCCATGTACTTATGAAGGGGTTTTTAAAAGATCTCTTCACCGGACCTTGACAACTGAAGAGATCTTTTATCAGGTACTTCATTTCTGTGTCTGTGCTTTGAAAGGTGCGAGCCGTTTTTCTCTGGTACGCGATGATCCGATTCGGGGAGCGAACAATACCACGAAAAAAGATCTGCGGACTGCTTCCGCGGATCAGGCGATGACAGGACGTAGAATGATACTTCCGCCTGCAGCAGGCATGACAATCCTGCAACTGGCAGGGCATTCGGACCCGGGCAGATTCCCGGGCAGGACAAATTCACTTGGACCCGTGGTGATGATCAGCAGTCATCCGCCTGATAAAATCCCTCACGCGGTCATGCTGCCGCTTCCCGGGGCAGGAGATAAATACAGGAAAAATCAGCAAACATCCAGTAACCGTAAACCATCAGTTACACAGAACCATCGCAACTGTCTCCGCACGATCTTTGTGCCTGATAGTCAGGGCTGATTCAGAAAAGCATTCATTTACCCAGGAGGTGATAAAGATAAACAACAAGAGAACACCCGAACAGCTACAGCAGGAATTAGACCAGACAAAACACCTGAAGAAATATTACGAGAATGAAATCAAGATCAGAAAGGCACAGCTCAGCCATCTGAACCGCAGAGAACGGACACACCGGCTTTGCAGCCATGGCGGCATGCTGGAGAAGTTTATTGAACGTCCGGACATGCTCTCCGACGAGCAGATTATGCAGCTTCTCTCCTTTGCCTTTCATAAAAATGATGTACAGGCACTGCTAAGACAGATGATAAAGGACGCAGAAGAAAAGAGCTATGGACAGTCCCTCTGATAAGAGGGCGCAATTATACACCCTGGCGGTTGCAATTGCGTCAAATGCCGTCCAGGTGCCGCCGACAGATCCATGCTGCAGAGCAGGTCACGCTGCCGTCCACCCGGCCGAACATCCGGTACGGCAGATGGTGCCTGCTCTGCTGATCCAGTGGGAACCATGTTCCCCCTGCGCCGTCTTCAGACGGCTACCCTCTCTTGTACATACGCATAGAGCATATAAACGAAAAACATCTGCCAACCTGCAGCCTGCTAAAAACAGAATAACCACAAACCTATACATAAGACCGACGGTTCTTTCCAATAAGAACGTTGGTCTTTTTCAGCCGAGGAGGAAATTTATTGAACAGAGAAAATATTAATCATGCGCAGCAGATGCTGCTCAAATACTGCCAGCAGCGAAAAATGACAGACATCAAAATCACAGGCATTGCCAAAGTGTCCGCCACTAATGCAGAAGGAAAGCCATTACATCTTACCGTTAATCTGTATGGCGACATCATGGACGCTGAAATAAACAGGACCATCGCAGATGGGAACACATCCCACAATATCATGCGGATCAGTGAATACCCGACGAAATGGACAGACAGGAAAGAATCAGTCCTTACAGCATGCAGAAAAGCACGAAATGCAAAAACAGAATCAAAGAATCGAGCGGACAGCAACTCTTTGTCCAGCAGGAAAAGAGATGATGCCGCGAGGTGACCTGCCCGCATTTTTCTATTTCTATCAGGTCCCGTTACAACAAGAAGACCGGATCAAAGGGATCCGCCGTAGCAGGCGCAGCCTACCAGAGTGCCCAGCGGCTGTTCTGCGAATACGACGGCCAGGCCAAGAACTATGCCTACAAAAAACCAGAGCTCGTCTACTCAGAAGTCATGCTTCCGGCAAATGCCCCGCCGGAATACGCTGACCGTTCCAGGCTCTGGAATTCCGTTGAAGCATCGGAATCAAGGTTTGATGCCCAGCTTGCGCGGAGCATTATTGCGGCACTTCCAAGAGAGCTTCCTATGGAACAGTCGATTGAAATGGTCAGGGAATTCTGCAGAAAAAACTTTGTGGACAACGGCATGTGCTGTGATATTGCCATCCATGACCCGTCCCCGCCCGGCCACAATCCGCATGTCCACATCATGCTGACGCTTCGGGGAATCGATGAGAATGGCCTCTGGCTTCCCAAATCCAGGAAGGAGTACATCCTGGACAAAGAAGGAAACAGGATCCGGCTGAAAAGCGGCGCATGGAAAAGCCGGAAGGTCGATACCGTTGACTGGAACCGGAAAGAGAATGCAGAGATCTGGAGAGGCAGCTGGGAGAAGATCCAGAACCGGTACCTGGAGAAAAACAAATGTCCGGCACGGGTAAGCCTGCAGTCTTATGCAAATCAGGGAATCGATCAGATTCCGACAGAACATATGGGACCGGCCGCAACCGCCATGGAGAAGAAGGGCATCAAGACAGACGTTGGAAATCTTAACCGCGAGATCTGGGAAGCCAACTGCCTGCTTCAGTCCATCCGTGACATGATCCGGATGCTGGCAGAATGGATCTATGCGTTTTATCAAGCTGCCCAGGAGGCGAAGGCCGGCAAGACAGCACAAGCAAAGGAGAAGGCAAAGGCAGAAGCACAGGCGGAACCTGAACCGATTTATCTGCGGGAACTGATAAAGGCAAAGCTGGATATTCGAGCGAAGGAAAGGGCCCTGTGGAGCCACCACGCACAGACAAACGGGGCCCTCCGTGATTGTTCAAACGTTATGTTTTTCCTTGAATATATGGACAATCACGGAATCCGTACGGTGAATGATTTAAACGAACGCCTCTCCGAAACGTACGAGAAAATTACCTCGATCCGCAGATCTGTGAAAGCAGCACAACGGAGGATCCAGACCATTTCCAATATCAGAAAAGCCTTGAAAGATCTCCGTGAAACCAGAGCAGTCCACGACAAATATATGCAGATCGGATGGAAAACCCGGAAAGAAAAGTTCCGCGCAGAGCATGCTGACGACCTGAACCGGTACGAATCCGCCAGCCGCTTTCTCCACAAAAATGTAACAGATGACAAGATCAGCTTTGCTGCACTTGCCAGAGAAACCAGAAAGCTGGAGAAAGATATCGCCTCGTATACCGAGGAGCTTGCCGATATACAACGCAATCTGAAGATGCTAAAGGATATCCGATATTTCGTCCGGGACCTTCTTCCGGAACTCTCTCCGGAGGAGAAGCATAAAGTGAAGGAAAAGCGTTCCGTCCGTGAACAGCTCGAGGCAAACAGACAGATACTGTCAGCAGAAGCCTGGAACAACAGATCCGGCATAAGAAAGGAGAAGAGCCGGTGAAAATTAAAATACATGAGATAATCGGCAATCTGGAGATTTAACTGAATTCTAATTGAACAGGCACAAAACCTGATCCTGGTACACCAATACATAAAGCTCTTGTCCATCTCATACGAGATGGACAAGAGCCTTTGTTATTGCCAAAGGCCACAACAGAAAGGAGGAACATGGGATTATTTCAAGATGTAAAAAATTACGTCACAGCGCGGCAGGCTGCCGAGGCTTACGGCATTGCTGTCAACCGGAACGGAATGGCAAGATGCCCTTTCCACCCCGACAGGACACCCAGTATGAAGCTTGACCGCCGGTTTCACTGCTTCGGATGCGGAGCAGACGGAGATGCCATTGACCTGACTGCCAGATTATTTGATCTGGATCCCCTGCAGGCAGCTAAAAAGCTCGTATCCGATTTCAATCTCCCTTTAAATACAGGATACAGAGATCCTGGCAAAAACAGACCGAGCCAATCGCATCAATTCACTTATTACGAAAGAAAGTCTGAAGAGAAACCCTACAGAAACTGGCTCTATGAAAACACAAGGCAGTTTCTTGAATATGAGGAGATCCTGAAGGACTGGATGCATTCGAAGGCGCCGCAGTCCCCGGATGATACATGGAATGACCAGTTCACAGAAGCCGGGCATCAGCTCCCCTACATTAAATATCTTCTGGACCAGCTGATGCTTGGGGATGAAAAGACGAGACACGAATACTACGAAAAAGCAAAAGAGGAGGTAGAACGACATGCAAAACGGGCAGAAGAGATCCGATCCGAATCAGCTGCAGAAGCAGTCGGTATCGGAAGTGATCAGAAGGATGGAGATATCGGAGAAGGGGACTCCAAAACAGAATATCGAGAACATGGTCATAGCGTTGGAATATGATCCTGTTCTTGCTGGTTCCATCCGGAAGAACGAGCTTACAGACCGGATCGACATTGTAAAACCGATGTGGTGGAAAAGAGAAGAATCAGCTCTTACTGACACAGATGAGGATTACCTCATGATGTACCTTGAAAAGATGTATGGCTTAAACAATGAGAAGAAAATACGGAAAGCACTGGCAATTACAGCCAACAATCACTGGTATCACCCCATCCAGGACAGGCTGAATGCCCTGAAGTGGGACGGCACCGAGCGGATCCGATATGTGCTGCACCATTTTCTCGGCGCTGATACTTCCGATCTGACTTATGCATGTATGAAATTATTCTTACTTGGCGGCATCAGCCGGATTTTTCATAAAGGCTGCAAGTTTGAAACCATGCTCTGTCTTGTCGGGGCGCAGGGCGCCGGAAAATCGACCTTTGCAAGGTTACTTGCCCTTCAGGATGAATGGTTCTCCGATGATCTGAAGAACCTCAACGATGAAAACGTATACCGGAAGATGGCCGGACACTTCATCATCGAATTCTCTGAGATGCTCGCCACCATGAATGCCAGAAGCGCCGAGGAAATCAAGTCCTTTCTCAGCCGTCAGAAAGAGACCTACAAGGTCCCCTACGAAACACATCCCAAGGACAGACCGAGGCAGTGCGTATTTATCGGGACCACCAACAAGAAAAAGTTCCTGCCCTTTGACCGGACCGGCGCAAGACGCTTTATGGTGGTCCAGTGCAATGCAGAGAGGGCTGAAGCAGATATCAATGAGGATGAAGCCGCTTCCAGGGTCTATATCGACCAGGTATGGGCTGAGGCTATGGAAATCTACAGGCACGGGAAATTCCGCCTTGCCCTGCCAAAGGAGATGGAAAGAAAGCTCCAGGTGTATATCAGGGAATTCATGCCGGACGATACCCGTGAAGGTGTAATACAGGGCTTCCTTGATGATTATACCGGCAAGTATGTATGCACCAGGCTTCTGTATGCAGAAGCCTTTAACCATCTGTATGACGAGCCCCGGGAGTTTGAACTGCGGGACATCTCTGAAATCATGAACACCTCTATCAAAGGCTGGAGGAAATGCAAACAGCACCGCTACAGAAAATACGGTGTGCAGTGGAGCTGGGAAAGAGACCCTGCCGCGCAGGACGTCACAGACAGTTCCAAAAACACAGGCGGGTTTTCGCCGGTTCCCCGGCAGGTGGAGATCCCTTTTGATACCCCTGACAAAAAAACAGCTTCCTGCACGAAGGAAAGTGATACTCCGGTGACGGGCAGTTGACGCCCTCCTGCCCTGTGTTTACAGGGCTTTTTGTCTATTTCCTATATATGTCACTCTACTATTATAAAAAAAAATAAATATTAAGAAAGACAGTAGATGTGTAAAGGATGGAGAAGTTTCCCGGATGAGTGACTACATTTAGTGACGCTCCGCCTTGAAGGGTGCTTTTAAAAACATCCCCCGCACAAACGCAGCACACATCCGGACATCATCGACAGAGCCGGGCCTGATCAACGCCACAAATGACTGGCCCGGTGAACCATTCCGTAAACAAAAGTATTCCATACATTTCTCAGGAGGAATCATAACATGCTTGAAAACTACCCCGAAATTCTCACACTGGAAGACGTCTGTAAAATCATGCGGATCAGCAAGCCCACCGCATCCTCTCTGATCCGCAGCCACAAGCTGGACGCACGCATGGTAGGCAGAGCCTACAGGATCAGCAAGTCATCTCTCATCCGTTTCTTTGAGGGAAACGGGGAAAATAAAGAAACAGTGGGGAATAAAGAAAATACAGAAGATATCACACAGACAGAAAAAGAAAAAACTACAAGCAGACGCAGAGAAAATGATATACTGTTATAAATAACGATTCTCAGTCTGCCGGTCACATAAGGAGGTAAAAAATTGACTGGCACATTTACTACAAAAACACATTCATCAGGAAGAACCTATTACTATATCGCACTGCGCTACAAGGACCCCAAAACAGGATTGTGGCGAGGGAAGCTTGTCAGCACACATATCCAAGTAACGGAAGCTAAAAAGAAAAAGGCACATCCCCGCCCGGTCAACGCAGACAAGCTGATGGCCAAGGCTTATAATGACTACGCCTATCTGGAAGAAGACATATCAGAGCTGTCAGCCGGTCTTGATCCCATGATCACTCTCGGAGCTTACCTGGATGTCCTTCTGCAACGCAAAAAGAACGATATCCGTACTTCAACCTACGACAAGTATACCTACCAGATCAACCGGCTTAAAAGAGACTTTGAGATCTCCAGAAAGCCCGTCAGGTCCATTACCACACCGCAGGTGAAGGCCTTTCTTGAAACGGCAAGACTCACCGGAAAAATAAACCAGAAAACCGGCGAACGTGAACCCCTCTCTGTCCGCACAGTCAGAGAGTACAAGGCTCTTCTGGTTGAGGCATTTACCTGTGCCAGAATCGATGGCTTGATAAAGTATGATCCAACTGCAGGGTTGAAGGTAAGTAATAAGTCCAACAAAAAATTCTCTGAAGACTATCTCTTCCTCAAGGAGGATGAGATCCAGGACATGTTGGAATACCTCTCCAAAAACGATGCCCCGCTTCTTCCCATTGCCTTTATGGGTGTCTACATGGGTCTGCGCAGATCAGAAATCCTCGGTCTGAAATGGTCAGCCATTGACTGGGACCATAAGATCGTACACATCCGGCACACAGTAGTGCGGGAGAGGACGGTCTATGCCGAAGATCAGACCAAATCTCTGGAGAGCAGAAGAGACCTGCATCTCTTTCCCACTGTAGAAATCTGCCTGAAAAAGATTCTTGCACAACAGATCCTGGATAAAAAGTTCTTCAAGGACGAATACCAGAACAAAGACGGCTATGTCTTCTGCTGGCCTGATGGGCACAGTTATGATCCAAACTGGGTATCACGGCGCTTCAAGACCGATATGCAGCGCTTCGGACGTCCGGAGATCACGCTTCATAAGCTCCGTCACACCTGCGCTTCCCTGCTGCTGGACAAGAACTGGAATATCAAGAAAGTACAGTACTGGCTGGGACATGAGGATCCAGACACCACACTCCGTATTTACACACATTATATGAAGCATCAGTCCAACATGGACTCCGGTATCATTGAAGATCTGAGCGCACCTGCGAGAACTTTATTCGCATAATCGGTTTTGTTATATTTTTTGTTATATCACGAAGATTCATGCAGATTTCCGGATAAAAAGGTGAAAACCCGTGAAAACAAAAAGATACCGCAACCCCCCATTCTTTAAGGATTTGCGGCATCTCCAAAACTATTATCGAGGTTACTGGATTCGAACCAGCGGCCTCTACGTCCCGAACGTAGCGCTCTACCAAACTGAGCCAAACCTCGACAGCCTCTTGATTGATGCGTTGATCAATCAGCGAGTCTTATCATACTAAATTCATTCATGAATGTCAACCCCTGTTTTTAATTTTTTTGTTTTCTTTTTCCACTCATTTTTTCACAATGAAAATGCATCGCTTGCATCAAAGAGAACAATTGTAAAAGGAGTCAGAAATTAAAACAGCATCCCTCTCAGGATTTTTTTCGCACATCAGACAGCGTACTGTTTTACCAGCTCAAGGAGTGTTTCCTCGTTTCCTTCCAGCCACTTTGCGAACGGAACCTGTTCTTTTTCGACAATTCTTCCCAGCGCGACCAGGAAGTCAGGGATATCCTTTGCCAGCAGGACGATTTTACTTTCTGCCAGCTTTTCCTTCCCCGGAATGCTGCTGCCTCCGTACGAGAAGAAGAACGCATCCACGCGGTTTCCATCCTGGTCTTTGCGGATGGCACCTCTCCACCCGATCAACCCGATCTGCTGCGCTGCGCAGGAAGAAATGCAGCCGGAGATCCGCATCCGCGGCAGCGTATGTGGGGAGAAATGCTCTTTCCGGACCGCCTCCAGGCAGTTCTGCAGCAGTTTCTGAGAATCCGCCGGACCGATGTCGCACCTTGCGTGCCCGACACAGGAGATTGACTGCTCAAAATCGCTCAAGCAGCCGTCTTTTGTAAGCTCCAGCATGCTTCGGGCCTCATCCCCAGTGCAGTTGACGATGTAAAGGCCGCCCGTCGTCGTCAGACGCAGTTCCGTCTCTCTCCAATTACGGGCCAGATCCATGATCTCCCGGAGTCTTCCCAGAGACAAATACCCTCCCTGCGGATGGTAGGCAACCGCGCAGAGCCCCTTCTGCTTCTGCGGGATAATTCTCGGATCCTCCGGCAGAGAATCTTCTCCCGTCTTCGTCACCTGCTCTTCCACGACGGACAGATCCAGATTTCCCTCCGCTTTTACTTCCTGCAGATGCAGGGCAAAGGTGCTTTTAAACCCGTCGACGCCCATGGTCTCCTGGAGAAAACGGCTCCGCGCCTTGTTCCGATTGTTGTAATTGCCATTCTCCATGTAGACATCCAGCATGGTCCTGAGGTAATAGAGAATCTCGGACGGATCCACATGCGAGCCGACCAGAACGCCAATTCTTGGCTTGATACCAAGCCCACCGGCAGCAAATACATCAAAGGTATGATCCGGATTTGCCAGAAATCCGATATCCTTCATCGTGATATGCATCTCCCCGGAAGGAAAAGAAGCGAATCCGATCTTGAACTTTCTCGGGAGCGGACGCACGCCGATGTAGCGCAGGAGATAGTCATCCGCCGCTTTCGCATAGGGCTGAACGTCAAAGTACTCTTCTGTTGCCAGACCGGACAACGGTGTAGCCGTAATGTTGTTCGGGTTGTCTCCGCCGCTTCCTCTGGTCACAATTCCTTTGTCCAGAAGACGCAGCACCAGCCTGCGGCCCGCGTGCGGATTGAGATCATGCAGCTGCAGTGCCTGCCCGGTACTGATCTTCAACGTATCCACGCCATAATAGGTGCAGGCATCCAGAATCGCCGACGCCATGCCGGCAGTCATCCGTCCGCCCGGAATACGAATCCGAAGCATCTGGTGATTGTCTCTCTGCAGATAATCGCCAAATCCCTTGGAAATGCCCGTGTACTCCCCGGCGTCGATTTCACCCTTTTCGTATTTGTGAGAGGCATTTTCAAATGCATTAAAATCTTTATAAAAACGGTTGATTGCTGAATCTTTCTTATCCATGCTTCCATCCCTTTTCTATGTGATTTCTTCATTTTGCTGATAGTCTATCACATTTCATCCGACATTTTCCGTACCATTGGAAACATTTCTTAAAAATTCAGTAAAGAAACATCATACCCCCAAAAAGCAAAAAAAACACTTAAAAGCATTTTACGTGCCACGAGCCTTTCCGCGTTTTTGCAGCGCTTATATAGCAATCTTCATCTTTACAGATTTCGGATAAACCGACAACGACAACGCATAGCTGCGATTCTCCAGATGCTTCCACTGGTTCTTGCTGAAACCGGTAGAGCTGAGCAGGGCACTTCCCGTCACCGTTACTTCCTTGCCGGGATCGAGCGGGAATTTCTGAAACTCATCCTGCGAAAGTATAAATCCGTTGTGATATGCACCCGTCACAACATATCCAAGGAGAGCCTCAGATGACTGCGGCGACGAACCAGTGTTCTTCACGCGCAGAGATATATTCACGACACGACAATGTATCTCATCGGTCACGATTCCCATATCTTCCGCCCTTACCCTCTTCTCAGAATCCTCCTGAGACATCATGGACGCGTCTTCCACCGTCACTTCAAGATCGTCTATGCAATATGTATCGCCCATGGGGATATTCACTTCCTCTTCCTGTGGCCATTCTGTGTTGACTTTCCAGTATCTCCAGCCGAACACACCGATGAAAACCGCACAGCAGAGCAACACGATCCATTTTTTCATTTTCCCGCTCCCCTTCACCGATCCGCCACCTCCCATTTTTTCATTAACCAGACCAGTCTTCCCATTATCAGACAGCATCTCGCCTTTCCGGGCTTCGATCAGCGCAAGCATCCTCTACTCATGCCAAACGGATACGGAAACGATTTCAAGTGTCCGAAATGTCTATATCTCATCATGATTCGTTCTGAACCGATAACTCCCTCCGCTCTACAATCTTTCCGTTCTTCATGATCAGCATAATGTCGGATACATTTTCCAGATCCTCCGCCTCATGCCCTGCCAAAATGACCAGCGCTCCTCTTTCTTTTTCCTCCCGGATAATCTGGAACACCATGTTTCTTCCCTCTTCATCCAGCGCATTGCACGGCTCATCCAGAATGAGAAGAGACGGTTTTTCCATGATAGCCGCTGCAATCCCGAGCCGCTGCTTCATTCCCATCGAATACTTCCGGAACTTCTTACCCGCCGCCTCGTAGATCCCCGTCCGTTTCATAGCCTCTTCAATTTCCGGATCTCCGATACGCTTGCGTATTGAAGCCAGCTCACGCAGGTTCTGCCAGCCGGTATCCTGCGGGATCAGACCCGGGTGTTCGATCATCGCGCCCAGATCCGGCGGAAAGGAAATGTCCTTTCCGATTATCTTTCCGTCTACCGAAACCGTTCCCTCCGTCAGAAAAATCAGCCCGCAAATCGCCTTCATCAGCATGGATTTACCCGCGCCGTTCCCGCCCATCAGCGAGCACACCGTTCCCCTTTCCAGTGAAAATGTAATATCCTTCAGGACCTCATCGGGTCCGATCTTTTTTCCCGCATGATTCACTTCTAGATACATGATATCCCCGCTTTCCCATTATAATGTATGCTATCTATTCAGCATCCCGATCTCCAAAACCTGTGGATCGCTCGGTATGAAAAATCCGGCAGTTTTCGGCTCCGGAACCATTGTATGTGTGATTAACGCAATGTGAAGAATCCGGCAGCCTTCGACTCCGAGGCACATTCCATATATCACTAACCCACCCTCAGAAAGGTTCAGATAAGGAATAAAGTCCGGAAATCCATTTTGCGCACACGGACAAATATCAGAAAAACGCTGCCTGCCAGGATCAGACTCATTGTACAGACTCCCGGCAGCAGCTCGTCTGGCTTCATTCTCACAAACTGCAGGTATTCACCCGGAAGAAAAGGCGCATGCCAGAAGACCGAAGCAGCCAGCGCTGCCACAGAACATACAATTCCCATCATCGGTGATACCAGAAGGCAGATTACCGCCTGAAAAAACGCCATCGCCAGCATTGCGAGGACACTCAGCCACAGTGCGGCGCACAGATAAACAGGAGACCAAAGCTCTTCCGGAACACCGCTTATCAATAGAAAAACCCCTCTGTCTCCAGGCACCCACGTTCCGCCGAGACAGAACGCAAGAAGCACAACAGATCCCCAAATGCAGGCATACCACAACAGTACTCTTGCTGTAATTTTACAGCATATTCGTCCTGCCCATTTCGCCCGGCTTCCTTCTCGAAGGATCCGCTGATACGCAGCGCCGCGCATTTCTTCTACCGCCAGACCGATCATGAGAAAGAAACAGATCATGCAGAGCGCCCACAAGGCAGGGATCCTGAAAGGCTCTGTCGTCTCCTTAGATACTGTGTTGATCACAGGCTGCGTTCCCTGGAAAAGCGCCACCCACAGCGAAACTGCGGAAATCCTGCACGCTTTCCCGTGAAGAAGCCCGTACTCCCGGTAAAGAGCATTCTCTGAAAATGCGACCGCAGCAGCATCACACAGTGTTCCGGCCAGAAACAGAAAAGCCGTGTACAGATTTTCATTATTTGCAAATCCGGAAAAACGTCCGTCACGTCCTCCTCTCATTTGCGCACATCCCCCTTGCAGATTACCGCGTATAAAATCCCATATAAGGCGACACACACTGCCGACAAAAACAGATACTGCCAGAAGGCCGACACCCAGAAGGATCTCTCATACAGAATGTAAAACCAGTGACGCTCCGCGAGATACATCATGTAGCCTATTCCCGCGTTTACTCCTGCCGGGACCCACACAAGCGCCGTATACCGGGTTACACGGAAAAGAATTTCGTAGAAAAGCTCATACAACAGAAGCTTACTCACTCCGTTCCACACGCACAGAAGAGCAACAACCGGCACGATTCCCCCGGATGACAGTGTACTCCGGACCAGACCGGCGTAGACACTTCCGCTCTCCGACCAGTTCATGACCGGAAGATTCCGGAGTGCTCCGCCAATCCCAGCCGCAGCCGTCCATGCCACGGAACAAAATACTGCTCTGCACAGACTTCGTCTCAAAATATGCCCCGCAAGCCGCTTTCTCGAAGAGTACCGGAATACAAAAACATACGTCTGCCTGTTTTTCTCCTCAAGAACCAGAATAATCAGAAACGGTATGAACACACGAAGATCCGCGTATGCCGGCACCGTTGATATCATCAGATAGTCACTCATGCATACGTGCAGTCCGTTCTGCACGTAGAAGAAATCGATATACCCGGCCAGAAATACCACATTCAGGACACAGACGGCCGCGATCAGAATCAGACTTATCATTCGTCGCATCATAGAAATTCCTTCTTTTTGGCACAGAATCGGTATAGCACTCCGGGAACTGCCCCGAGAAGTACAATCCACAGCAACGTAACGGCCGGATATGCAATCCCCATTCCCGGACGCATCCAGTGCACTGCTGAATAATATATGGTATCTTGCGAGCTGTCACTTGCTGCGTTTATCAGAAGCTGAATCAGGAATCCCGCGCTCCAGATCACGAAAGCGTTCCGGATGAAGAAACTGAGAAACAGACCGAAGCACGCGTAAAGACCGCCCATCAGAAAATCAATTGCCAGATAGAGCAGCAGATAGAGTTCCGGCCGAATGAAATACACATTGGAAAACAGAATCTGCGCAGACAACGTGTTTGTCCCCATCGCCGCCGAAGGCATAATATTGGGAAGAATCATCAGAGCAAACAGGTAGTTCACCACAAGCGGGATCGCAACCGCTGCGCCTCCTGACAGGAAACAGGCCAGATATTTCGCGTTGAGATACTGACTCTGCGAGGTTCTCTGACAGACCTGCATCTTGTATCCGCTTCTCCGATCCAAGTAAAAAGAAGCACTGAACGGCATGGTGGCAATCACAGGAAGCAGCAGATAATACACGTATCCTTCAGGATTCATAAGATCCATCATGATATTGTAAAAGGAAGCATAATACGGTTCCAACAGCGGGTACAGCAAGAGTCCCAGCTTTGCCATATGATTCTCCCTCGCAAGCGGCACCTGCACAAGCACGATATGAGAAAAAGCAATCGCCAGTCCGGTAAGCACAGCAAGCTTAAAGCCCATTCCACCGAAAGCCCTGCGAAGTTCTTCTTTCTTTATTGAACGCATATCTAACTCCTTTTTATACCGGGATGCCAATCTCAATATTAAATTGACATCCCAGCAATTATTTTAGTTAAATATCTGAATACCAATCTCCATAAATTATGGTCCAATAACATTTCTGCATCCACAAAGTTACAAAAAATTGAAGATAATCACACTTCCTATTTCTAACTTTGTGGTGTTTCATTGTTTGAGTAATATTTTACATTATCATTATTTATTTATCTATTGAAAACAATGCCAGAAAACACATAGACATTTTGTATAAAAATACAGTAAATTATTATTGAATCGATAATTTATCGGGAAATATAATGAGGAACATCGCTATGACTAATGCAAAAAGGAAAAGAAAACCATTCATCTGACCGGAAAAGAACTCGATGTGATGGAAATATTATGGAAAAGTGACCGTCCTTTAACGGCGGCCGACATCCGACAGCTTGGCACGGTCAACCCGAATACCATCGCCGTATGTCTGCGGACTCTGCTGAAGAAAAATGCAATTAAAGTAGCGGATATCGTCTACAGCAACACGGTTCTCACCCGCTCCTACGTCCCCGTATTAGACCGGGACACATACTGGGCTGACTGCTATCGTCAATCCGCAGGAGACGGGAATACTATGCAACTTGTGAGACAGTTTGTGTCTGATTCAGAAGATATCCATGAAATCGAGCAGCTTGAGAAACTGATTGAAGCAAAGAAAAAAGAACTGGTGCAAAAGTAATATGCTTATGCAGCAGTTCGCTAAAGGCTCTTCCGGTTTGACCGGTATAGAGAATTACACGGAAAAGTTCTCAAGGGAAATATTGAAAAAAGGGAAATATTGAAAAAATGAGCCGTCAATAAGATATGAATATACCGCACGGACGAACCGGTCTCAAAATCGCTGTTAACCGGGATACGAAGAGATGGCGCAGAGCTTTATCACGATTAAGAGCTGCCGTTATACAAAATAATCCCCGCACACAGACCGAAGCGTCTGCCGACGGGGATATAGCAATATTTTCTGCAGGGTTCCAAATGATGTTCGTCTAAGTAAGTCTCCTGCAGAAAATATATGCTGTCATCATTGATCCGGCATTTGCCGAAGGCCTCCTGTGATCGTTGCTCTCCGATCACAGGATTGTCTTCGTACCGCCGATATTTGTAGTATTTGTGGTATCTGTATTATTTATATTTCTTGTACAGAGGTCCGAATGCAGCGCATGCTCTGTAGTCAGCCGCCTCTTTGTCCTTTGTGCCGAATGCGTTCCATGCAGCCGGACGATAGATCTTCTCATCCGGAATGTTGTGCATGGCAACCGGAATACGAAGCATGGAGGCGAAGGTGATCAGATCTGCTCCTACATGGCCGAATACGGTAGCGCCGTGGTTTGCGCCCCAGTTGCGCATGACATCGTATGCGGTGCAGAATGCACTTCCCGGAATGTGGTCAACACGCGGTGTGAACCATGTGCAGGGCCATGTGTAGTCGGTTCTCTTCCAGAGGGTATCGGTAACCTCATCCGGAAGTGCTACGGTCCATCCTTCTGCGATCTGCAGGAACGGTCCGAGGCCCTTTACCAGGTTCAGACGAACCATGGTTACCGGCATCTCTGTCTTTGTGAGGAATCTGGAGGAATATCCGCCTCCACGGAAGTATCCGTTGTCAGCCGGCGGCCACTCGGTAGCCTCACACATTGCCTTCTGATCGTCCTCGGTCAGCTCCCACCACGGCTTGATTGTCGGATTGCCGTCCGCGTCCTTGCAGACGCCGGAGAAATCAAGTGCAGATGCGCCGGAGTTGATCAGGTGCAGGAAACCATCGGCATCCTTTGCGTGACCCTCAATGTCATAGCCGGTTACTCTCTTTACAGATTCGCCGCTCCAATAGGTACGCACATCAGAGAACATTGCCGCGCGGCCGGTAAGCTGCTTCTCAAACAGCATGCACAGTCCGTTCAGGCAGTCATTCTCGGTAGCGAGAACATAGGGCTCACGTGCGCCGTCATAGTCGAAGGAAGTGGAAAGGAATGCTTCCGGATAGTCACAGTTCGGCCAGTGATCGGTCCACTGTCTCTGTCCCTGGAATCCGCCGACAATGGCGTTGTGTCCGAGTGCTTCCTCTTCGAACTTCTGTCCGCCTGCGGTGACCTTCTCGTCCGCCAGCTTTGCGTTGCCGCGCATCAGGTCCTTGATGATGATATACATCTTGACCGTGAACTCCCACTGCTCGTCCTTAACCTCACGGGACTTCTGGATCCACTCCGGGTTCTTGTCCCATGCTTCCTTACAGTTCTCTTTTGTCCACTTCAGAGCTCTCTCGAACTCTGCCTTGTCATAGATCCCCTCTTCCATACGGCGGAGCACTTCAACCTCATCCACAGACTCCACACGCATACCAAGATAGGACTCCAGGAAATCCTGATCCATAATGGATCCGCCAATTCCCATCGTAACGGAACCGATCTGCAGATAACTCATTCCGCGAAGAGATGCCGCTGCAACCGCTGCGCGTCCGAAACGAAGAAGCATCTCCGTTACGTCATCCGGAATCGTATCATCGTCCGCTTCCTGTACGTCGCGGCCGTACATTCCGAATGCCGGGATTCCCTTCTGAGCATGTGTCGCAAGAACGGATGCCAGATATACAGCGCCCGGTCTCTCTGTCGCATTCAGTCCCCACACGCCCTTGATTGTAGTGGGATCCATATCCATTGTCTCAGATCCGTAGCACCAGCACGGTGTAACGGTAAGGGTAATGTCAACGCCCTCTTTCTTGAACTGCTCCGCACAGAGCGCGCTCTCGCGCACACGTCCGATCGTAGTATTGGAAATAACGACCTTGACCGGTGTTCCATCTGCGTATCTCAGGTTGTCCTCATAGAGCTTCTTCGCTCTCTCGGCCATTCCCATTGTCTGCTCTTCCAGAGATCCTCTGACGTCCAGAGGGCCCTTGCGTCCGTCAATTACCGGACGAATTCCAATGACCGGATGTCCGCCGATCAGTTTTCTCTCGTCTGCCATATTTGCTTACCTCCCATATGATATTTAATACACAGATTGTCAGCGTAACGTTTCGCTGGTAATCCTGAAAAAAACAGGCGTTCCGCCCAACTCATGGCACAATTGTAGCACTTTTCCCAGTCAAAAGATAGTGTTATAATCGTTTCGTATGGTAATATATTCACATTTTTATATTTTTTGTATGATAATCACAAATGTTGCGTCTGTTTTTTATTCATTTTGTCTGATAAAACTTCACTTACAGAAGCCGCACGGATTCTGCCGGCGGCTCAGAAAGGAACCTTTCATGCAGTTTATGGATCTGAACGAGAAGCGCCGCCACGGCACCTCTGATTTTCCCTTCGCCTTCTATCATCTCGACGACCGTCACCCCCGGTATGTCATGAACTACCACTGGCATCAGGAATATGAACTGATCCGGGTTCTCTCCGGAAAACTGGAGATGACACTGGACGAGCGCACAACATCCGTAAAACCCGGAGACCTGGTCTTCGTTCATGGAGGCGTTCTCCATTCCGGCATGCCCGAAAACTGTGTCTATGAATGTCTGGTATTTGATCTGAATGTGTTTACGAGACACAACTCCAGCAGTGGAAGCTATATCCAGAAGATCCTCGACCGGTCCGCTCTCGTCTTCGATCATTTTGAAAGAGAAAAGTTCTCCTCCGTCATTCCGGTCACCGATCACATCTTCGAGGCCATGAAGAAACGCTATCCCGGATATGAGATGATGGTGATCGGCGAACTCTATCATTTCTTTTCGCTCGTCTTCCGTCATCACCTCTATCTGGAATCCGTGCCACAGACCCGGAAAGGCTACCGGAAGGTACTTCAGCTCCGCAAGGTGCTGGATTACATCGACAAAAATTACAGCCAGCCCATCACACTGGATGAGCTGGCTGCCGCCGCATCGATGTCCCCGAAGTATTTCTGCCGCTTTTTCAGCAGCATGACCCACCGAACACCGATGGATTATCTGAATTATCAGCGCATTGAGCACGCCTGCTACGAGCTGTCTACGACGGACAGCACTGTGACCGATGTAGCGTACGCCTGCGGTTTTGGAGATGTGAGCTATTTCATCAAGATTTTCCGCAAATACAAGGGCATGACTCCCGGCACATATTCCGGGAGATAAGAATTCCTCTGCTTGCCTCTGCTAATCTCTAATGACTCTTCTCCGCGTTTTTCTGCTCCTCCTGCTTCATGGCGGCCGTCCTCTTGCGGTTTGCCAGATATGCGATCAGTTTTTCGAAATACACCTTGAGCAGACCGCCGCAGGGAACCGCAATGATCATTCCCAGAAGGCCTCCGATTTTTCCTCCAATCAGCAGTGACACGATGACCAGAACCGGATGGATCCGGATGCTGTTCCCCAGAAGCTTCGGATTCACGACATTGCCGTCAATCGTCTGCAGGATAAACAGCACAGCCATCGCAACAACGAACCGTTTCATATTCCAGTTCAGCAGACACACCACAGCCGTGGAGCCATAGGCCACAAAGGGTCCGACGTACGGAATCAGGTTGCCGATGCCCGTAAGTACGCCGATAATGATCGAATATTTCACGCCGATAACCGAGAGAGTGATACTCACCGCCACAGACATGAACAGCGCGTCCATCAGCTGACCCCGGATGTATCCGGAGAATACCCGGTCTGCCTCTGACGCAAACTCTTCCAGGTATTTTCTTCCTTTCTTTCCCGCGATGGTACGGAACACGTGACCCCAGTACTTCTTCAGGCCTTCTCCGTCGACCATGAAGTAGATTCCGAAAATAATCGCGAACAGAAGCATCGAGAAAAAGGACGGAAGGTTCTTGATCCCGACGATCAGATTTGACGCAATTTTCTCGATGGATTCCGACAGGCTGTCTCCCGCCTGATTGATGAAGCTGTTGATCTGATCCGATGAGATATTCAGCCGGTGCAGCACCGATTCGATATTGCGCGCAAGTTCGTTCAGAGCATCAATAAACCCATTGAAAATCGTGTCAAAACTGTCCAGACTGATCACGCTCAGCTGGCTCGTAATGGTCGATACGATGAGCGAGAGGATGACGAACAGAATCACCGCGACGATCACGCAGGTGATCGCAACGGCCAGCCCCCTCGAAGACTTCCGTTTTTTTTCCGTCTTTCCCGGGTTCTCTGATTTTTCCCTTTTTCCCGGTTTTTCTGCTTTTCCTCGTTTTTCCGCATTTCCTGGTTTTTCCACCTTTGCGTTTGTACCGCCCGCGAATCTCCGATTGGAAAGCCGGTCTCTCAGAGCATCAATATGACGTTCAAAAAAGTTGACCATAGGATACAGCAGATAGGCGAATACGAGACCCAGGACCAGCGGGCGGATTATCACGCCCAGCCACCGGAAGCCTGAACCGATCGCTCCCGCGATATTTCCGACATGATCAAACATCCGGACCAGGAAATAGATGCTCATCACCGTAATCACAACATAGAACGAGATCCTGGTGTATTCGGGGCGGAAGTTGTCACGCATCCGCCTCTTTGACGGCTTCTTATCCTCGCCGCTCTCCGCATTTCCGCCGGAATTCTCCGGATTTTTCGCTGCATCGCCGGAATTTCCGGGGTTCTCTGCTTTGCCGCCGGGATTCTCCGGATTTCCCGCCGCATCGCCGGAATTTCCGGGGTTCTCTGCTTTGCCGCCGGGATTCTCCGGATTTCCCGCTGCGCCTTCCGGCGGCGAAGGGTTCCTTCCCTCTTTCTCTTCCGTTACTGATGCCTGCTTCTTTTTCTCTTCCATAATTCGTGCAATGATTCACCTCCGGGCATATCCTCAGACAGGTCCTCCGGTTTGCAGATCGCAGTGGTTGAATGTTTTCTCCGTCCTTCACACCGTGACCCCTCAATGTCCTCTCGGCCTTACAGGCTATGGTGCCTGAATAACTCCGGCTCTCAGGCCGCGGCATCAGACTGTCATATCGGGCTTACAGATCGCAGTGGTTGACTGTTCTCGGGAACGGAAGCACGTCGCGGATGTTGCCCATTCCAGTCAGATACATCACACATCTCTCAAATCCGAGACCAAACCCGGAATGACGGGTCGTTCCGTACTTTCGCAGATCCAGATAAAAATCATACTGACTCATGTCCATCTTCAGCTCTTCCATGCGTGCCTTCAGCTTGTCGTAATCTTCCTCTCTCTGGCTTCCGCCGATGATCTCTCCGATTCCCGGTACCAGGCAGTCCATGGCAGCAACCGTCTTCCCATCCGGGTTCAGCTTCATGTAAAATGCCTTGATATCCTTCGGATAATCCGTCACAAAGATCGGTTTCTTGAAGACCTTCTCGGTCAGATATCTCTCATGCTCGGTCTGAAGGTCGCATCCCCAGCTCACCTTGTAATCAAATTCATCGTTGTGCTTCTCCAGAATTTCGATGGCCTCGGTGTACGTTACGCGGCCAAAATCGGAATTCACGACATGATTCAGGCGATCAAGCAGTCCCTTGTCCACGAATTTGTTGAAAAATTCCATCTCCTCCGGTGCGTTTTCAAGGACATAACGGATGACATACTTCAGCATAGCCTCCGCGCATTCCATGTCGTCCTCCAGATCCGCAAAGGCAATCTCCGGCTCAATCATCCAGAACTCCGCGGCATGACGGGTGGTGTTGGAATTTTCTGCGCGGAAGGTCGGACCGAAGGTGTAGATCTTGCGGAACGCCTGCGCAAAGGTCTCGCCGTAGAGCTGACCGCTTACCGTGAGGTTGGTTGGCTTGTTGAAGAAATCCTGGGAGTAATCAACCGTTCCGTCCTCATTTTTCGGAACGTTCGCCAGATCCAGCGTAGTGACCTGGAACATCTCACCGGCTCCCTCCGCATCACTGGAAGTAATCAGAGGTGTATGCACATACACGAAGTCATTTTCCTGGAAGAACTTGTGAATCGCATAGGCAATAAGGGAACGCACACGGAAAGTAGCCTGGAAAATATTTGCGCGGGGACGAAGGTGTGAAATTGTCCGCAGATAATCCATCGTGTGCCGCTTCGGCTGAAGCGGGTAATCCGGCGTCGAAGCTCCCTCAAGCACGACGCTCTCCGCCTGAATCTCAAACGGCTGCTTCGCATTTGGTGTCGCCACCAGCGTACCCTCGACAATGATCGCCGCGCCGATATTCAGTGAGGAGATTTCCTTGAAATTATCCAGCTTGTCCGCGTATACAATCTGCAGGGTCTCGAAGAAGGTTCCGTCGTGCAGTACGATAAATCCAAAGGTCTTGGAATCCCGGATATTGCGAACCCATCCGCCGACCTTGATCTTCTGACCGATGTATTTCTCACGTTCCTTATAAATCTCTCTGACTGTAACCAAATGTTCCATGATATGCCTCTTTCTTCTATTTAATTACTGATAAAAACACTTAAACTGAATTATATATCACCTCTCTCGAAATAAGCAATATGCAATTCTGAGTACGGATGTGCCGCATCCGCTCACTCCTCAGGTCGTTTGCCCGATCCTCAGGTTATTCGCTCACTCCTCGATATGTTCTCTCCCGACCCGGATGATTGTGTGAACGTGTTCATCCGCCAGGGAGTAAAAAATCTGCTTTCCGTCTCTCCTGGCCTCTACGAGCTTGGACTGCCGCAGGATCTTCAGCTGATGCGATACCGCGGACTGTGTCATATTCAAAAGCTCAGCGATCTCTCCGACGCTCCGTTCCGAATCAAACAGGGCAAACAAAATCCTGATTCGCGTAGAGTCTCCGAAAACCTTAAACAGCTCGGCCAGATCGAACATCTCATTCTCATCCGGCATACAGCATGGTCTTTTCTGAACGGTATTTTCTTTCATTTCAAATCCTTCTCCCGCTCATCCGGCATACAACAGGTTCTTTTCTGGACGGTATTTTCTTTCATTTCAAATCCTTTTCTCTCCATATCACTTTCTGCATACTTATTTTTTTACGCTGCGCCGGTAGAGCGTTCGCTATTTGTCAAGACCCATTGATACACGGAAGGCAGCCTTATCCTTTCTTGTAAGTCAGCGTTCTCGTCGAGTTCAGAACACAGATCAGCAGTACACCAGTATCCCCGAACACCGCAAGCCACATCGGCGCAAGTCCGACAGCTGCCAGAAGCAGAATAGCCACTTTGATTACAATCGCCAGTACGATGTTCTGTCTCGCAACCCGTATGGTTTTTCTCGAAATCCGGATCGCCTTCTCAATCTTGGACGGCTTATCGTCCATCAGCACTACATCTGCCGCCTCTATCGCGGCATCCGATCCAAGCGCACCCATAGCAATTCCGACATCTGCCCGCGCGAGGACAGGTGCATCGTTGATTCCGTCACCTACAAATACAAGAGAGGTTCCGTCCGGTTTCTGATCAATCAGCTTCTCAACCTCGGATACCTTGTCCGCCGGGAAAAGCTCTGCTCTGTACTCGTCTAAGCCGAGGTCTGCAGCAACCTTTTCCGCAACCTTCTCCCGGTCTCCAGTCAGCATCACCGTCTTCCGGATACCGGCCGCCTTCAGCGACGCAATCGCCTGCGCCGCATCCGTTTTTTCAACATCATTGATATGGATATGGCCTGCGTACTTACCCTCGATCGCCACATGAATGATTGTGCCCGGCTCATCGCAAATCTTCCACTTTGCGCCGACATCCTCCATCATCTTCTGATTGCCGACACACACCGTCTTTCCGTTTACCGCAGCACGGATTCCCCGGCCGGCAATTTCCTCCACATTCTCAACCTCACAGCCATCATCCTCTTTACCGAATGCCTGCCGGAGCGAGACAGCAATCGGATGAGTAGAATACCTTTCTACATGCGCCGCCAGGTGAAGCAGTTCCTTCGCTTCGATGCACTCCGGATGAAGCGTCGTCACTTCAAAAACGCCCTTCGTCAGTGTTCCGGTCTTATCGAACACTACGGTATCCGCCCTGGAGAGAGCATCCATATATCCGGAGCCCTTGATCAGAACACCGATTTTGGACGCGGCGCCGATTCCGCCGAAAAACGCAAGCGGTACGGAAACCACCAGCGCGCACGGGCAGGATACGATCAGGAAGGTCAGGGCGCGGAGCAGCCATGTGGCAAAATTCCCGACAAAATCGCCCGAAATAAGCGGCGGAAGAAAAGCCACCGCCACCGCTGCAAGCACGACAATCGGCGTGTAAACCCTGGCGAATTTTGAAATAAATTTCTCGCTCCTTGACTTCCTGCTCCCGGCATTCTCTACAAGTTTCAGGATCTTCGCGGCAGTTGACTCCCCGAATTCCTTTTCCACCTTCATCCGGAGAAGCCCGTTCTGATTCACGCATCCGGAAAGAATCACGTCTCCGGTTCTGACATCGCGCGGCACGCTCTCGCCGGTCAGCGCCACTGTGTCAAGACTTGAACTTCCCTCCACAACGATTCCGTCCATCGGGACTTTTTCTCCCGGCTTTACCACAAGGATATCGCCGACCTTCACCTCCTCAGGATTTACCACCTTCACTTCTCCGCCGCACTCCAGGTTCGCGGTATCCGGACGAATGTCGAGCAGCTGGGATATCGCCCTTCTGCTGTTGCCCTCGGCAATCCCCTCAAACAGCTCTCCAACCTGGAAAAACAGCATCACGAACACTGCCTCCGGAAACATTTCTTTGCCTCCCGGTACAAAACCGATCAGCAGTGCCCCGATCGTTGCAATGGTCATCAGAAACGACTCGTCAAACACCTCGCCATGAGCGATTCCTTCGCCTGCCTCACGAAGGACATCGAATCCCGCTGCAACGTAGGGCACCAGATAGATCAGCAGACGCTGCCACATTTCCAGACCGGGAACAGCACGGTTAATCAGGTATGTGGCGATCAGAAGCCCTGTTGAAACGACAATCTGAATCAGCTTCTGCTTTGGCTCCATCTCATCTTCTTCATCATCGTCATTATCTTCATCGTCATTCTCGTCGTCAGCATCATCTTCGGTCTTTTCTTTCTTCACAGGCTTCTGCCCTGATTTCCGTTGCTCTGACTCCTGCTGTTCTGACTGCGGCTGTCCTGAATTCTCCGATCCAGACCGCTCCTGTTCGGGCCTGTCATGTTCAGGCCCATCCTCTTCGAACTGCTCCTGTTCAGACCGCTCCTGTTCTGACCGTCCTTGTTCAGCCCGCTCCTTTCCGGACCGCTCCTGCTCTGACCGTTCCTGTTCTGACCGTTCTTGTTCAACCCGCTCCTTTTCGGACCGCTCCTGCTCCCGTAACAGTTTCGCCGCGTCGAATTTCCTGGTCTCGGAATTCTTCAGCGCCTCCTCCCGCTCTTCCGCCAAGCGTTCCTCTTTCTCCTTCTGCTCTATCTCCGCAGCCTTCACTTCCTGTGACACTTTCTCCGCGTCACGAATCAGCTCCGTTCCTTTCTTCCTGATGTCATCCATGTCGCTCATAGGCACCCCCTGTCTGTTAAAATTTCTTCATGTGGCAACGATATTTTCTTTTGATTTATTAAACATATGCTCATTCGTTCATATGTAATTTAAAAATACACCTGCGTCTGGTCTTTGTCAATGCTATTATCGGCTTAATGAAATTGCAGCAAAGCCACCGGACCAGCCGGTGGCTTTGAATTCTGTTCTCATCGGAAGCTCTTTATCCAGTTCACCAGGGAATCATGCCAGATATTTTCCGCCACATCGCGCTTCATCTGATCTGTGACAGGTCCATTCGACGCAAGTTTTGCCAAAATAGCCTCCTGCAGTTCCTCGACTGTCATTTCCTCATACGATTTTCCAGCCGCTTCCTTGAGAAGTCTCCCGGTCTTCTTCTCTATGCTTTCCTCCGAAACCTGCTCTTCAGACTGACGCATTCCGGATTCCGTCTCCGCTGTCAACGTATCCTTCATTTCGGAGTCTGCCCCGCATGCCGCGCCATCCTTCACTTCGGATTCCGCCTCGCATGCCGCGCCATCCTTCATTTCGGATTCCACCTCACATGCCCGAGTATCCGCAATGTCGGTTTCCTCCTCACATGCCGGAGTATCTATGTTTCCTGATTCTGCCTTGCATACCGGTGTTTTCATGAAATCCGGGTTCTCCCCTTCCGCCGCCGGGATCCAGATCTCTCCGGAATTTGCCTTGATTGTGACGGTCAGCTGCCCGTTCTGCGCGGTCACCGACGTTCCGGCAAGTCCTCCGATAAAACGTTCCCCGCCCTCGGCAGATATCGTCATGGTAAAATCATTGTCGTCATTATTTACCGTGACCAGCACATTCTCCCCATTCCACTCCCTGGCAAACGCATACTGCCGGTTTGTCAGCAGAAGTTCTTTATACGCTCCATACGAAAGTGCCTTCACCGACTGCCGGATCCGTCCAAGCGCAGCGATTTCTCTCGTGATCGGATTTGTTCTTACCGCATCCCTGTAATCATCGAGGTTCAGCTCCGGCCGAAGCGATGCGTCACTTCCCCATTCCTTGCGTCCCTCGATGCCGAACTCCGAGCCATAATAGATCGACGGCACTCCCGGAAGGGAATAGAGCAGGACATGTACCGGGAACATATGTGCCTTATTGTTCAGCTTTGTGTAAATCCGCTCCACATCATGATTGTCCACGAAATTGTAGAGACCGAGTCCGTCCGGCCGGTTGCCGCCCATTTCGTACAGTCTTCGTACCGTGTGCGCAATCTCAAAATAATTGTGCTCATTGTGTCCGGAATAGAGTGCCTTGTGCAGACAGTAATTCGTGACAGCGTGGAGCATCTCCGGATTTGACCACCGGATATAGTCGCCGTGAATGACCTCGCCCATCAGCCAGAAGTCCTTCTTCACCTCATTGGCGGTTCTGCGCAGACACTTCATAAAATCAAAATCCAGCACATCTGCCGCGTCCAGGCGAATGCCGTCCACATCAAACTCCTTCACCCAGAACCGGATCGTATCACAGATGTAATTCTGAACCTCCGGGTTTCTCTGGTTCAGCTTGACCAGCAGATTGTATCCGCCCCAGTTCTCATAAGAAAATCCATCGTTGTACTCATTATTCCCGCCGAAATTTACATTGCAGTACCAGTCCCGATATGCAGAGCTCTCACGATTCTTCTGCAGATCCCGGAACGCGAAGAAGTCTCTTCCAGTATGGTTGAATACACCGTCAAAAATAACCCGGATTCCGGCCTTATGGCACCTTGACACGAACTCCTTCAGATCCTCGTTGTCTCCCAGTCTGCTGTCCAGTTTCCGGTAATCGGTGGTATCATATCCATGACTTGCCGATTCAAAAAGCGGTCCGATATACAGCGCGCTGCATCCGATCTCCTTCATATGATCAATCCATGGGATCAGCTTCTTCATGCGGTGCACAGGCTCACTGTAGTCATTCTGCTTCGGCGCGCCGGTAAGTCCCAAAGGATAAATATGATAAAAAACCGCTTCATCGTACCATGCCATAATGTATTTCTCCCTTCCTTATACAGTTCTCTCATTATATTCAGATCTACCTATTTCCGTTCACCAGATAATCAGACATACCTGTTTCGATTCGCCGCATATTCAGATCTGCCCATTTCTCTTCACCGGATAACCAGACATACCTGTTTAGGCTCGCCGCATAATCAGGTATACCTGTTTCTGTTCACAGTGCCCGTCAGGTCGCGAATTTTCTGCTCTGCTGTCATTCGCGGCCGCGCCGCGTCAAGCATCATTCTGTGAAATCATTGATTCATCAGCGTTAAGAAAACAAGAACGAATCCCTGGATATTGCAGATCATCCCGCTGAATACTCCGATCCATTATATAACATACAAAAAGAAAATGACAGAAAAGCAACACACAAAAAGAAAAGACAGAAAAGCAACACATAAAAAGAAAAAGACAGAAAAGCGGCAGTCTCAATCAAGAGATCCATCCGTTTTCTGTCCATTTTCCGATCTCCGGTTTTCTCCGGAGAAAAATATCTGTTCTGTTTGCATTGCTCAATAATCCTTCGCCGAAGCTCCGGCTCTTACCTTCCGGAGTCTCCGAATTGCGGTCTCCTTCTTTCATCAGAAGCCCATCGGATTACGATATCCGCTTCTTCTTGCGATATCACCGTAGAAATCAACAACCTCTCTCATATATGCATGGAAGCGATCCTTAAGAGATGTCTTTGTATTTCTTCCGTTATATACTCTTGCTGTGTTCTTTCCCATTACATTGTTGTTCTTTGTTGTTGCGTTTGTGTTCATCATAATCTATATCCTCTCTTTCGTAATGATCTGTCTGTTGTATAGGTTCTCAGGTGTTTCCAGGCTTTCCGAGTCTTCCCAGATCTTTTCAGGTCTTTCACGACCTTTTCAGATCTTTTCAAATCTTTCCCGGTTTCCTGATTTCCTTGTTTCCTTGTTTCCTTGTTTCTTATTGCTTTGTTTCTTCCTCGCTGCAATTGTAAAATACCGCATATTCTGATATACTTCGCTTCAAAAGGAATAAAAAACCAATCAAATCTTGCAAGGAGGACCGCCGTGATACCAATTTACGAAGAAAGCGCCGATCATCTGCAGATCGTGAAGCAGAATTCTATTCATATTCCTCCCCATCTGCACCAGTCAATCGAAATCATTCTTGTGACGAACGGTTCGATTGTAGCCGGAACCGGAACCGACCTGTTCGAGATGAAGCCGGGTGATCTCGGCGTCATCTTCCCGAATCTCATTCACCACTATCAGGTTTTTTCCCAGGGCACGAATCAGCACGTCACCCTTCTGGCATCTCCGGCCTATTTCGGAATCTATGCAGACTTTCTTCGAAACTACGAGCCGGAGAATCCGGTGATCCCGAAGGAGCAGGTTCCGCCGAATGTAATCTATGCGCTGAAGAACCTGATGAAAATCAATCGCGAACATCTGTATTCCTCGCCTGATTTTCTCAATCCTACCCACGGAAATAATAATGTTCCCGAGCTTCCGCCGCAGGATCTCTCTGATCTGGCAGAAACCGCGGACACGGCTGTGCCTTCCGATGCATCAGGTATCGTCGCGATACAGGACAATGAAAGCTGTTCCGTCACATCCGCGCCGAAGCACGCCTCCGACAGGACTGTCCCTCAAAGCACTGGTACAAAGTCTGGAAAGGTCTCCCGCTCCTCTCCCATGTCCGAGCAGCTGAATGCCGCCTGCATCAATACGCTGAACCACTCCTTCACACAGATCATTCTTGCCAGCAGTCTCCCTCTTCTGAAGCTGCAGAAAAGAACAGATCTGAAGGATCACGACATCGTATATCAGACAGCGGTGTACATATCCGCTCACTACCGGGAGGACATCTCTCTGACCACGATGTCGCAGGCGCTCGGAATCAGCCCTTTTGCACTCTCCCGGGTCTTTTCCGGTGTGTTTCACCAGAATTTCAACCATTATCTCAACGATGTCCGGCTTCAGCATGCGTCCGCGCTCCTTGCAGACAGCGACCGTTCTGTCACGGATATCTACCTCGACTGCGGTTTCCAGAGCCAGGCGACCTTCAACCGCGCGTTCCAGGCCAGATACCACATGGCGCCTAGGGACTACAGGAGGCAGGCATCCCTCACCTCACAGTAAGCAGACCGTTCCCGATCTACAAAATATATATTCAAACACATCCGTCCTGCTCTTCCCGCCTGGGCACCTGACCAGATCCGGTATACAAAATACATACTCAAACATATCCGTCCTGCTCTTCCCGCCCGGGCCACTAACCAGACCATTCCGGGTTGCAGGAGATATACAGCGGCACAGACAGAAAGCCCTGTCAATCATGACAGGGCTTTCCGTTATCCTTTTATTTTCTTAATTCATTCCGCGCAGAATCTCTCGTTATGAAGCAGTCTGTGCTCCTTCCCCTTGAGCATTCCGTCATAAAGTGACAGTATCGTCGGATTCTCGTTGCACTTGCGGATCACCGAGCTGTGGTCAGCCTTATAGATGCCGTCTCTTCTGGCAGCCTTCGTGCGGTCGCCGGCAAGACGAGGCTGTCCTCCGCCCATGATACATCCGCGGCGGCAGGCCATCACCTCGATGAGATCGAAATGCTTCTCGCCGCTTTTCACCTGTTCCATCACCTTTCCGGCGTCCGCCAGTCCGGATACGACGCAGATCTTCAGCTCTCTGTCCTTATAGGGAACAGCGAACTCGCGGATGAACTCATCTTCACGCACGCCGCAGGCTGCGATCCGATCCAGCGTCTCCTGGTCATGTCCTTCTGTAATCCTCCGCAGAACCGCCTCGGTCACACCGCCGGATACACCGAAGATAACACCGCCGCCGGATCCAAGACCGAATGGAACATCGGAAGCCTCCGGCTCCAGATCCGCGAAATCAATTCCCGAGGTACGGATCATATCGATCAGTTCGGTCGTTGTCAGAACATAGTCCGTATCCTGCTCTCCGTCTGTGAAGCTGTTCGGTCTCTTCGCCTCCATCTTCTTCGCCGTACACGGCATGATGGATACCATGACCGTTCTTCTGCCGTCCGTATTATTTGCCGGATCACGATAATACTCCTTTGTAACCGCGGAGAGCATTCCCTGCGGTGAACGGCACGTCGAAACATTCGGTATAAGATCGGGGTACTGATCGCCCACAAACTTTACCCACGCCGGACAGCAGCTCGTCAGAAGCGGCAATGCTCCCCCGTTTTCCACGCGGTCCACAAACTCCGAAGCCTCCTCCATAATGGTCAGATCCGCGCCGAACGTGGTATCATACACCTCGTCAAAGCCGATGCGGCGTAGTACGTTCGCAATCTTGCCCATCACACTCTTGCCCTTCGGAAGGCCGAAGGCAGCTCCCACCGCCACACGGACAGCCGGTGCTACCTGAGCGATCACGCGCACATCCGGATCTCCAAGAAGATTCCACACCTCTGTCCGGTTGTGGTGGATGCTGATCGCGCCTGTCGGACAGAATACACGGCACTGTCCGCAGTTTACGCAGTCGGTCTCTCCGATCGGCTTGTCAAACGCAGGCATAACCATGGCTTCCGCGCCGCGGTTTGCGAAATTGATCGCCTCGATTCCCTGCAGCTCACTGCATACGCGGACGCAGTTCCCGCAGAGGATGCATTTATTCGGATCCCGTACAATCGACGGGGAGCTGAAATCCAGCGGCATCTGCTCCTTGTAGTTCTGGAAGCGCACATGCATGATGCCGAAACGCTTTGCCAGTGTCTGAAGATTACAGTCACCGCTTTTTTCACAGGTCAGACAGTCTCTGCAGTGCGCCGCCAGAAGAAGCTCAATGATCAGCTTGCGGTACTTGCGAAGCCTTTCCGTATTGGTGCGGATCACCATTCCGTCCCGGGGCTCCTCGGAGCAGGAGGCAAACATTCTTCCCCGCTCATCCTCAACCATGCACAGTCTGCACGCGCCAAACGTAGACAGCTCCGAGTGATAGCAGAGGGTAGGGATATCGATGCCCGCTTTTCTGATGATTGTAAGAAGATTTTTCTCGTCGGTAAATTCGACTTTTCTGCCGTCAATCGTTATAACTCCCATCTCATCCCTCCTATGCCTCAATATAAATCGCGTCGAACGCACAGTTGTCCTTGCAGGTCGAGCACTTGATACAGATATCATTATCAATGTGATAGCACTCCTTGCGGACACCTGTGATCGCACCGACCGGACAGTTCTTCGCGCACTTTCCGCAGCCGCGGCAGAATTCCGGATTGATCACAAACCGGCGCAGCGCGGTGCAGACCTTGGCACGACATTTTTTGTCCACGATATGCTCGATATATTCATCCCGGAAGGTATTCAGGGTACTCAGAACCGGCAGCGGCGCACTTTTGCCAAGTCCGCACAGAGACATGTTCTTCACCATTGTCGCCAGTTCCTCCAGGCGGTCCAGGTCCTCCAGCTCGCCCTTGCCGCCGACAATCTTCTCCAGTATTTCCAGCATGCGCTTTGTGCCCTCACGACATGGAACGCACTTTCCGCAGGACTCTCTCTGCGTGAAGCTCATGAAGAATCGGGCAACCTCCACCATACAGGTGCTGTCATCCATGACAACCAGACCGCCGGATCCGACGATCGCTCCGTATTTCTTCACCGTCTCAAAATCAAGCGGCACATCCAGATGGTCCTTCGTCAGGCATCCGCCGGAGGGGCCGCCGATCTGAACCGCCTTAAAGGTTCCGCCGTCCTTCATTCCGCCTCCTATGTCAAAAATGATCTCGCGGAGCGTTGTTCCCATCGGGACCTCGATCAGACCGGTATTCTGAATCGAACCGGTCAGGGAGAAGGTCTTCGTGCCGGGTGAACTCTCGGTTCCGATGCTGCGGTACCAGTCTGCACCCTGAAGTACGATTTTCGGGACGTTCGCATAGGTCTCGACATTGTTCAGAACAGTCGGTTTCGCCCACAGGCCCTTCTCAACCGTTCTCGGCGGCTTAACTCTCGGCATGCCCCGGTTTCCTTCGATTGACGCGGTCAGAGCAGAGCCCTCACCGCAGACGAACGCGCCGGCGCCGCGGTTGATGTGCATATGGAAGTTGAAATCGGTTCCCAGGATGTGATCACCGAGCAGCCCCTTGTCCTCCAGCTCCGCGATCGCGTGGCGCAGTCTTGCAACGGACATCGGGTACTCCGCACGCACGTAGATGTATCCGTTTTCACTGCTCACCGCGTATCCGGCGATCATCATTCCTTCGATCAGCTTGTAGGGATCTCCCTCCATGACAGAGCCATCCATGAATGCTCCCGGGTCTCCCTCGTCACCATTGCAGACGACATAGCGCTCCTTCTCCTTCTGACGCGCCACCTGCTTCCATTTTCTTCCGGTAGGGAATCCACCGCCGCCTCTTCCTCTGAGTCCGGACCGGTCGACCTCATCGACGATTTCCTCCGGCTTCATCTCGAAAAGCGCCTTCTGGAATGCCTGAAATCCTCCGGACGCAAGGTACTCATCCAGCGACTCCGAATCGTACTTTCCGCAGTTTTCCAGAACAATCCGGGTCTGCTTCGCAATAAAAGGAATCTCATCCGGCGAAGTATACGTCACGCCCTTCTGTTTGTACAACAGGCTCTCAATGACATCATCGCCCATAACAGTGCGGTTGAAAATCTCCTGACAGTCGGACGGCTGTACCTTCGTATACTGCACAACCTTATCGCCCTTCTGAATTCTCACAAGCGGTCCGAGCTCACAGACGCCCTGGCAGCCGGTCTTCCGGACTCCCAGATGTGCCTCCGGACCATGGGATCCGAACTCCAGGGTCACTCCCGGCGTATCCCCGACGATACGCATGAATTCTTCATATACCTTCTCGGAACCGGACGCGATACAGCCGGTACCGGAACAGACGAGTATACGGCAGTCATAGGAAGCCATTACTTCATTGGCAAGCTCTGTTCTCTTCTTCAGATCCTCTCTCGTTCTAATCATTCCGGTCACCTCGCAGTTCATGAATCAGCTCCAGCGCCGATTCCGGCGTCATCTTCGGATGCACCTCCTCGTTAACCATGACCGTCGGAGCCAGTCCGCATGCTCCGAGGCACGAAACCGTTTCAACGGTAAAAAGCATGTCGTCCGTCGTGTGTTTCTTCGCGCTCAGCCCGAGCTCCTTCTGGAACGCCTCCAGAATCGGCGCGGATTTTCTGACATGACAGGCCGTGCCGTCACAGACCTTGATCACATACTTTCCCTTCTCCTCGAACGAAAAGTTCTCGTAGAATGTAGCCACGCTGTAAGCCTTGGACTCACTGATACCGATCTGCTTCGCCACGTAGGTCAGCAGCTCGCCCGGCAGGTATCGATATTCCGCCTGAATATCCTGCATAATCGGAATCAGCGATGATGGCTTTTTTCCATAGCCGGCAATAATTTCATCCGCCTTTTTGTAGTAGCATTCTTCCAGCATACCATCCCTCCTTATCCATGCGGCCCTTACGGGTCACTGTTTTTGGCCATGCTTCGATTATATCGCAAATAAGATGAAATATAAACAATATGTATGTAAATATTTCAATTATTTTGTATCTTATGATGGTTTTAAACCTCTATTTCAGAATTTTATATTGTAAAATTAGCCAAACTTAACTCTTAAAGAACAAGTGTATTCATTGCATTTGCATTACACCGTTTTACTCTGTGGCAGTTCCTGATGGTGACGTTTTCATGAATCACAGCCTATGAAACGTGCGCAGCCCCTATGGCAGACTCGCCGAAAACGAGATAAAACACGCTGCGCGAGTTTTATCTCACTATCGCGACGCTCGCCGCACACGAATACTTCGCATTCGGCTGCGGCTCACTGTTCGCGTAAATTGAAAACGAGACCGCCCGGGAATTTCCCGGACGGTCTCGTCCACAATCAGCATATGTGATTCATTTCATTCACACTGCGAACAGAAGCTGTTACTGCGCAGTCTTTGTTGCGTACATGAAGTACTTGTTGCCGGTCTTGGTCATGTATACGCCGGAAACGTTGGACTTCATCATGTAGATATCGTTGTAGAAGTAGAGCGGGATTACCGCGTTGGTATCCATCAGCATCTTCTCGGCCTTTACAAGGTCATCGGTACGTTTTGCGGTGTCTACCTCTGTGCGTGCTTCCTCAAGAAGCTTGTCATAGTCCGCCCAGTTCTGCGGTGCCGCAGAGGTCGGGTTCTTGCCGAACTGCATATCGTTGTTTCCGCTGCTGGTCTGGAATACCTCAAGCATGTTGGAAGGATCATCATAGTCTGCAACCCATCCGCCGCGGCACATCGTGTAATTTCCATTCTGACGGTCGGAAATAAATACCTTCCAGTCCTCAGTCTTGATGTTTACTTCGATTCCAAGCTTGCTCAGGTCGTCCTGAATCAGCTGAGCGGCCTTCTCATTGGTTGAACCGGAGTTCGTCAGGTACTCAATGGAAATCGGTGTAGACGGTGTATAGGTTCCATCACCATTATCGGTAAAGGTGTAGCCGGTAGCGCTCTCCAGAAGCTTTACAGCCTCCTCAACGTTGTCAGCTCCTGTGGTAGCAGCGTCATAATATGTCTGAGACCAGATGCCGCCGTTTCCGTCAGACATCGCGGACGGAACATAGGAACCTGCCGGCTCCTGACCGGTCTGACCTACGGTATCGGCAAGATACTGTCTGTCGATAACCAGAGAGCATGCCTTACGGAAATCACTTGCCTGCTGCTCGGTCATTCCGTCAAAGAGAGATGCATTGACATTGAAACCGGTGTATACAGTTCCAAGCATATCCGCGATATAGAAATCAGAGAAGTCCTTTACATTCGGAACCTCGTCGGTGGAAATATTATCGATAAAATCAAGATCTCCGCTGTTATATGCCGCAAAGGTAGCGGTGTCATCCGCGGAAAGCATGAAGTTCAGCTTATCAATGGTTACGTTGTCCGCATCATAGAAGTTCGGGTTCTTTGTATATTCCATGGATGCGTCATGATTCCATGCTGTGCAGGTGTAAGCGCCGTTGGATACAAAGCCTGCCTCTGCAGCCCAGTTTCCGGGATTGTCGCCGTTCGGGTCTGCCGCTTCAACGGATGCCTGCGGAACCGGATCAAATACCGGGAACGCAAGAAGCTGGTCGAAGTATGCACACGGATTGTTCAGTGTGATGGTCAGTGTGTAATCGTCCGGAGCTTCTACTTTAAGCGTTCCGTCATCATTTTTCGCGATAACGTCAAAAAGGTATCCGTAATCCGCCGCGGTGTCCGGATTTGCCGCACGGTTCCAGCTGTATACAAAATCCTTTGCCGTCAGGTCTGTGCCATCGGACCACTTTGTCTGCTTCAGCTTGATGGTCCACTGGGTTCCGTCATCGGAGATCTGCGGATCGCCGTCCGCGATCGCCGGCGTGAGCTTGTCATCCTTGTCATAAGTGTACAGACCTACGAAGGAGTTGACTGCCAGGCAGGCACCGTCAACGGCGTTGTTCAGAGCCGGATCCAGATGCTGCGGCTCAGACGCGAGGTTGATGTACAGTGTGCTTGCGTCAGAATTCAGCTTTGCGCTGGAAGGAGTCTTATCTCCGGCATTGCCGCCTGCCGCTTCACTTCCTGTGCTTGTTGCTGCAGCTGCATTCGAACCGGAAACAGCGTTGCCTCCCTCCTTGAGAGAACCGGCATTTCCACACGCGCCGAGGCCGACTGCCATGGCAGACGCCAGCACTAATGCGACTAACTTCTTTTTCATATTTCTTCCTCCTGATTTCTGCTATCTGTTGCCAGATAGATATTTATGTCAAACTCCCCTGCGGGAGATGTGACCTCAAAAAGCCATTGATATGCATATAATGGTTTATGTCAGACTCCCCTGCGGGAGATATGACTGTAAAAGATCAATACGGAATATTCCGCCTGTCAATTACTCACTCCAGCCGATTCCGCATATATTCTTGCTGATCCCGCATCATTTACCGGTTCCAGCACGCACACCTGTGCCCGTTTCCTCTGTCTGTCAGAGGCGGTCTTTCCTGCGTACACTTCTCTGTCGCATACTTGCAGCGCGTACGGAACGGACAGCCCGTCGGCATATGAAGAGGACTCGGCACATCGCCCTCCAGAATGATCCGATGGCTGTGTCTGGCCGTTTCCGGATCCGGAATCGGAATTGCGGAAAGCAGGGACAGCGTGTACGGATGAATCGGATGATTCATCAGCTCGTCCGCGTCCGCAATCTCCATCATGTGCCCCAGGTACATAACCGCAATACGGTCGGAGATATGCTGCACAACCAGAAGGTCATGCGCGATGAAGAGATACGCGATGCCCAGCTGATCCTGCAGATCCTCAAACATGTTCAGAACCTGCGCCTGAATCGATACATCCAGAGCAGATACCGCCTCATCGCAGACGATGAAGGATGGATTCACCGCCAGCGCACGGGCAATGCCGATTCGCTGTCTCTGTCCGCCGGAAAACTCATGTGCATAGCGCATCGCATGCTCGGCATTCAGTCCGACGGTCTCCAGGAGCTTTAAAATCTTCTCTCTCCGCTCCTGTCTGTTCTTGTACAGGTGATGAGTGTCCAGCGGCTCTCCGACGATGTCCTCAACGGTCATACGGGGATCCAGCGAAGAATACGGATCCTGGAATACCATCTGCATCTTCTTCCGGTAGGGAAGCATGTTTACCTCAACACGCTTTCCCCTCTTCGGTCTGCCGTTTGAATCGAGAACCGGATTTCCTTCCTCATCGTACACATCGCCGCTGTCGAAGAGCACCTGATCCTCGAAGGTGATCCGTCCTGCCGTCGGCTCATACAGCCGCAGAAGCGTGCGGCCGACCGTCGTCTTGCCGCATCCGGATTCTCCTACCAGCCCCAGGGTCTCACCCGGCATGATCTCAAAGCTGATATCATCTACTGCCTTCAGCGGGATCTTATGAAAGCCCTGAGATACCGGGAAATACTGCTTCAGATGCTCTACCTTAAGGAGCGGCTTTTTTTCCTTGTCACTCATGCCTTTACCTCCTCATTTTCATACAGGTCCATCACATTCATCCAGCAACTCGCCCGATGCTCAGGCCCTACCTGGTACTCGTCCGGAACCTTTTCCAGACAAATCTTCATGGCATTTTCACACCGCGGGCAGAAAGCGCAGCCCTTCGGCATGTTGAGGAGATTGATCGGCGTTCCTCCGATCGGAACCAGCCGTTCATTCATGTTTTCGGTCGTCGGAATGGAACGCAGCAGCCCCTTCGTATACTCATGCGCCGGATGATAAAAAATAGCATCCGCGGTGCCGCGCTCGCAGACACGTCCGCCGTACATAACGATGATCTCATCACACATGGACGCAATGACGCCCAGGTCATGCGTAACCATGATAATCGCCATACCCATCTTCTTCTGCAAATCCTGCATCAGCTCCAGAATCTGCGCCTGAATCGTCACATCCAGCGCTGTGGTCGGCTCATCCGCAATCAGAATGTCCGGCTCGCAGCAGAGCGCCATGGCTATCATGACACGCTGGCGCATGCCTCCCGAAAGCTCGTAGGGATACTGCTTCATACGGCTCTCCGGCTCGTTCACTCCAACGAGTGTCAGCATCTCAACCGCCCGCTTCCAGGCCTCGTCCTTATTCTTGTTCGTGTGAAGAAGAATCGCCTCCTTCAGCTGATAACCAATCGTAAACACCGGATTCAGGGAAGTCATCGGATCCTGGAAAATGATCGACACCTTCTCGCCGCGGTACTTCGACAGCTTCTTCTCATCCCACTTCGTGATATCCTCGCCCTTGTAGCGGATTTCTCCCTCCACCACCTTTCCGGTCTCGGCGAGAATCTGCATGATGGAATACGCGGTTACCGATTTTCCGGATCCCGACTCTCCCACGATTCCGAGAGTCTTGCCCTTCTCCAGATTAAATGTGACTCCGTTGACCGCCTTTACCTCACCGGCATCTGTAAAAAAGCTTGTATGGAGATTGTCAACCTCCAATAGTAAATTATTTTCTTCAGACATGATTTTCTCTGTCCTTTCATCCTTTCTGATTTTCCGGAAAAAATCAGGTAGCATTTTTCCGGTAAACACCGCACCTCTCAGGAAATTTTCCTGGAACCTACATCCGGCGCCGTCGATCAGCACCCGTTCTGGTATAAGACCTATAGGTCCTCCATACCGCAGCTTCTATCCGGCACCGTCGAGCAACGTCCCTGCCTGGCATACACCCGCCCAGAGGCTCGACATACCCCAGCTCCGGCAATGCCGGATCTGTCAGTTCAGCTTCGAGTCAAACGCATCCCGGAGCCCGTCGCCGATCAGGTTCAGCGCAAGAACGATGACTACGATAACCAGCGCGGGAACCAGCAGACGGTATGGTGCAGAGGTAATCGTGGCCCGGGCATCATTTGCCAGGGATCCGAGGGATGTCATCGGAAGATTGACACCAAGTCCGAGGAAGGAAAGGTAGCTTTCGGTGAAAATAGCACTCGGCACCTGAAGCGCCGTTGTAATGATAATAATGGAAAGTACATTCGGCACGACATGCTTTCTCATGATCTGACCATTCGGCGTTCCGATCGCTTTTGCCGCGAGGATGTACTCATTGTTCTTGATCGAAAGGATCTGTCCTCTGACCAGCCGGGCCATGCCGACCCAGTAAAGGAGGGCAAACACGATGAACATCGCCAGCATGTTGCCGCCGAGCTTTGCGAGCACGGTTCCCTTGATCAGAGGCGTCAGCCGCGCGTTCAGCACCACGGACAGAAGAATGATGATCAGCATATCCGGCAGAGAATAGATGATATCGACGATACGCATCATGATCAGGTCCACCTTGCCGCCGAAATATCCCGAGATTGTTCCGTAGAGAACACCGATGATCAGAACCATGACCGCTGATACGACACCGACAGACAGGCTGACTCTGGTGCCGTATACGACACGGATGAAGTAATCACGCCCCAGGGAATCGGTTCCAAGAATATGTGGAAAAAGTCTCACTCCGGTGCTCTGCATGTACTGCAGCTCCCGCTGCGAATAGTACATTGGCGGCAGATTGACCGCCGTACCGTCACGATGACCGTTCACGGTAATCATGTCACTGTAGCTGTACGGAACAATCATCGGGATCACGATGATCGCCACAATCAGAAGGATGAGCACAACGATGGAAGCCATCGCCATGTGATTTTTTCTCAGACGGCGGAGTCCGTCCTTCAGAAATGTAGAGGACTCCCCCATAACATCCTGCTGTTTCTTCTCCTCATCGGTTGCCTTTTCAAAATTCTTCTTATTAAATTTGCTCAGATCGATCTGCGCAGACAGAATCTGGCGTTTCTTGTATATATTCTCTGTTTCAGTCATTTCAAAGCTCCTTCTGTGCGATCATTCAAAATTGATTCTCGGATCGATCAGCTTGTATACAATATCGGTAATCAGGTTTGCAACGATCATCAGAACCGCGAGGAAGATCGTTGTCGCCATGATCACGGAGTAGTTCCGGTCGGTAATGGCTTTCACAAAATAGGTTCCAAGACCCGGAACAGTGAAGATTGTCTCCACGACCATCGATCCTGTGATGATATACGCAATCTGCGGTCCGAGATAGGTCACGACAGGAATCAGACCGTTCTTCAGTGCGTGCACAAAAATGATCTTTGACCGGCTGACGCCCTTCGCTCGCGCGGTGCGGATATAGTCCTGGCTCAGCGCGTCCAGCATCGATGTCTTCGTCAGACGCGTGATATACGCCGTCGGGTAGACAGCCAGAGAAATCACCGGGAGCACAAGGCTCGGATTTGAGCTGAATACCGGGAAAATCGCAAGCTGCACGCAGAACACCAGAAGCAGCAGAGTTGCCAGAATAAAAGAAGGCATCGCCGTACCCAGCGTTGTGAAGAAGATAATGATACGGTCCGGCACCTTATTCCGCTTCAGCGCAGCAATGGAGCCGAGAATCACGCCGAATACAACAGCGATGATCATGGCGATTCCGCCCAGCTTCGCGGAAACCGCGAACTTGGAGAAAAGATCCGGGCCGATCTCTCTTCCGTTCTTCATATCAATTCCCCAGTCGCCGTGCAGAAGATTTCTCATATAGAGAAGGTACTGCTCTCCCAGGGGCTTATCCAGATTATACCGCTTTGTCAGCGCGTCCATAACCGCCTGGCTCGGAGCCTTCTCCGCCGTGAAAGGCCCTCCCGGGATCAGGTTCATAACAAAGAATGTGATGAGTGTAACGATGATAATGGACGCAATCGCCAGCACCACACGTTTTACCATGTACTTAGTCAATTTTTCCTCCTCTTTCCTAAGCAGAGACTGCCTCGGTGCTGTGTAACCTCTGTCTTTCTTCTAAATTAACGCTTTACAGTAATAAAGAAAAAAAAAGTGTACAGATCGAGATCTGCACAGCTTGTACATCATGTCTGCTTATTTTATTCTACACTTATTCGAATGATAATAAATACTATATAAAAAACGGCGTCATTCGTCAACTGTAAAGTTGAGAATGTATTAATTTCTTTTTAATAATTCATTAATAAGGGGCATAAGAGGCAGCCCTCTCCGGCTGCGGTATTTCCCGCTGTAAGAGAGGGCTGCCCCATGTTTCTCAATTAGTTTTTGTCATCTGGCACAATACTTATCGATCCATGCCATATGCCGTTACTGTTTCTTCTCTTTTTTTCTCTTGCGAATGAGAACGCCGATTCCGGCTGCTGCTCCGAGCACGATAATCACGTTGACTCCAATCATTCCAGCGTCACCGGTCCGAACCGCTCCGGTATGAACGAGTTTTGTTCTCCGCTCCTGAATTGTATCCGGATTCTTCCGGATTGTATTCCCGGTATGAACGAGTTTTGTTCTCCGTTCCTGAATTGTATCCGGATTCTTCCGGATTGTATTCCCGGTATGGACTGGTCTGGTCGACGGCAGTTCCGTCGGAGGTACAGTCACCAGCGGAGTCGGGGTAACCGTCTCCTCCGGTTTCGTCGGTGGCGTCGGTTCTGGATTCTCCGGTTCCTCGGATTTCTCCACTTCCGTTGTTACGGTTGCGGTTCCTGGATCCGGTGTATTGAGGCCATCCGCCTGTCCCGCCACTATATTTGTCACACTTCCGTTTGCTGCGTCTGCCGCCGTCACGGTATAGGATGTCGTATAAGTCAGCGTATCACCTGCCATGAGGCTGTCCGCCGTCCATGTCGCATTGGTAAGATCGTCCGTAATCACAAGTCCCGTCAGGGCAACAGTTCCGTCGTTCGATACGGTAATCCGATACGTTACCATTTCTGCCGCCACATATTTGCTGCCGTTCTTCGGATTACTTGTAACCACCTTGCTGATCGTCATGTGTGCGAAGTCATCCTCTGTGTCAGCAGCCTCCCATGTCTTACCCGGCTCGTCGGGATTGCCGCCCGATTCATCCGGGTTGCCGCCCGGCTCACTGCCGCCGGCTTTCTCAAACACGGCTTTCACGGTGTTGCTGTACTCTCCGGCCTCGATATCCGCCGCAGTTACCACATGAACAGCCTTCGCAGTTCTTACTTCTCCCGGCTTTACATTCTCGAAGGTAACGGAATCCGTACCATCCTCAAAGGTAACGCCGTCCTGCTCCTGCAGGATGATGGTTCTTACATCGTCATAAATATTTGTTACGTTGATTGAAAATTCAATCGAATCTCCTATCTGATAGGTCTTGTCTTCATGTGTCTTTGTCACTACATTATCCGGCGTAACTTCGTTGTCCGTTACTTCCAGCTCTCCGAACTCGAGACTAATCTCGTAGTTCTCCGCGTAGTTCTTCGATACCTTATCGTCTTCCTCCTTCTGATCCGCCATCTTCAGTGCTTCCGCCAGACTCGGCTGAACCCTGGTCTGAGTTTTTCCGCTGACGATCGTGCAGTCAAACTCATTTTCACTTGATCCGATATAAGTCTGACTTCCAGTGAAATTGAAGGTAATCTGATCCTTTTCTGCAATTCCGAGTGCAAGTTTGTCCTTGTCTGCTATTGTCAGATCATTTTTATCTGCCAGCATCGTTAACGGAATGATATCATCGCCAAGTACAAGTGTGTGATTTGTCAATGGCTCCTTGTCATATTTCTTCGAAGCACTGCCACTCTTCAATGTTATTTGTTTTTTATTGATCGTAAGCACTCCATCTTTCACAGTCACCGTAACCTTCTTATAATTATCGGTGCCTGCGATGTCAAAGCTGCCTTCCGTCAAACCCATCAGATACTTGCCCGCATCTGTTCCCTCTGCTGCTGCTTTCACGTCTTCCTTCAGAGATACCGTGATCCCTGCAGGAAGATCGGTCGTCGTATACCCACTCACCGTCTTCTCTGTACCGTCGTAGGGCTGTGTCTCAGTATTTCCAGTGATCGTGATATGAGCCTCATCGGCTGCCGTTATCTCAAGCTGTCCATAGTTCTGCTCAATCTTGTAGTTATCGCTTTTGGTTCCTTTCGTTAGTGTGTAATCGAAGGTATTGTCCTTTGTTCCCTTTTCGGTAATCGTCGCGAAGTTGCTGTACGCTGCCCCATCGCTGCCGACAAATCCTTTCGCGGTTGCCATTTCAACACTGTGAGTGTTGCTATCATACGGCCAGCTTCCGCTTCCCGATGTGATGGTTACTGCCTTAGGGATTACCTTCAGCGTTACGGTTGTCTCTGCCGTTTCATAGTTTGCATTCTCTGCCTTGACATTAACTTTCTGCTCGCCGACATCCTTGATCCCAGGAGCTTCTGTCGTCCACTTACCATTTCCTACCTGATAGGAAATCGTTGTTCCTCCCGTTACGCTTGCACTTGCGGATGCGGCGTGTGCCTTTCCGTCATATTCGCCTTCGTATCCGGCTGCGGACAATGTCAATCCACCGGACTTGCTGATGGTAAAGGTTCCCGTGTTATACGTCACCGTATAGTTGCCTTGATTTGCTGCACCCGCCGGCGTGATTTTATAGGTGCCAACGTCTTCGCCTTCAGCGCGACTCAGCGTATAGCGAACTGTATCGTTATCCAGCGTGCCGCTTACTTGTGCAGTTAATTCAGGATCAGCAGCTCCATACGTCTTGCCCGTGTTCTCAGCCGTGACTGTTACTGCCTTCGGTGTTACCTTCAGCATTACGGTTGTCTCTGTCGTTTCATAGTTTGCATTCTCTGCCTTGACATTAACTTTCTGCTCGCCGACATCCTTGATCCCAGGAGCTTCTGTCGTCCACTCACCATTTCCTACCTGATAGGAAATCGTTGTTCCTTCGGTTACGCTTGCGCTTGCACTTGCAGCGTGAGACTTGCCATCGTATTCGCCTTCGTAACCGTTAGCGGTAAGTACCAATGAGCCAGACTTGCTGATGGTGAAGATTCCTGTCTCATAGCTCACCTTATAGTTGCCCTGGCTTTCCGCTCCGGCTGGCGTGATTTTATAGGTGCCAACGGCTTCGCCTTTTTCACGACTCAGCGTATAGCGAACTGTATCGTTATCCAGCGTGCCGCTTACTTGTGCAGTTAATTCAGGATCAGCAGCTCCATACGTCTTGCCCGTGTTCTCAGCCGTGACTGTTACTGCCTTCGGTGTTACCTTCAGCGTTACGGTTGTCTCTGCCGTTTCATAGTTTGCATTCTCGGCTTTGACATTAACTGTCTGCTCGCCGACATCCTTGATGCTTGGAGCTTCTGTCGTCCACTTACCATTTCCTACCTGATAGGAAATCGTTGTTCCTTCGGTTACGCTTGCGCTTGCACTTGCAGCGTGAGACTTGCCATCGTATTCGCCTTCGTAACCGTTAGCGGTAAGTACCAATGAACCAGACTTGCTGATGGTGAAGATTCCTGTCTCATAGCTCACCTTATAGTTGCCCTGGCTTTCCGCTCCGGCTGGCGTGATTTTATAGGTGCCAACGGCTTCGCCTTTTTCACGACTCAGCGTATAGCGAACTGTATCGTTATCCAGCGTGCCGCTTACTTGTGCAATTAATTCAGGATCAGCAGCTCCATACGTCTTGCCCGTGTTCTCAGCCGTGACTGTTACTGCCTTCGGTGTTACCTTCAGCGTTACGGTTGTCTCTGCCGTTTCATAGTTTGCATTCTCTGCTTTGACATTAACTGTCTGCTCGCCGACATCCTTGATGCTTGGAGCTTCTGTCATCCACTTACCATTTCCTACCTGATAGGAAATCGTTGTTCCTTCGGTTACGCTTGCGCTTGCACTTGCAGCGTGAGACTTGCCATCGTATTCGCCTTCGTAACCGTTAGCGGTAAGTACCAATGAGCCAGACTTACCAATGGTAAAGGTTCCCGCCTCATACGTAACCGTATAGTTGCCCTGGTTTTGTTCGCCGCTCGGCGTGATTGGATAGGTGCCAACAGCTTCGCCTTCAGCGCGGCTCAGCGTATAGCTGACTGTATCGCCATTCAGCGTTCCACTTACTGTTGCCGTAAGCTCCGGATCAGCGGCTCCATAGGTCTTGCCAATGCTGTTCGCTGTGACGGTTACTGCCTTCGGTGTTACCTTCAGCGTTACGGTTGTCTCTGTCGTTTCATAGTTTGCATTCTCGGCTTTGACATTAACTGTCTGCTCGCCGACATCCTTGATGCTTGGAGCTTCTGTCGTCCACTTACCATTTCCTACCTGATAGGAAATCGTTGTCCCTTCGGTTACGCTTGCGCTTGCACTTGCAGCGTGAGACTTGCCATCGTATTCGCCTTCGTAACCGTTAGCGGTAAGTACCAATGAGTCAGACTTGCTGATGGTAAAGATTCCTGTCTCATAGCTCACCTTATAGTTGCCCTGGCTTTCCGCTCCGGCTGGCGTGATCTTATAGGTGCCAACGGCTTCGCCTTTTTCACGACTCAGCGTATAGCGAACTGTATCGTTATCCAGCGTGCCGCTTACTTGTGCAGTTAATTCAGGATCAGCAGCTCCATATGTCTTGCCCTTGCTGTCCGCTGTGACGGTGACTGCCTTCGGCGTTATTTTCAAGGATCCGTTTTCTGTATTTACAGAGAATTGATAGGTAACATCAGTATCTCCATTCTTAACAACAATGGAATCGGTGTTCAGAATATTATTTGTATAAGTTCCCGCATTCTTTTCTTTTGGATTCTCTGTAGTAAAGCCGCTTACGGTATAAGTAACATTATCAATCGTAAACGTATTTGTCTTTACGCCGGAAACAGTGTGTTCAGTTCCGTCATAGGTAAATGTTCCGGAATTTGCCGTTAATGTGATCTCTTTCTTCTGTTCCCAGACCGCATAGAGATTATTCGCAGAACTATTGTCGATACCGATCTTTGTTCCAACATCATACCGTTTTCCAGAAGCATCCTTCCAGTATGCAAAGTAGTACTTATCCGGAGCATCAAAGCCTGCTTTTTCCAGCGCAATCGCTGTGTTATTCGCCTGGTTATCAATCTTTGTGGTCAATTCATCCAGTCCGGACCCTTTCGGGTAGTTGGAATGATACGTAATCGACGTTAATGCAGAAGTATTTCCATAGACAGCGTTCAGTTCAAGATCGCCTGTGATCTTTACCTTGTCTCCCGGATAATACTTATCCGTATCATGGCTCCAGTAAAGGAATGTCTTACCTTCCGGAGGAGTAACTCCTGATGCCGGCTGAATGTCTGCATACGTATTCTCGGCATACTGCTTGCTGTCAGTCGGAGCCGTTCCTGTACCTTCGCCAAGGCTATATGTAACCGTGTAATTTTTGCCGTTGATATAGTACGGGTACAGCGTTATGTCGCTATATACTTCTGTGCCGAAGTTATAGATGATGTAATCATTGCCGGACTTTGTTGCCCATCCTGCCCATGTATGTCCTTCAGGGACAGTAACAGTATTGGAACTGCTGCCTTCCTGAATGATATTTCCGTCAGAATCCTTTACGGTCGGCATATCATTTTCATTGATCTTGCTGCCGTAACTGATGGTGAGCTGCATCTGGGTGCCGGTGCCGTCAATCGTCGTATGGACGGTTCCTGTGTATGTCGGAGCAGCCCACTTTGCATATAGAGTAATATTGTGGGCAGGCATTGTTCCTGTCAGCGTTACAGGATCACCTACACCAAGCTCATTATCAAACCATCCTGCAAATACATAACCAGAAGGTATTCCCGCAGGGCGCTCAGGAGCTGCCGTTAAATCAACTTTGCTGACATCCGCTCCATACTTGAACGTTTCTGATGTTGTTGAGTCTCTGTTAACAAATTTTATAGAGTAACTATTTCTGCTGTATTCGAAAGACACTTTATAAACATTCCGATTTACTCTTTCGAAGCTACTTCCATCTTTTACATTATTTGTATAAGTAAAGCCCTCAATATCATAATGATCTTCTTTAGTTGTTGACCACTCGTTATTGTCGGATTTAAAGCTATCCGTATGGTGCAAGGAATACGTTCCATCCAGGCCTTCCAAATTATAATGCAGGTTCATCGTATATCTGCCAGATTGTTCAACATAGTAGAACGAAGCGCCGCCCAACGGCATTGTGGAAATACCGCTTTGATATGGCGCTGTCCCTTGGCCATTGTTTCCTTGTTTGGTGCCCCAGATTTTGGAAGTGTTGGTTGGCCAGCGGTCGGAAATGTTTGCTCCGTATTTGGCGGAAATGCTCAGACCCGTCATTTCGTCCCAAGAATAAGATCCTCTGAACCAACTTCCTTTCCATTCTCCTTTAAAGAACTTAATCTCGTAGGTGTTTCGAGAATAGTAGACATTCACGATCGTCGATCCATCACCGGCAATCACTGCATCCGCATTTGCAGCGTTTGTCTTTTCAGTATTCAGAGTAAAGCCATCATATCTTCTGCTTATCCCGGTCAGATCAATCTTGTTTCCGGTTGTCCCGGTTTCAACGCTGTTCTCGTGGTAGGAATAATTATCGTCATTTGCATTCTCCCACCAGTAAATCACAGTATAATTGGTCACATTGGCCTCCCATACTGCATAAAGCGTAGTTTCTTTTGAAATAGTGCTTCCGAATGTATATTTAGAACCGCCTTCAGAAGCAGACCAATATTTAAAGGTATATCCAGGTCTCGTCGGTGCTTCAGGTGCCTCTGCTGCTTTTCCTGCCGCAACGAATACCGGTTTCACATAGTTTGCACCTTCGCCGCTGACAAAGCACAGGTAATACCCTTTCTCTACCTTCGGGTAGAGCATCACATTGTGATCTGTAAGCTTAATAGATTCTACTTTACTTGCAACGGTCAATTCCGGATCCGTGTACCATCCGGTAACAGAGTGCTCAGAATCCAGCGGAATTGTAACATCCGCAACTTCAATGTTGTCTCCGCTGACGCCTTCCTTCGTGGTGCTTACTCTTCCCTGTCCATCCAGGAAGAACACATAGTAAGCCTGCTGGAATACCGGGTACAGCTTCACATCATTGGTTGTGCTGACAGATGCAGTGATTTGTGCGAAGTTCCCGGGATCTCCCGTCTTAAGCTCAGCTGCATCCTGCGTATAGGACCAGCCAAGGAATTTGCTGCCGGCCTTTTCCGGTGTAGTCGGCGCATAAACCTTCTCACCGTTTTTGACTTTCTGCTCAGAAATGATCTTTCCATCTGCATCATAGAAATAATAGGTTGCGATTGCAGGCTCCTTTTCACTTGTGATGACATAAATGGAAAACTCGCCTGATTCAAATACGGCTCCTTCTGCGGTTGCGTTTTCAGTTACCTTCTGTACATTTCCGTCGTCCGATTGATGAACGACTGAGAAGTTGTCTCCGTCAAGGCTGCTTGCCGTGTCAACGGTCATGCTTACCTGTACGTTCTTTCCGTCCTTCGGTTCAATTTCATTTCCCGATGCACCCCGGAAGGAGATGTCAACGCCGATGGCGTCTACAACCTCCGCCTCTGCATCCGATGCTGCATTTGCGATTGCCCTGGCCGTCTGTGCCGATACCGCTGTGGTCACCATCGCCGTGCCTTCAGGGAAAATTCCCTCCGCCGCTGTAACGTTCACAGTGATGTTGTTGGCGTGACCTGTGAAGGTCTGCGCCGGCCAGGACACTTCGGTTTCTTCAAAATCCTGTTTTTGTTCTGTCTTCTGCTCTTCGTCCGCCGCGGGGGCTTCCGTGTTCTCCGTGCCCTGCGTTCCGTCGGCGCTTACCTCTGTCTCCCCCTCAGCTGCCTGAGACCCGGACGCTATCTCTGCAAGATTCGCAGATTCCGGCACTGCCGGATCCGACCGATCTGTTCCGGTACCGGTCTGCTCTGTTCCGGCACCGACCTGCTCCGCTGCGGGAGCTGCCGCTTCCTCCGGAAGCGCACCCGTGTCCGCAGTTTGCGTATCCGCTGCGGTCATTGTCTCCTGGTTCTGCGTGACCGATACAATATCTGTCTCCGTATCTGCCGCCGCAGCCTGAATCTGATCTGCAGCCGCACCGCCCGTCAGGGCGCTCTCCGCCTGCTGCGTCTCCTCTGTAAGGTTTACATCTGTAGAATCTGCCGATGTGCTCAGCGGCATCATCATGCCGGCGGACGCAATCATGCAAAGCACCAGCATGAGACTTAGAAATCTCCGTCTTCTCCTTTTCTTCATAGTTGCTCCCTCCATTTAGTTGTTGCATCAGCCTGTACTCCGAAACAGAAACCGGTTATTCTTTCAAAGCCGGCAGTATATATAGACCAATGATTTACCTCAAGCTCCACCCTTTTACCTTTTGCTGAAAATGCATAAAATCCTGCGCATTCTGGCTATGCAGATCTGCTATACTCATGTGTCCGGCTTTTCAGATGCTGCTTTCTTCCATCTGACATCTGCCGATTTTGCTCATTACAAGTATAATGAGCATCTCCTAAAAAACCATCTTCATCCCCTCCATTTTTCTAATATTTTATTAATTCATCTGATATATTTTGTCTATTTATTGCAAATACATATTTACACTGATATCATTATATTAAATCCGTTTTTTAAAAACAACAAAACGGAGTGAATGACCAAAAACTGGGTGTGAATTTCTATCAAATTTGTTTTCTTCCGCACGCTGTAAATTTATCACTTCAGAGTGATAAATTGCAAAGTCCCTGTTTCTTTTACTGCTCATCGTATGGCATCACTGTGAAAAACGCCCTGAAGCAGGTTATTTTTTTATAATGGCAAGTGATTTTGCATGATTTTATTCAAAATCAGTTAAAGCCTCGCTATAATTTCGAATAACAGCAGGCGCAGCCAATAACCTTTTCTGTTTTTTCAGCCTGCATTGCCGCCAAAGTTGAATGACCGGTATATCGATATCGTATTGTCAGGTTCTTAGTAATGGGGGAAATTGCTATGAAGAAACGATATACAGATGAAGCGTTGCGATTGACTATAGCCTTCATGGAAGAGTTTTACAGAAAGAATCCGGAACCGGTTTTCGCCGTATGTGATCCGGAGATGAGCTGGATCGGTGCTCAGGAGGGTCAGATTATCCTCGGATTTGAGAATTTTAAGGCAGAGATTGAACGTATCGTGAAAGAGATGATACCATGCGTACTGATGAACCAGGCCTATTATCTGGCGCAGAATACCGGCCCTGTCTGCACGATCATCGGAAAATACGTTCTCGTAACAAATAAGGGATCCAGCTTTATCCGTCTGGCTGAGCAGCGTCTCGTCGCGGTATGGAGACAGGACGTCGAAAGGCTCTGGCTGATGCACCTGTCCAACACCAATCCCATCAGCGAATGGAAGGTGACCGAAAACGAGCATTTTCCTGTAAAGCTGAATTCCTATCTAATGAAATACGTTGACCGGGAGATACAGAGAAAAAAAGGAAGCGAACGGATGGTCATTACAGATTGTGATCGGACAATCCATTACATAGATCAGGGTGAAATCGTATATCTCAGATCAGACAACAAATACACCGAAATATTCCTCGAATCCATTATGATTCGCACCCGCACCATGCTGAAGGAATTCACGGAAAAGCTTGGCGATCAGTTCCTGAAGATCAGCCGGATCAATATCGTGAACATGGCCATGGTCGCCCGCATTCAGGATCAGTCGGTGATTCTGATCGACGGAAGAGAGCTCCCGATACCGTTCAAAAAAGTGGCCGAGGTAAAAGAACGCATCACGGGATATTTTACGAGCACCTGATCCGGCTGCGTACTGCGAAAGTTCGGAATGAGTTTCAGTAATATCGCGCGATATATTTGAATCATTATATTCTGAAATAAGACATGATGAAAAATAAATAAAAAAAGCACACAGGATGTCCCGATACAGTCACGGCAAACTCTCCTGTATGCTTTTTATCTGAAATTTCAACAGGGCAGACTGTCCGAAAACTAGCGGATTGAGTACCTGATGAATTGGTTGTTACGGATTCCACCATGAACCCGTTTCACATATACATTTGCACCGTGAAAACTGAATAAAGTACGCATTATTCCTGGGTCTGAAATACGAAATATAGTATAATTGTTATAGAACATATACGATATTTTATGATTTCAGGAGTCAAGAATGCCATACGTTAAAACCTGTGACAGAAATCAAATGATGTTTTGCTCGATGGATTCGTTTGTTGATCCCGAGAGTACAGCACGTCTCATAGATG
>NZ_JBQKGL010000008.1:0-175010 GCF_052118825.1 Bilifractor sp. LCP21S3_A7 | reverse complement strand
AAGAAACTTCCCGTAGCCATAAAGTGAAAGCCAGCGCCTTGAGACGCTGGCCTAGCAACACGGGCTTATAGCCCGGACCGAACCACCCGTTTCACGGGTGGCGGCGATTTACGCGAACAGTGAGCCGCAGCCGAATGCGAAGTATTCGTGTGCGGCGAGCGTCGCGATAGCGAGATAAAACTCGCGCAGCGTGTTATATCACGTTTTTGTCCCTTTATACTTAAAAATATTTAAATAAATAATTTGAAATATATTGACATCTGCATTGTGCAGCAGTATAGTAACCCTCGAAACAAAAACCTAAAATTATTTAACTAAATAATTAAAGGTAATTGACACTAGGACGATAAGGAGAATGAAAATGGATACATTTGAAAAGGTAAAAGAGATTATCATCGACACACTGAGCTTTGACGGTGACGAGATTCGCCCGGAATCGGATTTCTTCAAGGATCTGAAGGCAGATTCACTTGACGTTGTTGAGCTGATGATGGCCCTTGAAGAAAACTTCGGAATTTCGATTCCGGATGAGGAGCTCCCGAACCTGCATACGGTGGAGAGCGTTGTGAAATATATTGAGGATCACAAGGAAGACTGAGAGCGGACGGACAGGATACGGGGCGCGGACCGGGTTGGAAGAGACCGGCCGAAGTCGCATTCGTTCAGAAGTCCGGATGATTTTGGAGGGCAGGAATGAGTTATACAGTGGAAGAGCTTCAGATACTGATGGAGAGTTTTGGAAAATCGGGGCTGACCAGATTCCGATATTCGACACAGGAAGAAACTCTTGAATTCAGAAATGAGCCGGGGGCTGGCCATTCCTCTGCTGCGCCGGCCGGCAGGAAAGGAACGCCGGCAGTATATGCGGATACGGATACAAAGACCGGGACAGCGCCGGGACGGACGGCTTCTGAATCGGATACGGCATCGGCGGACTCCGCGGAAGTGGTTGGAAAAGGTTCCGGATCCGGGACAGGCAGTTCTGCCGGAGAAAAGGATGGAGGGGAAGGCGGGAGCCCGGAAGAGACGGTTGCCGTCAGAGCTCCGCTGGCGGGTATTTTTTACCGGGCATCCAAACCAGGTGAGAAGCCGTATGTCGAGGAAGGACAGAGCGTGAAGAAGGGGGATATCGTCGGACTGGTAGAGGCCATGAAGATGATGAATGAGATCCCTGCTCCGTGCGACGGCATCGTTCGGGAGATCAAGGCTAAGGACGCCGCCTTTACCGGATATGACGCTGTTCTGATGACGATCGGGGAGAATTGAGATGTTCAAGAAAGTACTGATTGCAAACCGGGGAGAAATCGCGATGCGGGTTCTGCGATGCTGTCAGGAAATGGGGATTGACACCGTGACTGCCTGTTCCTCGGAAGATAGGAATTCCCTTCCGGTACAGTTTTCGACAGAATCTGTCTGCATTGGTCCTGCGCAGGCGGCCGCAAGCTACCTGAATCAGGAGGCACTGATTGAGGCTGCCAAGGCATATCACTGTGATGCCATCCACCCGGGATATGGATTTTTATCTGAAAATGCGGATTTCGCGGAAAAATGTGAGAAGAACGGGATCACCTTCATCGGTCCTTCCTCTCGGATGATCCGGGAAATGGGAGATAAGCAGAGTGCCCGCGCGCTGATGAAAAAGCATGGAGTGCCTGTGGTTCCGGGTTCAGACGGGATTCTGAAAGACTGGAAGGAAGCGGCGGAGGTCGCGGCGAAGGTCGGGTATCCGGTGCTTGTCAAGGCTACGGCAGGAGGCGGAGGACGAGGAATGCGGACCGCCTTTGACGAGTCGGAAATCCGGAGCGCCTTTGAAAGCGCGGAGGCGGAAGCGAGAGCTGCCTTCGGAGACGGATCGCTGTATCTTGAGAAACTCATCCTGCATCCTCATCACATTGAGGTGCAGATTTTGGGTGATACAAAGGGTAATATCATTCAGCTTGGTGAGCGGGACTGTTCCATGCAGCGGAGGAATCAGAAGCTGATGGAGGAATGTCCGGCGAGGATCCTGAATTCCAGACAGAGGGAAGCAATTCACAAGGCCGCGCTCAAGGCCGCTCGTGCTGTTCACTACGTGAGCGCGGGAACGGTGGAGTTCGTTCTTGACAGAGAGAATCATTTCTATTTCATCGAAATGAATACGAGGATTCAGGTGGAGCATCCGGTGACAGAGGAGGTGACAGGCGTGGACCTGATCCGGGAACAGATCCGGATCGCCGCGGGCCTGTCCCTCGGGTACAAGCAGAGTGACATTCATTTGAACGGGCATGCCATTGAATGCAGGATCAATGCGGAAAATCCCGCGAGGAACTTCGCTCCGTGTCCCGGGGATGTACCTTTTGTTCATTTTCCTGGCGGCAACGGGGTACGCATCGAGAGCGCGATTTATTCCGGATGCACGGTAAGCCCGTACTATGATTCGATGATCGCGAAGGTGATTGTTCATGCGCCGGGAAGGCTTGAGGCGATCCGGAAGATGAGGGTTGCGCTTGAGGAAATGACGGTCGAGGGAATCGACACGAACATCGATTTTCTGTATCTGATCCTGTTTAATAATGATTTTCTGACCGGGAATGTCGATACGGGATTTCTGGAGAAAAATACGGATGCCATCATCCGCTGGGGTGAAGAAAGCCGGAAAGCATAGGATCCGATTTAGGAGAGCAGAGAAATCATGAGTAAGAGTATCTTGGGAACAGTATTGCTTGATGCCAGGGTCAACACGGCGGACGGTATTTTTTTCGGCAGAAGAAAAACTCTTCTGGGTTTCCGGAAGATGCGCGAAAAGAAGACTGCCCGCCGTCCGGTCGGTGAACACCTGACAGCCCTCTTTGACGGAGGAAAATTTTCAGAAGAGTTTGCGCCGGATCTGAAGACAGACGATCCGCTGAGTTTTCCCGGGTATGACAGGAAGCTTGAGGAGAACCGGAAAATCTCGGAGAAACAGCAGGGATGTGTCGCGGGAGTCGGAAGGATCAACGGAATTCCGGCAGTCGGAGCAGAGCTCAGCAGAAACTTCATGATGGGCAGCATGGGAAGCGCTGAGGGAGAAAAACTGACGATTGCGATTGAAGAAGCGGACAGGAGAAAACTTCCGCTGATTATTTTTTCTGCAAGTGGCGGAGCGAGAATGCAGGAGGGAATGATTTCCCTGATGCAGATGGCGAAGACGAGTGCCGCGGTGGAACGACTGCGGGAGCACGGAGGGCTGTATATATCGGTGCTGACGAATCCGACTACCGGAGGTGTGAGCGCGAGTTATGCGAGCCTGGGTGATATTACACTGGCAGAGCCGGGTGCGCTGATCGGGTTCGCCGGGCCGCGGGTGATCGAACAGACCATTGGCGAGAAGCTTCCAAAGGGATTTCAGCGGTCTGAGTTCCAACTGGAACATGGCTTCGTGGATAAAATTGTGCCGAAGCAGGATCAGAAGAAAGAAATCACCCTGATTCTGAAGCTTCACGGGTTCAAGCCGGAGAGAAACGGAGACGGAGAATCTGTACAGGAGCGGGAGGACGGGAACCGGAATGCCGGAACTTGCGAGGACACCGTACTCGCAGATACCGAAGCTTCGGAGAAGACTGCCGTGTCAGGGAAGCCGGAAGCTGCAGGCATGGGAGAGTCAGCGGATTCTGCGGAGACGGCATCTTTATATACGGAAGCCACACCGAAGATGGATGAGCCCGGTAAGCCCGGCGCATATGACCGGGTGCGGCTCGTGAGAGACAAGAACCGCCCGAAGATCACGGATTATATCGAGGGGATCTTTGAAGAATTTCTTGAGCTCTCCGGAGACCGGACCGGAAAAGAGGATCCTGCGATTCTCGGGGGTATCGGACTCCTGAATGGTAAACCGGTTACGGTGATCGGACACAGAAAAGGCAAAAATCTGGCCGAGAACATGAAATGCAACTTCGGAATGCCGGAGCCCCAGGGATACCGGAAAGCACTGCGCCTGATGAAGGAAGCTGAAAAGTTCGGACGTCCGGTCGTAACCTTTATCGATACGCCGGGGGCTTATCCCGGGAAAGAGGCGGAGGAAAACGGGCAGAGCGCGGCGATTGCCGAAAATCTTGCGGCTATGAGTGCGCTTAGAGTTCCGGTGATCAGCATTGTCACCGGGGAAGGAAACAGCGGAGGAGCCCTGGCAATCGGTGTCGGAGATGAGATATGGATGCTGGAGAATGCCGTGTATTCGGTGTTATCTCCGGAAGGATTTGCCAGTATTCTCTGGAAGGATGCCTCGAAATGCAGGGAAGCCGCGGAGGTTATGAGGATGACCGCGGAAGACCTTCTGAATCAGGGAATTGCCGATCGTGTGATTCCGGAGCCGGAAGGCGGTGCGCAGCGGGATCTTCCGGGAATGTGCCGGATTCTCCGGGAAAATCTGGAGACGGAGCTTGAAAAGCTGGAAGAAGAGGATCGCGATTCTCTTGTGGAGCAAAGATACCGGAAATACCGTGAAATCGGCTAGAGAAGCTGATATGGAACAGATGGCGGCATGCGGAAAAGAAAAAAGACAGGAAATCATACAGACATATGAATGGTATTGAAATCATTGGTCTGGGAAAGGCAGTGCCGGAAACCAGACTGACTAACGAGGATCTCAGGCAATATATGGATACTTCAGATGAGTGGATCCGCAGCAGAACCGGTATTGTGTCGCGGCATTTTTGCACAGGTGAGGAAAGCCTCACGGATCTGGCGACGGAGGCGTCCCGGAAGGCCATGGAGGACGCCGGCATCGCCCCGGAGGAAGTCGGACTTGTGATCTGTGCAACCTGCACCACGGATTACATGGTTCCGTCCGTAGCCTGTGCCGTACAGGAGAATATTGGAATTCCGGGCGGTGTTCCCGCATTTGACATTAATGCGGCGTGTTCGGGATTTGTGTATGGACTCCAGCTGATTTATTCGCTGATGAATGCGGAAGCCGCCTGCCGGTCAGAGCGGAAGTACGCGCTGATGATCGGAGGAGAACAGCTCTCCAAGATGCTGGATTTCTCGGAGAGATCCGTGAGTGTGCTGTTTGGCGACGGAGCGGCTGCGGCGATTGTGCGCGGCTCGTCTCAAAAAAGATTTTTCTGCCACACTGCAGCGGAGGGAGACCGCAGTGCTCTCTATGCGCATACCGTCGGAAGAAACCAGATCCCAGCCATGGAGTACAGGGGAAAAAGGATTGTATCCGAAAACCCGCTTCAGATTATGGAATCGTATGCGGCAGGAATCATGAAAGACGGCTATCTCAGGATGGATGGCAGGAAGGTATTCCGCTTTGCGGTGCGTGTACTTGCTGCCGAGATCGATCAGATGGCGGAACAGAGCAAAGTCCCTGCGGAAGAGATTGACTACATCGTCTGTCATCAGGCAAACAGCAGAATTATCGACTATGTTCGGAAACAGAAAAATCTTCCGGAGGAGAAGTTTTTTATGAATCTGCAGGAATATGGCAATACGTCCGGGGCCAGCATTCCCCTGGCATTGGCAGACATGAAAGACAGAGGAATGCTGAAGCCGGGAACCAGGATCTTCTGCATCGGATTTGGCGCAGGTCTTACCTGGGGAGGCTGCTATCTGGAATTCTGAAGAATCAATGTATAGTGAACCGGCGGGAAAAAGGTCAGAGGTCAGCCTGGCTGTGGCAGACCGCAGGTGAAAAAGTGGTTTTGTCAGCGGCAGGCATGTATACAGAAGAAAGGCACAGAACATGAAATTTCTGAATGAAATAACAGGAACAAAATATCCGTTTATTCAGGGCGGAATGGCAAATATTGCTACAGGGGAGTTTGCGGCGGCATGCTCGAATGCGGGCGCGCTCGGCATCATCGGCTCAGGTGGAATGAATGCTGAAAAACTGGAAGAAAATATTCACATCTGCCGTTCTCTGACGGATAAGCCTTTCGGAGTAAATCTGATGCTGATGAATCCGGACACCGATCAGATGGCGGATCTGGTCGCACGGGAGAAGATCCCCGTCATCACAACAGGTGCGGGAAACCCCGGAAAATACCTTTCCAGATGGAAGGAAAGCGGAAGCCTGATTTTTCCGGTATCTGCCAGTGTGCTTCTTGCGCTTCGTCTGGTACGGGACGGCGTTGACGGAATTATCGCAGAGGGAACGGAGAGCGGAGGCCATGTCGGTGAGATGACGACAATGACGCTTGTGCCCCAGATGCGGGACGCTCTTCCAGAGGATGTTCCGGTGATTGCAGCCGGAGGAATTGCGGACGGAAGACAGCTTGCGGCTGCTTTTGCTCTCGGTGCATGCGGAGCGCAGATGGGAACCTGCCTTCTGGTGAGCAGCGAATGTCCGATACATAAGAATTACAAGGAAGCAATCCTGAAGGCGGGGGACAATGCCACGGTTGTTACGGGGCGGACGGTGAATTCGCCGACCCGTATCCTGAAAAACAAGATGGCCCGGCAGTATATCCGCAGGGAAAAAGAGGGAGCTGAACAGATGGAGCTGGAAAAATTCACGCTCGGTTCTCTTCGAAAAGCGGTGTTTGATGGAAATACATCTGAGGGATCGCTGATGGCGGGTCAGGTCTGCGGACAGCTGAAGGAAATCCGTCCAGTCGCGGAAATCTTCGAGTCTATCATGCGCGGGGCACAGGAAACAGCACGGAGTCTTTCAAGGAATATCGCATCCGGGAGCGTGGATCATCAATAAGAGATATAAGAGAAATAAGAGATCAACAAGAGAGCAACGAGATAAAACACGCTGCGCGAGTTTTATCTCGCTATCGCGACGCTCGCCGCACACGAATACTTCGCATTCGGCTGCGGCTCACTGTTCGCGTAAATAAGAGAAATACGGGATCACTAAGAAGAATAAGAAATCAGCAAGCGATCACTAGGAAAAATAAGAAATCAGCAAGTGATCACTAAGAAGAATAAGAGATCAGCAGGAGTTCAATAAGAGAAAGGGAGTCAGTCATGAAAACAGCATTTTTGTATGCCGGTCAGGGAAGCCAGCATGCCGGTATGGGCAGGGATTTGTATGAGGCATATCCGGCATTTGCCGAAGAAGTGGACAAGGCGGACGCGGTGCTGAATTTTGATCTGAAGAGAATGATGTTTGAGGGGCCGGAGGAGGAGCTCTCGCGGACTGCTTACACCCAGCCATGTCTGGCTGCCTTTGCCGCGGGAATGACAGCGGTTCTTACCGAACGTGGAATCCGTCCGGATTATGTGGCAGGACTCAGCCTTGGCGAATACAGCGCGCTGCATGCGGCGGGCGTTTTTTCCACCAAGGAGCTGATCCGGATTACGGCATTCCGCGGGCAGGCGATGTCGAGAGCAGGAGAGGGACTGGATACAAAAATGTGCGCCATTCTGGGACTTCCTGCTGAAAAGACGGCGGAGATCGCGCAGAAAGCTGCAAAAGAGACCGGGAGTATTGTGGAAGTATCCAACTACAACGCAAAAGGACAGAATGTAATCTCCGGTTTTGCAGAAGCTGTGACCCGGGCGGAGGAGATTGCAAAGGAAGAGGGCGCGAGAAGATGCATGGAGCTGAAGGTCAGCTCTGCCTTTCATACATCGCTGATGGCTCCCGCTTCCCAGGAGCTTCATGAACTGTTCGGCAGGACAGCGTTCGGAAAAATGAGCATTCCGGTTCTTTTCAACACGCTGGGAGGCCCGTCGGACGCGAGAGGAAGACGGATCGATGATACCTCCCTGAACTTGTCTGCGTACACGGAGGCTGATGGAAAGACGATTGCTGCTCTGCTTGAGAAACAGGTGATGTCGAGTGTGAGGATGGCGCAGACGATCGAGTGGCTGAAGGATGCCGGCGTCGAGAAAATCATTGAGATCGGTCCCGGACATGTACTTGCCGGATTTGTCAGCCGGACGGTAAAAGGAATGGAAACCGTCTCACTTGATACGGCGGAGGATGTGGCGGCCCTGTGAGAGCGCGGCGGCATTGCATCGTTTACAAGGCGGTTTAACAGAGAAGAATGTTGCGTCTCTGTGAGAGCGCGAAGACTACTATGCAGAAGGTTGTCAACTACCAACAACCAAAAGGCAGTGGGTTTCCGCCTGCAGCAAACGAAAGGATTATATCTATGAATTCAGAAAATCAGACAGCAATAGTAACCGGAGGCAGCGGCGGAATCGGCAGAGCGGTCTGCAGAGCGCTTGCTGAAAAGGGAATTCATGTCGTGATCAATTATTCTCATAATGAGGCGGCAGCGAAGGAAACGGAAAGACTCTGCCGGGAATGCGGAGTTCAGACGCTTCTGGTGCAGGCGGATATATCCGACAGCGTGGATTGTGACCGGATGTTTCGGGAGGCGCAGAAGCTGACCGGAAGAATTGATATTCTGGTGAACAATGCCGGAATCACAAAGGACAGCCTGCTGCTGATGATGAAGGAGGAGGACTTCGACAGAGTCATTCACGTGAATCTGTATGGAGCCTTCTACTGTATGAAGAAGGCGTCGAGGATTATGCTGCGGCAGAAATACGGAAGGATTGTCAGTATATCGAGTATCGTGGGAATTCACGGGAATCCGGGACAGGTCAATTACGCGGCCAGCAAGGCGGGGATTATCGGGATGACAAAATCCCTGGCGAAGGAACTTGCCGGGCGGAATATAACGGTGAATGCCGTTGCTCCCGGAATGATCGATACGGAGATGACGGAAGCTCTTTCAGATGCCGCAAAGGAGGCCATGCTTGCGGGGATACCGATGGGACGCGCAGGAAAGGCGGAAGAGGTTGCCGCGGCGGTCGCATTTCTGGCATCGGAGGAAGCCTCCTATATCACTGGTCAGGTGCTCGGCGCAGACGGCGGAATGGGATGCTGAAGCAGGAACGGCGGAATATAAGATTCCGGCACAGATGGCAGAAGAAGAGGCCGGAGAGGTCAGCAGTACAAGATACCGGAGTGGACGGCAGAATATAAAGCTGCCGGCGCAGATGGCAGAAGAAGATACCGGAGTGGACGGCAGAATAGATTCTGAGAAATGGACAGATTGGAGAAACACATGAGACGAAGAGTAGTGATTACCGGGCTCGGAATTGTATGCCCGATCGGAAATGACAAGGAAGAGGTCTGGAGCAGTGTAAAGGCAGGCAGATGCGGGATCGGACCGATCACGCTCTATGATCCTGCAGAGCAGAAGGTGAAGCTTGCCGGCGAGGTAAAGGATCTCAGACTGGATGACTATGTGGATAAGCGGGAGGCACGGAAGATGGACCGCTACACGCAGTTCGCCATGGTGGCGGCGAAGCAGGCGATGACCGATTCCGGTCTTCTCGGGCTCGATGAGCCGAGAGACAGATGGGGCGTCATCATGTCGAGCGGCATCGGGGGCATCGGAACGATCGAGAACGAAAAGGTTCGCGGCATGGAGAAGGGCTATGACCGTGTATCGCCTTATTTCATACCGATGTCAATTGCAAATATGGCGGCCGGTCATATCGCAATCGAATACGGACTGCATGGTATGTGTACCTCTGTCGTAACCGCATGTGCCAGCGCGGCAAATGCGATCGGAGAATCCTTTCGCCATATCCGTGATGGATACGGCGATGTCATGGTAGCCGGAGGAGCCGAAGCGGCAATCACGCCTCTGTGCATGGGAGGCTTCACGTCCCTGAAGGCACTTACGACAGCTGTCGATCCGGCGCGCGCATCAATTCCGTTCGACGCAGAAAGAAGCGGATTCGTCATGGGCGAGGGAGCCGGTGCACTGATTCTCGAGGAATATGAGCATGCCAGAAAACGCGGAGCTCAGATCTACGCAGAGATTGCGGGCTATGGAGCAAATTGCGATGCCTATCACATTACGGCGCCGTCGCCGGAAGGGACCGGAGCAGAGCAATGTATGCGTCTGGCAATGGAGGATGCGGGTATCTCACCTGCAGAGGTAGATTATATCAATGCACACGGGACATCCACAAAGATGAATGATTCCTGCGAGTCAGCGGCGATCCGCCGGATCTTCGGCGACGATGTGAAACGTGTCCGGGTAAGCTCCACAAAATCCATGACCGGTCATCTTCTGGGCGCGAGCGCAGCGGTTGAAGCAGTGATCACAGTGGAAGCAGTTCAGAAGGATTTTGTTCCGCCTACTGTGAATTATAAAGTTCCGGATCCGGAATGCAGTCTGGATGTTGTTCCGGGAAATGGCTATCCGATGAAAATCGGCTATGCCCTTTCGAACTCCTTCGGATTCGGCGGACATAACGTCACCCTTGTATTTCGGAAAGCATAAGACGGCTCCGATGAAAGAAAAAACGGCTAAAACAAACCTTTGTTTGAATATGATGTCGCCGCATTCTCGTGACTTAAGTCATGTGAGGCTTCACTGAGAAAAATCATGGCATCGTGGATCGGAATGAAAAAAACCCGGTCATGGCATTATGCCATGGAAATGAGTGAAAATCAGATACAGACGCAGCTTTACTCAAGTGAGAGAAAAGAGCAGAAAACCATGCAGTTTAATTCAGATGAAATAAAAAAAATACTTCCCCATCGTTACCCATTTCTGCTGGTGGACCGGATCACCGCTTGTGAGCCAGGTAAGTATGCAGACGGCCGCAAATGCGTTTCGGTGAACGAGATGCAGTTCTGTGGACATTTTCCGGTACAGTCGGTGATGCCGGGTGTTCTGGTGCTTGAGGCTCTTGCGCAGACCGGTGCCGTTGCATTGCTGACGGAAGAAGAAAATAAAGGGAAACTTGTATTTTTCGGCGGTGTCAGACAGGCACGGTTCCGGAGACCGATCATACCCGGAGACGTCATTGAGATGCATTGCGAGATAATTGGAAGAAAAGGCCCCATAGGCTTTGGAAAAGCAGTCGCCACTGTAGACGGCAAGACTGCCGTGACGGCAGAACTCTCTTTTGCAATTACAGACCCGAAAGAATAAATCAGAACGCTGAACGCAGAATGATTTTCCATTTACGATGCAGAATCAATTTTCATTCACAACGCAGAGTGAAAGATCCGAAGGCGATATGGACAAATTGCGCAGATGTTTCGGATGTGCTACTATTATAAGGATTGCGGGAGTGCGGAGCACGAAGTGACGCTGGGACTTATACAGTGTATGGCACGATGTATCGTATGGGGGATTATTATTTTTTTCACAGTTCGGGGGAGGTATTTATGAGTTCTGCAGGAGATGAGCTAAAAGAAAAAGCAAGGAAGACGAAGGAGCTTTTCACAGAGGTGTATACAAACTTCAAGCTGCACTTTTACCGGGAGGTGTTCCGAAATTTTGACAACCGTGAGGCAACGCTCACCACGGTGGAAACCTTCTGCATGGAAGTAATCTATGCCATGAAGAATCCGACGATCAATGAATTCGCCAGTTTTATCCAGATCTCGTCGCCTAATGCCGCCTATAAGGTGAACAGTCTGATACGGAAGGGATATCTGCAGAAGATCAGGTCCAGGCAGGATCACAGGGAGTATTACCTTCAGGTCACGCAGAAGTACATCGATTACTATAATGTCAGCAGCTCGTATGTAGACAGAGTTCTGGACAAGGTTGAGGGCAAGATGAGCGAGAAAGAGATCGAGGATTTCTATCATACCCTGACAATTATCCAGGAGGAGCAGATGAAGGATGTACCGTTCTACAGCAGAGATCGGGAAGTAATGCCTGGAGATAATGCAGAATAAAACGGAACAGAAAAGACAGAATAGAAAAGACAGAGTAGAAAAGACAGAGCAGGAAGGACAGAGCAGCTAAAACAAGACAGATAAAACAGAATAACGAGATAAAACACGCTGCGCGAGTTTTATCTCGCTATCGCGACGCTCGCCGCACACGAATACTTCGCATTCGGCTGCGGCTCACTGTTCGCGTAAATAAAACGGAAGTCCTGTATAGTTGAAATTGAAAGGGGGATACTATACAGGACTTCCTTTGATGAAAGTGAAAGGATTTATATGAAAGCCATAGTAAATGGCTGTGGCTGGCCGGTTAGATGCAGTGCAGTGCCGGACATCTGATCATCCAACACACTCCTGCGAAGCATTGCGTCAGGGATTGTAATAACCCCGGATCACCGCTTACGAATAACCTTGTTTCATTTATGTTTGTAGAATACACCAGTATTTGTTATAATACATGCCAGGTACTTTAAAAAAAGAAGACATTTTTTGCGGAGGAGGATGTATGCTTCCATTATATACCGAGACTAAGAATAATTTGCAGATTGAGCTGAGGCAGTCCGTTCATGCTTCTCCACATCTTCACAAATCGCTGGAGTTTGTATATGTCATGAAGGGTACGCTGGAGCTCGGGGTAGGAGATATGCTGTACCACATGGAGGAAGGTGATCTGGGCATTGTCTTTCCGGAGCTGATTCATCATTATCAGGTATTCGACAGCTCTGAGTGCATGGCATATTATCTTCTTGCTTCGCCTTCCATGGCAGACGCTTTCGGGGCTGTCATGCAGCAGAAATCACCGGAATATCCGGTTATTGCAGCGGAGAATGTGCATCCGGATATCCGTTATGCGCTGGATACTCTGTACAAGCTGGACCAGGGAAGCTCTCTTTATTATAAATGGCGGCCGGAAGGCTCTCCGGAAAACAGGATCCGGGAGGTTCTCCAGCAGGCATATGTGAACGTGATCATGGCGAGATGTTTGCCATGTATTACACTGATTGACAAGTCCATGGTAGGCAGCGACGATATCATTTACCGGATGGTTTCGTATATTACCGGAAAGTTCAGGGAGCCGCTCACACTGACGCAGATGGCGCATGATCTCGGAATCAGTCCATATGCGCTGTCCAGAATTTTTTCCGGAACCTTCCATCGGAATTTCAATCAGTATCTGAATGAAGTCCGGCTGGAATATGCCGCCGAACTGCTTCACCGGACCGATGAGCCGATTACGGACATCTGTATGGATGTCGGGTTCGGCAGTCAGAGAACCTTTAATCGTGTATTTATGGAACATTTTCACACTTCTCCCCGTGAATTTCGCAGTCATCAGTGGGCGGCCGATGAGGCGCACGGCCGGGGCAAGGATGATGAAACGAGGAGAGCGTAACCGGAGGGGGAGACCAGCGGGAAACCAGCTGTGAACGGCCGGAAATGCAAGGTTGACAGAATTGTAATATCGGGTATAATCTAATTGCAAGCAATTAATTGCTGCGGCTGAAGGAGTTTTTGAGAATGAGTAAATATGATTGTATCCGGCTGGAAAATCAGCTTTGTTTTCCGTTATATGCAGCCTCGAAGGAGGTTGTGCGAAGATATAAACCGATCCTCGATGAGCTGGATCTTACATATACCCAGTACATTACCATGATGGTTCTCTGGGAGAAGAAGCAGACGAATGTCAAGGAGCTTGGCAAATGTCTGTTTCTGGATTCCGGGACATTGACGCCGCTTCTGAAGAAACTGGAGCAGAAGGGATATATCATCCGGCATCGCTCGACCCATGATGAGCGCAACCTTATGGTGCAGATTACGGAGCGCGGCGAAGATCTGCAGGAGAGGGCGGTTCAGGTTCCGAAAAAGATGGAAAAGTGTGTGAATCTTGAGCCGGATGAGGCAAAGGAACTGTATCGGCTGCTCTACAAGCTTCTTGGAGGAATTGAAGAGGATTGAGACGGGGCGGCTGACGGAGACGTATCATGGATGAGGAGAATGAATATTATATACAGAGCAGCTGCATGGCATGCGGGAAGTGCATCACCAGGTGTCCGCAACACTGTATTGATCTGAAGGGCAGTATGGCGGTGATCCGTCAGGAGGACTGCAGACACTGCGGAGAGTGCAGAGACATATGCCCGGTTGGAGCCGTGGCAGTGTTTGATTGAGCGGGCTGTAAGACCGGGCGGACCGAAGCCAGATTTGAATAGGATACCGCCGCATTCTCGTGACTTTAGTCGGGTGAGGCTTCACCGGGGAAATGAACAGAATAAAAAGAGGGCTTTCACGCGATGAAATTCGTGTGAAAGCCCTCTTTCTATGTCAGAGAGTGCTTGCCAGACCGAGGATATGCCCCATGCCGTGGGGCACGTTTTGCCGGCCGGACACAGCCGGCCCCATGTTTCAAGACGTTTGTCAGGCGCTGCGCGGCCTGCCTCTCATGTCAGAGGATGTCGTCGCGCTTAATGTATCCGGGCTTTTCAGGAGTTCCGATGATCTCCTTCGCGTGGATGATCTGCGCCCATTTGTCGACAACCTGATTCTCGATATGTACATCCTTGCCGATCCTGGAATATGCGAGGATGACGCAGTTCTTCACGACGGCACCGTCCTCGATGGTTACACCACGGCCGATCACGCTGTTTTCCACAAGGCCTTTGATGGAGCAGCCGTTGGAGACAAGGGAGTTTCTTACCTCAGCCTGCTCGTAATACTTTGTGGGTGCGGCATCACTGGTAACGGTGTAGATCGGCCAGTTATCGTGGAAGAGGCTGTTGGCATTGTCGACATCAATCAGATCGAGATTCGCCTCAAAATAGCTTTTGAAATCGGTAACGGTCGCGAAATATCCGCGGTGAGCGACACCTCTTACATCCAGATCATTTACCTCAGAGTTGATGTATTGCGACAGGGTGTAGATCGAGGAGAGCTTCTGGGCTTCCCGGATCAGAGAGATGAACAGATCCTTCTTCATCACGTAGGTGTCCATGAAGATGTTCTTCGCGTTGGCGGTTCCTGTGTTGCGCTCGATGGAAAGAACGCCCTTCTGCTTGTTGAGGTCTAGGGTGTCGCAGTGCAGATAGGATTCCTTCGCGTTATTCACATGGTGATACAGAAGAGTAATGTCTGCGCCGGAAGCAACGTGCTGCTCGAGGAGCTCATTGTAGTCCTGTGTATACACCATATAACTCGGCGCGATAATGACATACTCCTGTCCCTTCCTGGCAATGATGTTCATGTTCTCGGCAAATGCCGCAATATCTGTATTATATACATCATTGGCGGTGCTGTTGTCAGAGAACAGAAGCTGGAGCTGGCCCTTCTTGGAGTTAATGTTGAATGAGCCTTCATTGCCCAGATGCTCAGCCAGAGAACGCGGATTCTCTCTTACATAAACCTGAATATTATCGATGCCGCTGTTGCTCATATTGGAAATCGGAAAGTCGATGACACGGTATCTTCCGGCGAAGGAGAACGCGCCCATAGGCCGATAGTCCTGCATTCCCGCGACTTTGATATGATTGGCGGACGAAGTAATAATTCCAAATGCGGTTGCCATGATTTATTCCTCCCCCTTTACATTCTTTGCGACAAGCTCAATGCTTTCGCTGTTGGCGTCACCGACAACGGCGTTCGGGCCGATCTTGACATTGTTTGCTACGAGGGCGCGTGTGACAACAGCACCTTCTTCCACGACGGCGCCGGGCATCAGAACCGTATCTGTGACCTTCGCACCGGGCTTCACGACAGAACCGGTGAAGAGAACAGAACGCGTCACAGAACCATCAATCTTGCATCCCTGTGTGATGAAGGCGGTTTTGATCTGCGCGTTCGGTCCGATATACTGCGGGAGTGCGGAGGCATCCTCCGTGTAGATTTTCCATGCGGGATCCTCCAGGTTCAGACCGCTCTTGTCGTCCAGCAGATCCATATTCGCCTCCCAAAGAGAGTCGATGGTCCCAACATCCTTCCAGTAGCCCTTGAACTGGTACGCCCACAGGGACTTGCCGTCATTGAGAAGAGTGGGGATGATGTCCTTTCCGAAGTCGTGGCTGGAGTCCGGATTCTTCATGTCCGCAACCAGAAGCTTGCGGAGAAGCTTCCAGTTGAAAATGTAGATGCCCATCGATGCAAGATTGCTCTTGGGCGCCGCCGGCTTCTCTTCGAACTCCAAAATTTTGCCGTTTTCATCGGTATTCATGATACCGAAACGGCTGGCCTCCTTCATCGGTACGCCGATGACCGCAATGGTGGCGTCTGCGTTGTGCTCCTTGTGGAAGGCAAGCATGTTGTCGTAGTTCATCTTGTAGATGTGGTCGCCGGAGAGAATCAGAAGATATTCCGGATCATAGGAATCGATAAAATCGATGTTCTGGGAGATGGCGTCTGCTGTTCCGCGGTAGACATCGAGATCCGCATCGGCCTTCTCACGAGGCGGCAGTACGAATACGCCGCTTCCGTTGGAATCGAGACCCCAGCGGCGGCCCTGTGCCACATAGCTGTTCAGAAGCACAGACTCATACTGTGTCAGGACACCGACAACATTGATGCCGCTGTTGGCGCAGTTACTCAGAGGGAAATCAATAATGCGGTATTTCCCGCCATAAGAAACGGCAGGCTTGGCAACTTTGTTCGTCAGATCTTTCAGACGGCTTCCGCGTCCGCCGGCCAGGATCATGGCCAGCATATTATTTTGACTCATATAATGAACCCCGCTTTCTTTGGAAATTTCGTGAACATCCATCTCATATGCAGTGTACATCTGTGTTGGTAAGTCGGAAGGATGCTTTCATACAATTATACAATATTTACAGTGTGCGGTAAATGTTTTTGATACAAAATATTAATGTGTATGTGTATGAAAACTGTGTTAATTGTGCATAACAGATAATAAATAGAGAAATACGAATTAAAATCAGAGCATAACTTACAATTTTTCAAGAATGTATTGCTGCGAGGATGTGCACAATTCACAAATGTTAGTGCTTATTCAGGAAAGTTAACCACAATATTTCATTAACAGCAAGTTGTTCGTGCCTTTTATCTGAAAAAACAGACGCAGGTACAGGAAAGCCGGGGTTGGACATCCTTGAATTTGACGCGGCTTTTTTCATGCAGGTTTCGTGCAGGACGTTTCCCCGGGATTATGTCAGGCTTATTCCGAATTCCGGTGATGCTGACCCGGAGGGCTCTGCGCAAGGGGACCGGGGGATGCTCAGGTATCGGATCAACTGCATTCAGGTGATGGTAAACAGAGGGTGATTTTGGTATAATATACCGGCGTGTAAGCGTTTGCATTGATAAGCGTTTAGCATGTTTGTATTTACGTGCGATTATTTTATTGTCGATTAAAAATATATAAAAGAGATGTTAATAAGGGAGAAGAAGGGTAATATGAAGCAGTTATATACGCCATGGGGGATGGCGCTGAACAGGGATCATGTGCTGGAGGAGTATCCCAGGGAGCTTCTGAGGCGGAAGAGTTATATGAATCTGAACGGGTACTGGGATTATGCGATCACGAGGGGAGAGGAGAAGGTTGAGAAGTTTGTGAGCCGGATTCTGGTTCCTTTTTCGCCGGAGAGCGTACTTTCCGGCGTGTCCCGTCAGCTGATGCCGGATGAAACGCTGTGGTATCACAGATATCTGCCGGAGCTTTCGGGGCGAGACCCCCGACACAGGATCATTCTGCATTTCGGAGCGGTGGATCAGTGCTGCGAGGTGATGATAAACGGAAAGAGCGTCGCAAAGCATATGGGCGGATACCTGCCGTTCTGGCTGGATATCACAGACTATCTGAAGCCGGTTTTATCGGAAAAAAATCATCACACAGACGGCTGTTTTACGGAACGTCAGGAAACAGCAGGAGAAGAGTTTCGGGAAAGAAGGGGACGAGAAACTCAGGATGATGGTGTATTTCAGACAGAGAGCGACAGAGATCTGTACAGCAGCGGAAGCACCGAGGGAGACGGGGCGGATGAGCTGATCGTAAAGGTCAGGGATTTCAGTGATACCTCTTTTCACGCCCGCGGGAAGCAGAGACTGAGACGCGGGGGAATGTACTATACGGCGGTCAGCGGCATCTGGCAGACGGTATGGATGGAGGAAATTCCAGGTCAGCACATTGACAACATTGAAACAGTCCCGGATATCGAACACGGATATGTGAGCATTCTGGTGGAATCGGACAGTGACCTTCCGGTGCGGGTGAGAATCCGGCGGCCGATCATCGCGCAGGATGAGACCTGTGAGATTGAAGAGGATACGCTTCTTCAGGGAGTGATCGTCGCGGGCATGTCCAATCACTGGATGAATGTGAGAATCCCGAAGATGAATCTGTGGAGCTGCGAGGAACCCTGGCTGTATTTTTTTGATGTGACGATGGGTGAGGATCTGGTCTCCAGTTATTTCGCAATGCGGAGAATTTCACTGGAGAAGGATGAAAGGGGAATCCCCAGGATTTACCTGAACAACCGGGAAATTTTTCTTCGCGGCGTTCTGGACCAGGGGTACTGGCCTGACGGCATATATACAGCACCGTCAGACCGGGCTATGATCTTTGATCTGACAGAGATGCGAAGGTTCGGTTTTAACTGCGTCAGAAAACATGCGAAGATCGAGCCGGACCGGTGGTATTATCACTGTGATCGTCTCGGCCTTCTGGTCTGGCAGGACATCGTCAGTGGAGGAGAAGCATACAAGGACTGGTTCGTGACCGAAGGCGGCACGTTGCTTTCATGGATGAATGTGCGCGTCAGTGATCAGAAGGAAAAACTGCTCTCGCGGGAAAATGAAGCGGGCAGGCAGGAATTCCGGAGAGAGATTGTTATGACCGCGGAGATCCTGAAGGAGCATCCGTGCATTTTTGCCTGGACCATCTTCAATGAGGGATGGGGGCAGTTTGAGACAAAGGAGTGCACCGACCTCCTCAGGAGGACGGATCCGCACCATCTGATTGATTCTGCGAGCGGATGGTTTGACCAGGGGTGCGGAGATTTCCGAAGCGTGCACTATTACTACCTTACGTTTCATGTGAAGCCGGAGGCAGACAGAGCGTTTGTCCTGTCTGAATTTGGAGGACTTCCCTTCCGGATCCCGGATCACAGTGCGGGCGAGGGAGCCTACGGTTACGGAACCAGATATCAGGACCGGGAGGAGTATCTGAGGGCCTTCCACGCTCTGATTGATCGGATGGAATCCTGCCGCGGAGAAGGACTCTGCGCGTATGTATACACACAGTGGACTGATGTTGAAGATGAGGTAAACGGAATCTACACCTGGGACCGGAAGATCCGAAAGGCGGATACCCTGCTGGAGGCCGGGTACAGAGAAATCTGAAGATAATGGTTTAATTACGGCGAATCCGGGCGACGACTGAATGCTTTAATTGCGGTGAATCCGGGCGGCGACTGAATGGTTTAATTGTGGTGAATCCGGGCGATGATGGTATGCTTTCATTGCGGCGAATACGGGCAATGATTGTGATGTTTTTACCGGAATAAGAAAAAGAAAGAAGGTATGAAAAATGGCAATGAATCCGATGATGTTGATGAAACTGAGAGAGAGACTGCAGCTGTTTCAGAGCCAGCATCCGAAGTTCCAGATGTTCCTGAGTGCGGTGGGACAGCAGGCGATTGAGACGGGTACGATCATTGAGGTGAAGGTGACCCGTCCCGACGGGAAGGAAATGGTGACAAATCTGCGGCTGACAGAGGACGACGTGGAGAGCATCCGGATGGTTTCTGAAATGCAGAAGTGATGTTAATTACAGCCGGACAGATCATTGTGCGGAGAACATCCGGATGCCATTTTCAGACCGGCGATGGTACCATGAAATCCCTGTCTGAAAAGCTCCGGCTGAGCGGTGAGAAGAGAAGCGGGGTTCAGTCGTTCTCGATTTCGATATCTCCGTTGTCCGTCTGTGCATTCATTTTCTGAGAGCCGCTGCCGACGCTGATAGAACCTGCATCGTAGTCGCTGTCGCCGATCGAGGTTTCACCGGAATCGGTGTATGCGGATATGGTATAATTCCGTATATTGTCGGCCAGATTGACATCGATGTCACCATTCGCCGTCTCCAGAGTAGAGGTGGCGAAAGTGATTCCTTCCATATTAATATCGCCGTTTGAGGAAGACGCGGCAAGGCTTTTCCCTGTGCAGCGGTCGAGCTCCAGATCCCCGTTGCTGCTGTTGAGGGTCAGGGAATCGACGTTCAGTGTGCGTCCGGTGTCTATGGTGATGTCGCCGTTCCCGGATGAGAGAGAGATCTCCTTAAATTTGGAAAGATCCTTCGGAACGGTGAGAACCAGAGAAGCATCTGAGGAACGCGAATCCTTTGATTCCGGTTCTGTCGCGGTCAGAACGCCGTCTTTTACAGAAAGAGACGGGCATTCCTCTTTCACCCCGCGGTAGACCATGGAATATCCGCTTCCGTTCTGAAGCTCAATGTCCGCCTTGCTGAGATTAAGATCAATGCTGTCAAAGGCGTCGAGATTTCTGCGAATGGTGGTCTGGTTCGGCGGAACGTAGGTGAAGTAGAAGCTGTCCCCGGTCATGGTGAGAGACAGGTGGCCCGGACTTACATGCTTCCAGGTTCCGAAGCAGATGGCAGCCACCGTTGCGGCGGAAATCAGTGCAAGATAGATGCTGCGCTTTTTTTTCATTCGTGTGATTCTCCTTTCGTTCCGAAAATTGATTCCAGCAGATTGCGGATGACGGCAGCGATCGGCCAGATGATCCAGCTGATGGCCCAGGTGAAGGTCAGGAAGCTGATGATCAGATACAGGCAGGTGATGGTCGGCCAGTAGACAGACATGATCGCCCGCACGGCTGGATTTCTGAATTCGATTCTTCCGCTTTTGGCGGAGGAATATCCGGAAGCGGTGAAGGTGCCGCTCAGATCGAGAAGCCGGCTGCAGCTGCTGACTCTTGAACTGCTGACGGTGAGCAGAAGGACGGCAAGAGCAACCATGAACAGCAGGATGATGACGCCGGAGGCGGAAGCAATGGCTCTTTTGTCCAGAAGAGCCAGAAAGACAAGCGGGATGTAGCAGGTGCAGAACAGCAGCACGGCGATGGTCCGCTGAAGAATAATGCTGTCGTGGGTGCTGCGCCGGAGATCGTTAACCATTCCGGCTGTTGCGTAGTCTATGGTGCAGGGCTCGTTTTTCAGAAAGCTCCATGTGCCCATGCGAAGGCTGCTGTATACATGGAGTGTGACACAGGCGGCAATCGCACCGAGCAGGAAGAAGATTCCGGCGGCCATGAGAGCGAGGGAACCCGTTCCCGCTGAGGCTGTCAGAATGATACCGCAGGGGCTGATAATGGCAAAAAAGGTTGCAAGTCCATGCAGCAGGGCGTAATGGGAGCTGTCGTCGAGATAGCGTTCCGCGTCTTCAGCGGATACCTGGCGTGCCTTCTGCATCGCCTGATTCTGTTCATTCAGAATCTGGCTGATTCCCAACGCGTCTGCCAACTCTTCGAGATTGCCGAACTCTGAAATAACCTGGGCGACGGCTTCATTATCTGATTTCCCATCATTGATCAGTTCCGTATATTTGTCCTCCATCATCTGGCCGAGCTCGCACTTGGCACGGATGACTTCGGGAGTGTTCGGAAGATTTGCAAACATCGATTCGAGATAGTTGCGAATAGTATTCATGATTCATTCTCCCTTATAAAATGTTCGATCACATTCTTGGTAAGTTTCCATTCGTCACACTTTTCCCTGTAATATTTCCGACCGGTTTCTGTGATCCGGTAGTAGGTCCGGCGTTTTCCGTTGTCCGCGAAACCCGGATAGGATTCGATATAGTTGTTCTTCTCCATGCGGGTAAAGGCGGAATACAGGGTGGTTTCTTTGATAATGTAGGCATCTGCGGTTATCGTGCGGATTTTTCTGGAGATTTCGTAGCCGTATGATGGCTCGTCCAGAAGCAGACACAGGATGATCGTGTCGTTGTAGCCGCGGATGACATCACTGCTGATTCCCATCGGCACCTCCCTTCTGTCAGGAAAAATATCATGCATCCCGGGGATTGTTCGGAGGGGTGAAGATACATTGTCTGACGTATTACGACTGTCGTAGTATCTTTACAAGGTAAATGTACTACGACAGACGAAGTATGTCAAGATGAAAGATAAAACCAGCGAATCTTTTGCTCACGGTATATCCGGAAGTCTTGTCCTGCCGGTTTTTGCGCGGCGGTTTTGTGCGGATCAGAAGGGACGTGAAAAGGCGGAATGCGGATTCGGCAAAGAAAAGGAACTGCGGATTCGGCAATGAAAAGGAAATGCGGATTCAGCAATGAAAAGGAAAATGCGGATTCGGCAATGAAAAGAAATTGACAGTCAGCATAAGCATGTTATTCTTTATGTCGGATATCGCACAATCGAACACCAGACTTGAGTCGTGGGAATAAACCGGGTACTGCGGGCAGAAATTCTGACAGGGATCGCAGGCGGAGAGAAGAGGATGATCAGTATGTATGGGATAGAATCACCAAGGAACAGGTATAAGACAGCATCAGCGGCATCTGCATCGACGGAGGAATGGAATCGGGCATTGTCCTATCTCAGGAGATATGCGGAGAATTCCCTGGCGTATCTTTCTCTGGAGCCGGACAAGGAGTGGCTTTTCTCCGAGGAGCCGGAGGGAATGATCAGCTTTGCCAGATCAGGGAACACGATTGTCGTCTGCGGTGATCCGGTCTGCGCAGATGAGGACTTCCCCGAAATGCTCCGGGTGCTCCGTTCCTTTGCGGCGGCGGAGAGAAAGCATCTGGTGTTTCTCATGACGGAGGAAACACATGTCGCGGAATATCAGGCGGAGGGCTTCGGCTGCTTTAAGAGCGGCGAAGAGGCGGTCTTTGATGTGCAGTCCTGGTCCATGCGGGGCGGGAAATGCGCCAAGGCAAGATCCTCCTGGCATACGGCGGTGAATTACGGGCTCAGCGTGCAGGAGTACAGGCCGCAGGAGAAGCGGGATGCGGAGATTGAGCGGCAGTTCCATGAGATCACCGATGCCTGGCTTGAGGAAAAACATACGGCGAGGCTTCAGTTCGCGGTCGGGAGTCTGATGCTGGATCACCCCTGTGATAAGAGATACTTTTACGCTTCCGATGCGAAAGGAACAATCCAGGGGATCAACGTGCTGAATCCATATCTCGGCGGAAAGGGATGGATTGTGGATATCATGCGGAGGCGGGAGGGATGCCCGCACGGTGTGATGGAGCTGCTCTTTCATGATATCATGGAGATCCTGAAGGCGGAGGGTGTGTCACAGGCAAGCCTCGGGGTTGCCCCTTTTTTCAACACGAATGACGGAGATCATCCGCGGCTGATTGAGAGGGCGGAGCATTATATCTATGAAAATATGAATTATATCTACGGCTTCAAACCTCTGCATGCCGCGAAGGATAAGTTTAATCCGCAGTGGAAGAATATCTATGTCGTCTGCTATCCGAAGCATATGTCTTTCTGGATGGAAGAGGCGGCCTTTGCCGTGCTGGATTCCCAGGGATTCAGCGACTACGTGCACGCATTTCTGGAGATGCGGAAGGTGCAGCACGAGGAGAAGGTGGACCGCAAGAAGGAACAGCGCAGGGAGAAGGTGGACCGCAAGAAGGAACAGCACGAGGAGAAGGCAGAGTGAAAGAAGGAGCAGTGTGGAAAGAAAGTGGAGCACAAGGAGGAGCAGCACAGGGATGACAGAATTGAAAAAGCTTCATGTAAATAACATTGATATATCCTATGAGGAGGCCGGGCAGGGGCGTCCCATGATCCTGATCCACGGTAACGGGGAGGATCATACGATTTTTGACCGGACGGTTAAGATTCTGGAGAAAAAATTTACCTGCTATCTTCCGGATTCGCGGGGCCACGGAAAGAGTCACTGGATCGGAGAGCTTCATTACAGGGACATGGCGGAGGATCTGGTGCAGTTTCTGGAGAAGCTGAATCTTCATAATGTTGTGGTGGTCGGCTTTTCCGACGGCGGCATTATCGGTCTGATCGCGGCGAGCAGGACGAGGCGGATCTCTTCACTGATTGCGTGCGGCGCGAATACGCGCCCGGAGGGACTTCACGGACTGTTTCTTCTCGGATCCCGGATTCTTCATTTTTTCGGAAGAAGTCCTTTGATTCGACTGATGATAAAAGAACCGGATATCCGTGATCAGGAGCTCCGGCAGATCCGTGCGGACACGCTGATCGTCGCGGGAGAGCATGATCTGATCCGGAAGAGCGAGACCGATCACATTGTCGCAGAGATTCCGGGAGCCGCGAAGCTTATATTGCGCGGAGAATCCCACGGAAGCTACATTGTACACAGCGAAAAGCTCGCAGCCATCATTCTGCAGTTTTTGAATAAGCGGAAGGGCGTGAACGAAAGCCGAAACAACTGCTGAAACGAAAGCTGAAGCGGCAGCTGCAACAGAAGCTGAAACGAAAGCTGAAACGAAGGCTGAAGCGGCAGATTCGGTCAGATGGCCGGATATGTCCGATTGACAAACGAAATCCGCCCGATATAATCAAAAAATAGAAGACAATATGAAAATGCACCGGGATATAAGTATACGGAAGGCAATATTGTCAGAACTGCCGCCCATATTGGACGGCAATGAATAAAAATATAACAGGAAGAAAGAACTGCCATTCCATATCAGCTCTTTGAAAATGCAGACAGGATTCTGGCTCGCGAAGCGCTCATAAAAGCCGGAATTGATTTTGAGGGCACAGGTATGGGCGCGGAGCCGCCTGATCAGTGACAGCAGCCGTATCTTCCGGAAAGGAGACGTAACATGGAAATCACGTATAAGCGTGCGTCGATGAAAGACATTGACGTTCTTGTGGACACCCGACTTGAAGCGCGGGATCATTCTGATAAAACGGAGGATTCTTCGGCCATGATGCGTCGCCGCCGGCAGGCCTACAGTTATTTCCGGAGAAATCTCTCCGAGAATCAGAACGTGGCGTATATTGTCTACAATGGATCTGAGATAGCTGCCTTCGGGGACGTCATTTTCTATCATCGCCGTCCGTTGTTCAATCAGAATAAGGAACGGGCATATATCTCCAATCTGTATACAAAGCCGGAATACCAGGACACGGAGATTCCGTTCCGGCTGCTCGATCTTCTCGTGCTCGCTTCCCTTGAGAACGGAGCGGAGGAGATTACAGCTGACAGGGAAATCGCGGCGGATCCACTTTACAGAAAGTACGGCTTTACCAGAAGGGATTCCGGGTGGAGCCTGGTCGAGTATGCGTGAGATCATATGAAAAATATCTGCACGAGAGGCAGCAGAGGCAACCGTGTAAAAATAGATATGCGTCAGATGGCGGAGTCAGTTGTGAAAGCCGCGGGTTGCCGTGTGCCTTTCACTTCCGCACGCGTGCAGGCATTCCCCGGAGCAAAACCCGGGGAAAATTTTTTTAAAGAAATTAGCACTCACTTATTGACAGTGCTAACAACAGGTGCTATATTAGCTTCGTGAGAGGAAAAGGTGACATAATACTGAGGTATCAAAATCCTTTTTCCCGACTTAAATACTGCATTTCAAGGGAGGTGTGAGTATGCAAGCTGACAGATTTACACAGAAATCACTGGAAGCCGTGAATTCGCTGCAGAAGACAGCGATGGACTTCGGCAATCAGGAAATTGAACAGGAGCATCTGCTCTATGTGCTGCTGAATCAGGAGAACAGCCTGATTCTTCAGATGATCGAGAAGATGGGCATTGATGCCAATCTTTTCCGGAATGAAGTCGAAGCGGCTATAAATAAAAGAGTCAAGGTTCAGGGGGGACAGCCTTATGTCGGGCAGTATCTGAACTACACCTTGAATTACGCGGAAAATGAAGCAAAGAAGATGGGAGACGAGTATGTGTCCGTCGAGCATCTGTTCCTTGCCATGCTCCGGCATCCGAGTCCTTCGATGAAGGAACTGTTCCGCCAGAACGGTATTACCGTGGATCGTTTTCTTCAGGCGTTGCAGAGCGTGAGAGGAAATCAGAAGGTAACCTCCGATAATCCGGAGGAGACCTATGACAGTCTGAGAAAATACGGCGAGGATCTGGTGGAGAAGGCAAGAGATCAGAAGCTGGATCCCATCATCGGCCGTGACGATGAGATCCGGAATGTAATCCGGATTCTTTCCCGTAAGACGAAGAACAACCCGGTGCTGATCGGTGAACCCGGTGTCGGCAAAACCGCAGTCGTGGAAGGACTTGCGCAGCGTATTGTGAAGGGCGATGTTCCGGATTCTCTGAAAGACAAGACGATCTTTTCACTGGACATGGGTGCTCTCGTGGCCGGTGCGAAATACCGCGGTGAATTTGAGGAGAGACTGAAGGCGGTTCTGAACGAGGTGAAGAAGAGCGAGGGCAGGATTATCCTCTTTATCGATGAGCTGCATCTGATTGTCGGAGCCGGAAAGACGGAGGGATCCATGGATGCGGGCAACCTGCTGAAGCCGCTTCTGGCCAGAGGTGAGCTGCACTGCATCGGCGCGACAACGCTGAATGAGTACAGGGAGTATATCGAGAAGGATGCCGCCCTGGAGCGTCGTTTCCAGAGAGTTATGGTAGATGAGCCGACAGTGGATGAGACAATCACCATCCTTCGTGGTCTTCGTGAGAATTACCAGACGTACCATGGCGTGCGCATCACGGATAATGCGCTGATCGCGGCGGCTACGCTGTCGAACCGTTATATCACGGACCGTTTCCTTCCGGACAAGGCGATTGACCTGATCGACGAGGCGTGCGCCCAGATCAAGACAGAGAAGGATTCCAAGCCTGAGGAAATTGATGAGCTGGAGCACAGGAATCTGCAGCTTCGTCTGGACAAGATGTCTCTGGAAAAGGAGACGGATACCCTGAGCAAGGAACGTCTGGAAACCGTTAAGAAGGAGCTGGCGGAGAATGAAGATAAGCTGAAGGTTCTCAATGCCAAATGGGAGAATGAGAAGAATGCCGTGAACCGTCCGGCGAAGATCCGTGATCAGATCGCGGAGGTTCATAAACAGATGGAGCTTGCGGAGCGTCAGGGCGATCTGGCGAGGATGTCCGAGCTTCAGTACGGCGAGCTGCCGAAGCTGGAGAAGGAGCTTCAGGATGAAGAGAACAAGATCAATAACGACGATCTGAAGCTGGTGCATGAGGCGGTTGATGAGGATGAGATCGCGACAATCGTGTCCCGCTGGACCGGAATTCCGGTGGCCAAGCTGACACAGGGCGAAAGAGAGAAGATTCTTCATCTGGATGATGAGCTGCACAAGAGAGTCGTGGGTCAGGATGAGGCGGTCGAGAAGGTTTCGGACGCAATTATCCGTTCGAAAGCCGGGATCAAAGATCCCACAAAGCCGATCGGATCCTTCCTGTTCCTCGGACCTACCGGTGTCGGCAAGACCGAGCTTGCGAAGACGCTTGCGGAGAAGCTGTTTGATGACGAGAACAACATGGTTCGTATCGATATGAGCGAATATATGGAGAAATATTCCGTCTCCCGTCTGATCGGAGCTCCTCCGGGATATGTCGGATACGAGGAAGGCGGTCAGCTGACCGAGGCTGTGCGGAGAAAACCTTATTCGGTTGTGCTTTTCGATGAGATTGAAAAGGCGCATCCGGATGTCTTCAATGTGCTGCTTCAGGTTCTGGATGACGGCCGGATCACGGATTCCCAGGGCAGGACCGTAGACTTCAAGAATACGATTCTGATCATGACGTCGAATATCGGTTCGCAGTATCTGCTGGACGGCATTGAGCCGAACGGCGAGATCAGCGAAAAGGCACAGGAAATGGTTCATAAGGATCTGAGGGCGCACTTCCGTCCGGAGTTCCTGAACCGTCTGGATGAGATCATTATGTTCCGTCCGCTTACAAAGGACAACATCGGCCACATCGTGGATCTGCAGATCGCGGATCTGAACAGAAGACTCGCGGATCAGCAGCTCAAGATAGAGCTTACCGACGCAGCGAAGAAATACGTTGTGGACGGCGGCTACGATCCGGTTTACGGTGCGCGTCCGCTGAAGAGATTTGTACAGAAGAATGTCGAGACACTTTCGGCGAAGCTGATTCTCGGCGGAGACGTTCACGAGGGAGATACCATTGTGATCGACGTCGGCGCCGACGGAAAGCTGGCGGCAAGTGTGCGGCCTCAGGTCGAGGTCGTGGACTGATTTACGAATGATTTACGCAGGCGATGAGAGAGCGGGATAAAATCACAAAACCGGGTTTTATCCCGTTCCGCAGGCAGGTGCAGCCGAAACAGGGCAGATTCTGATGAAACAGGAATCTGCAATGTGTACAAAAAAAGATGCGATTTTGAGGCAAGATTGTCGAACCGGTCTGATGATATTCTTTCTGCGATATTTTATAATGAAAGAAAACAGTTCATCAAATAAGAGAGGATGATAATAATGATGCCAAGAGATCCTGCTATGTTGTTAAGCTTCGTAAATATGCGTCTGCGTGATCAGTATTCCAGTCTTGATGAATTCTGTGAGGCGGAAAATGTGAATCGAAAACTTCTCATGGAGAGACTGGCTGAAGTGAACTACTATTACGACGAGAAAACCAACCAGTTCAAATAACCGCGATGAGAAAATCGGAACAGGCCGGTGTGAAGAAAGCAGTCCCCGTGTCTGTCATTGCCGTGAGACAGTGACAGATACGGGGATTTTTTTACGCGAAAAGTGAGCCGCAGCCGAATGCGAAGTATTCGGAAGAAATCGTTTTGCTTTTTGGCTTCCGGTATGTCATGTGGTATACTTTCTGACAGGTGATATGCCGGTTGTGCGGGGAGATCAAAACGGAGGTTATGGAACGATGAGTGCATATGAGAGCTTTGCGTCGGTATATGATATGTTTATGGACAACATCGACTATCCGTCATGGAGCCGGTATCTGATCGGGCTGCTGAAGCGGCACGGGGTTTCCGACGGACTGGTCTGTGAACTGGGGTGCGGAACAGGAAGCATGACGGAGCTGCTGGCGGATGCCGGATATGATATGATCGGGATCGACAGTTCCGTGGAGATGCTGGAGCAGGCACAGGACAAAAAATATGAGTCCGGCCACGATATCCTGTACCTGAATCAGGATATGCGGGAGTTCGAGCTGTACGGAACCGTGCGGGCGATTGTGAGCGTCTGTGACTGTATGAACTATATATTGACCGAGGAAGATCTTCTGAAGGTTTTCCGGCTGGTGAATAATTACCTGGATCCGGGCGGGGTTTTTATTTTTGATATGAATACAGAGGCGAAATACCGGGGGATCGGGGAGTCCACGATTGCGGAGAACCGGGAAAACGGGAGCTTTATCTGGGAGAACAGCTATGACCCGGAGAAGCGGATCAATGAGTATGTTCTCACGTTGTTTATCCCTGAGGAAGAGGGAGAGGATCTGTTCCGCAGGTATGAAGAGGTTCATGTTCAGAGAGCTTATCCTCTGGAAAGAGTGGCGGAGCTGATCCGGGAGGCCGGCATGATCTATGAGGGGGCCTTGGAGGCGTTTACCGATCACGCACCGGATGAGAAGTCCGGGAGGATCTGTATCATCGCGAGAGAAAACGGCAAAAAAGCAGAGGAAAAGAGGAGTGATAGAAATGCCGAGTGAGAAAGACAGGAAGACAGCAGGCAGCGCCGGGAGTGCAGAAGACATCGCTGGGAGAGCAGAAGGCGCCGCCGCGAGATCAGGAGGCGAGAATACGAAAGCAGAAAAAAAGGACGGAAAGATAACCGATATGACAGAGTGGAAGAAGGATCATATGGACTATATTGTAAGAGCGACAGCATGCGGCGGCCAGATACGTGCTTTTGCCGCGACGACGAGGAGCCTGGTGGAGCAGGCCAGAGAGATTCATCAGACCAGCCCGGTATGCACGGCGGCACTCGGAAGACTGATGACGGCGGGCGCTATGATGGGCATTATGCTGAAAGGCGAGGATGACCTGATGACCATGACGATCCGCGGAGATGGTCCGATGCAGGGACTGACGGTTACCGCGGATGCCAGAGGGAGGGTAAAGGGATTTGTATACAATCCGAACGTCTGGAATGCGCCGAAATACAAGGGAAAACTGGATGTCGGAAACGCGATCGGGAGAGGAACCCTGACAGTTGTGCGTGATCAGGCTTTCGGTGAGCCTTATTCCAGCCAGGTGGAGCTTGTGTCCGGAGAGATCGCGGAGGATCTGACCAGCTATTTTGTGACAAGTGAACAGGTCCCGTCCTCGGTGGGGCTGGGCGTTCTGGTCAATACCGATCAGTCGGTTGAGCAGGCCGGCGGATTTATCATTCAGCTCATGCCCGGATACACCGATGAAACCGTGAACCGTCTGGAGGAAAATCTGAAGAAGATCCATTCCGTCACGAAGCTTCTGGAGGACGGCCTTTCGCCGGAGGAAATCCTTCAGACCATCCTGGCGGATATGGATCTGGAGCTTCTGGACACCGTGCCTGCGGAATTTTACTGCAACTGCAGCAGGGAGCGTGTGACGAAGGTGTTGCTGAGCATCGGCGAGAAGGACCTGCAGGAAATGATCGACGAGGGAAAGCCGGTAGAGCTTGCCTGTCACTTCTGCGGCAAGAAATATTCCTTCAGCGTGGACGAACTGAAGATCCTTCTGGCTGCGGCAAGGGCAAGGAAGCAGAAAAGCTGAAGCATGGAGGAGAGTTAATACGCTGAACATGCTGTACGGCATGATAAAATGTGTTTGAATATGGATCAAGGGAGGATGCGCATGTCTCTTGAATTTGTAGCGGGAAGAAGCGGAGCCGGAAAATCATATCAGGTTTACCATGAAATCATCCGGGAGTCCATGGAAGAGCCGGAGAGACAGTTTCTCGTCATAGTCCCGGAGCAATTCACCATGCAGACGCAGAAGGAAATTGTTCAGATGCATCCGAGAAAGGGAATGATGAATCTGGACGTGCTCAGCTTCAACAGGCTGGCGTGGCGGGTCTTTGAGAAGGTGGGAGGCAATACGCTGCCGGTTCTGGATGATCTCGGGAAGAGCCTGATTACCCAGAGGGTGATCGGAACAGAACAGAAGAAGCTCAGGGTTCTCGGCAGAACCTTGTCCCGCCAGGGCGCGGCGGAAGAAATGAAGTCTCTGATCTCCGAGCTTCTGCAGTACCGGGTGGAAGAGTCGGATCTGGACCGCTGGATCGAGGAGTCCGGGGAAAAAAAGCAGAACCGTCTTGCCATGAAGCTTACGGATATTCGGACCGTCTATCACGGGTTCCGCACCTTCATTTCGGATCACTATCTGACGGCAGAGGAGGTTCCGGGCGTGCTCTGTGACGTCATCGGCAGGTCGGATCTCGTGAAGGGAAGCCGCATCGTGCTGGACGGCTTCACCGGCTTTACTCCGGTACAGCTGGAGGTCGTGCGGGAACTCCTTCGACTGGCGGACCGTGTCACGGTGGTTCTCACCGCAGATACGCCGGAGAACCTTTACGGCAGCAGAAATATTCACCGGCTTTTCCATATGTCGTGCGAGACCTATCGGAAGGTCAGTGCGCTGGCGGAGGAGACGCGCACGGAGATCCGGCCGGTGAAATGGGTTGATCCCGGAGATAAAAGCCGGTTTGCGAATAGCCCGGAGCTTCAGTTCATGGAGAAGAATCTGTTCCGGTACTGCCGGGACGGCTATCACGGGAAGAAGGAGGATGGTCATCAGATTCATATAACCGAGGCAGGAAACCCGGAGCAGGAGATACGCGCCGCGGCAGGTCAGATCTGCCGGCTTGTCCGGGAGAAGGGCTATCATTACCGGGACTTTGCGGTTGTCACCGGCGATCTCGATACCTATGGAAGAGAGGCTGTCAGGATCTTCCGGTCGGCGCAGATTCCGTGCTTTCTGGATCAGAAGAAAAAAGTGATGTCCAATCAGATGGTTGAATTCATCCGGGCGGCTGTGGACATGGTCCGGGACAATTATTCGTATGACAGCGTCTTCCGGTATCTTCACAGCGGGCTGTCGCTTATGGGTGAAGAGGAGATTCAGAATCTGGAGGACTATTGTCTGGCGCTCGGCATACATGGAAGAAAGAAGTTCGAAGAAGCATGGACCCGCACATCCCGCAGCATGAAGCCGGACATGCTTCTTTTTTACAATGAGCTGCGTGAAAAATTCGCGCGGGAGACGCAGGCACTTCACGACGGACTTCATGAAAGAAATTCCACGGTGCGCCGCAGGACAAGGCTGCTCTATGAGTTCCTGGTCCGTCAGGATGTGCAGAACCGTATGCGGAAGAGAGCAGATTCGTTCCGGGAGATGGGAGATGTCTCATCGGCGAGGGAATACGACCGCATTTTCGAGCAGGTCATGGGAATGTTTGACCGGCTGGCAGAAGTGCTCGGCGATGAGAAGATGAAGCTCTCGGACTATCAGGAAATTCTCGACGCTGGATTCGGGGAGATGAGCATCGGTCTGATACCGCCCGGAGAGGATCAGGTCCTGGTCGGCGATATCGAAAGAACCAGGCTGAAGAAGATTCGGGTGATGTTTTTCGTCGGCATTAACGAGGGGATTATTCCAAAGCCGATTCCCGCGGGAGGCATCCTGTCAGAGCCCGACAGGGAGAAGCTATCGGACCAGAAGGCAGAGCTTTCGCCCACATCACGCGAGCAGATGTACAGACAGCGGTTTTATCTGTATCTGGCGATGACCAAGGCATCAGACGCGCTCTGGCTGTCCTGGAGCAGAAGCGGAAGCGGTGGAGAATCCCTGCTTCCCTCGTATCTTGTCGGGACGATCCGCCGGATGTTCCCGGATGTACCTGCCCTGGTTCAGGAGGAACTCGAGAATAAGGATACCACGCTCCGCATGGAGACGCGCGATGGTCAGATGGAATATCTGCTCGAGGAGCTGCAGCAGATGCCGGAGAAAATGCCTTCCGGAGCTTCCGTCGAGCTTCTGCGCCGGATGCTGCGGGATCCGGAGGGAAAAAAGAGGGCGGAAGCTCTCCTTGAAGCGGTTCGCGCGCGCAATCCGGAAAAAGGTCTGGGATATCTTCTGGCGGAGAAGCTTTACGGAAAAGAACTGCTGAATTCCGTCACCCGGCTGGAGGAAATGGCTTCCTGTGAGTTCCGGCATTTCCTGGACTATGGGCTTCGGCTGAAGGAGAGGGATGAGTATGTCTTCACGCCGGCAGACTTCGGAACGGTGATGCACGATTCCCTTCAGGTCTTCTCGGAAACGCTTGCCAGGAGGGGACTCGACTGGGGGTCTCTGCCGGACGGTGAGCGTGACCGGATTGCGGATGAATCGCTCACCCGCGTGACAGACGGCTACAATAACCGGATTCTGTTCAGCACGAAACGAAACGAGTATATGATGAAGCGGCTCCGGGAGATCCTGCGCCGGACCGTGTGGGCGCTTCAGCAGCAGGTGAAGAAAGGACAGTTCCGGCCGTCGGATTTCGAGTTTGATTTTGGCGATGATCTTAGCGCGGTTCATTTTCGGCTGGATCATGGCGCCTCGATGAGGATGATCGGAAGAATCGACCGCCTGGATACCTGTGAGACGAAGAGCACCAGATATATCAAGATTATCGACTACAAGACCGGAAGTACAAAGCTGGATCTGGAGGATATGTATTACGGGCTTCAGCTTCAGCTTGCGGTCTACATGAACGCGGCACTGGAGGCGGATCAGAGAAAGCATCCCGGAAGCAGAACCGAGCCGGCCGGGATCTTCTATTACCATATCGAAGATCCGGTCATCGAAGAGGAGAAGGCCAGTACCGAGACAGAGAGGCTGGAGGAGATTCTGAAACAGCTCCGGCCCCAGGGCCTGTGCCGGTCAGAGATGGAGGTTCTGAAGCTGTTAGATCAGAGTCTGGAAAAGGGTGTATCCTCTGATGTGATTCCGGCAGGGGTGAAGAAAGACGGTTCACTGACGAAGTCGTCTCAGACGGAATCTCTGGAGAATTTTGGCCGGATCCGGGATTACACAAACCGCAAGGTGAAGGACCTCGGAAACCGGATCGTACAGGGGCATATCAAGGCGGATCCGTATGTGCGGGAGGGGAAGGACCGGAATGCCTGTACCTTCTGTCCGTATCAGGGCATCTGCGGTTTTGACCGTCGGATTCCGGGCTTTGAGTACCGGAGACTGCCGAAGCTGAAACGGGAGGATATTCTGGAGGCAATCGGAAAGTCGGAGAAGGAGGAATTGTGAGATGGCGGTTAAGTGGACGGCGGACCAGGAACTGGTAATTCGTCAGAGAAATACAAATATTCTCGCTTCCGCAGCGGCGGGTTCCGGAAAAACAGCGGTTCTGGTCGAGCACATTATTCGCCGGGTCACAGATCCGGATCATCCGATCAATATAGACCAGCTTCTGGTGGTTACCTTTACGCGGGCGGCAGCAGGAGAGATGAAGGACAGAATCGGGCGTGCACTGGAGGAGAAGCTCAGGGAGAACCCAGAGAATGTTCATCTGCAGCGGCAGGGGGTTCTGCTTCATCATGCGCAGATCAATACCATTCACGGCTTCTGCACATATGTCATCCAGAACTATTTTCATCGGATCCATATGGACCCCGGCTATCGGATCGCGGAAGAGGGCGAGCTGAAGATGCTGAAGGCCAGGGTCCTTCAGGACATGCTGGAGGAACAGTATCAGCTTGCCTCCGGGGAAGGCGGAGCACAGGAATCTGCGGAAGAAGACGCGAAAAGAGCGGGCTATGTGGAAGAAGCGGACAGCGCGGATAATCCGGAAGGGGCAGACGGCGCCGGACATACGGAAGAAGCGGACAGCGCAGACGGTCTGGAAAAATCGATGGTATCTGGGGATACAGAAAAACAGGACAGCACAGATGATTTGGAAAAGCAGACCGGAATGTTCCGCCGTTTTATGGACGCGTATGCGCCGGGAAAATCTGACAGCCGCGCCGAGGATCTGATCCTGAAAATCAGTAAATTTGCCATGAGTGATCCGGATCCGCGCCAATGGCTGAGAAATGCAGCGGAAGCCTGCCGTGTCGATACGGCGGAGAAGCTTTCGGAAACGGATTGGATGCAGGATATCGTAAGGGAAGCCAGCATGCTTGTGGAGGATGCCGTGAGTCTCGCAGAGCAGAATCTTGAAGAAGCCGGGAAAGCAGGAGGACCGCTCGGATACATCCCGGCTCTGGAGAGTGATCTGGAGCTGGCGGAAAAGCTTGAGAGCTGCCGCAGCTACGGCGATTTTTATCAGGTATTAAGCGGGAGGAATTTTGCAAAGCTTTCCTCCCGGAAAACCGAGGGTGAGGATCCGGTTCTCCGGGAACAGGTCAAAAACAGCAGGAATCTGTTCAAGAATATGATTGACTCGCTGCGGGCGGAGAGCTTTTCCCGTTCGGAGGAGGAAATCCTCGGTGAGCTTGTCCGGATAAAACCCTATGCGGAGGAGCTGGCGCGGCTGACGGAGCTGTTCATGGACCGGTTTGCCGCGGCAAAAAGACAGAGAAATATTGCGGATTTCAGTGATCTGGAGCATTTTGCCCTTCGAATTCTGCTGGAAAAACAGGAGGATGGTACATACCGGAGAACGGATGCGGCGAGGGAACTTGCCGAGCAGTACGCAGAGATCATAACCGACGAATACCAGGACAGCAACTACATTCAGGAAGCAATCCTGGAGGCAGTCTCCGGGACGGAGGAGAAAAGATATGACCGGTTCATGGTCGGAGATATGAAGCAGTCCATTTATGGCTTCCGTATGGCACGGCCGGATCTGTTTCTTGCGAAATACATGGAATATCCGCTCCTGTCGGCATCTTCAGCATCTGGAAACATGCAGAAAGCAGCCGGGAAGAACAGCAAGGCAGCTGTGGGAAACAGCGGGGCGGCCGGAGAGAACAGCAAGGCAGCTGTGGAGAACAGCGGGGCGGCCGGAGAAAGCAGTGAGACAGCTGTGGAGAACAGCGGGATAGCCGACAGAATGCGGAGTGTACGGATCAATCTGGACCGGAACTTCCGAAGCAGAAGAGAGGTGCTGGACTGTACGAACGCGATCTTCCACAGACTGATGATACCGGAGCTCGGCGGGATCCGCTACGACGACGCACAGGCACTTCATTACGGCGCGGATTATCCGGAAGGCGAGGATCCGGATTTTCCAAAGGCAGAGCTGCTTCTGATTAACAAGGCTGCTCCGGAATTTGAGGATGACAGGAGCAGTGAGGCAATGGCAAGAGCGGAGGCGCTTGCCATCGCCGGAAGGATACGGGAGCTGACGGCCTCCGGGAAGGTCTGGGACAGGGACGCAGGAGCATTTCGTCCGCTGACATACCGGGACTGCGTGATTCTGATGCGTTCACCGGGCCGGTGGGGGGACATTTTTGTCAGCACCCTTCAGGATGAGGGGATTCCTGCCTATATGACTTCAAAGGATGGGTATTTTTCCGCGCTTGAGGTCACGACCGTCCTGAATTACCTGAATATCCTGGACAATCCGGGCCAGGACATTCCGCTGACAGCGGTTCTGCGCTCACCGATCGTCGGATGTACCGATGCGGAGCTGGCGGAGCTTCGGATTTCAGATCCGGAAGGAAGCATGTATCAGATCGTGAAGGAATATGCGGACGGCGGTGAAAAAGAGCAGAATCCGGCGCTTGCGGCAAAGCTGCGTGCCTTTCTCGGGCAGCTCTCTGATTTCCGTGAGAGGATTCCCTGTACAGAGGTTCATGAGCTGATCGGACAGGTGATCGAGGAAACCGGGTATGGAAGGTATGCCTCGGCGATGCCGGCGGGCGCGCAGCGGGAGGCAAACCTGAAGATGCTCGTTGAGAAGGCGGTGGATTATGAGAAGACGAGCTATCACGGGCTGTTTAATTTCATCCGTTACATCGAAAGGATGAAAAAATATGAGGTGGACTACGGGGAAGTAAACCTGTTCAGTGAAGCCGAGAATACGGTCCGGATCATCTCTGTGCATAAGAGCAAGGGCCTGGAATTTCCAGTTGTATTTGTGGCGGGGCTTGGAAATCATTTCAATTTCAAGGACGCGCAGAGCAGGATCGTACTGCACGCGAAGTACGGAATCGGGATGGAAATGGTGGATCCTGACCGCCATACCAGATGCAGCTCTGTGATGCAGACTGCGATCCGGAAGGCGATCCGGCGGGATACACTGGGGGAAGAAATCCGAATTCTCTACGTGGCGATGACACGCGCGAGAGAAAAACTGATTCTCACCGGAATTGTGTCTGATAAAGACAGAATAGAAGAGACAATGCGTCTGCAGGAGGATACCGAGATCCGGACAGCCGCCGGAGAGACACCAGAGGCAGCAGTTCGCGATCAAAGGATACAGCTTCAGAAACCGCTTTCCTATCACCGGCTGGTAAGCGCCAAATGTCCGCTGGACTGGGTGATGATGGCGGCGCCGTCCGGGAAGGTTCTCACGATCCGTGAAGTGAGGGCGGAGGAGATGGCGGACAGAACGATGCAGTCGAATGTTGAAGCGGACCGCATGGTGGACGCCCTCAGGCAGATGATTCGTTCTGATGCGGTCTGCGACGGACAGGTCCATGATTTCCTGGATCGAAGAGAGAACTTCCGCTATCCTTATCAGAGAGCAGCTGAGCTGCCGGCGAAGATGACTGTGACAGAGATCAAGATGCGCTCCATGGAGGTCATGGAGGAGGAAAAAGGAGCGGAGCCCTTTGCGGAGGAGCCGGAGGTTCCGTATGTTCCGGAGTTCATGAGAGAGGAAGGACACAGAGAAGCTGCGGGAGCAGCGAGGGGAACCATTTACCATCATGTGCTGGAGTGTCTGGATTATCTGTCCGTGGACCGGATTTTCCGGAGAGAGGAAACCGGAGGCGAATCGTCCGGGGATCCGGAACTTCAGGAAGGATTCGCAGAGAATCCGGAAGTCAAGGAAGGACTTGCGGAGGATCCGGATTTTCAGGAAGGATTCGCAGAGAATCCGGAAGTCAAGGAAGGACTTGCGGAGGATCCGGATTTTCAGGAAGGATTCGCAGATAATCTGGAAGTCAAAGGAGGACTCGCGGGGGATCCGGATCTTGAGGAAAGGCTTGCAGAGGAGATCCGAAGGCAAGTGCGGGATATGGAGTCGCGGGGACTTCTGTCAGAGACTGACGCGGTATGTGTGATGCCGGAAGATATAGTGAGGTTTCTGAAATCGGGAATCGGAATCCGGATGCGAAGGGCGGCGCTGGAGGGAGTCCTGCGCAGGGAGCAGCCCTTCGTCATCGATATTCCGGCAAAAGACATTGACAGCAGCTGGCCGGCGGATGAGAACATTCTGGTGCAGGGTACGATTGACGCATATTTTTCCGAGAACGGAAAATATGTGATCGTCGATTACAAGACGGACAAAGTTCGCACCGGTGACGGCAGAGATCTGGTGGAGAAGTATCAGAAGCAGCTGGAATATTACAGCCGGGCTCTTTCCGGAATCACCGGAGTCGAGGTGGCGGAGACGTATATTTATTCGGTTGCGCTGGGGAGGGATATCCGCGTCAGTGGATACTGATAAATCAGATGTTCTGTCAGGCTGCGGAGAAATCTTTTAACAGCCGTAAAGCTCTGACAAAAGGAATCGGAAAATTCTGCATATAATAAATAAGAATTCGCGTATATTAAAATGTGTGTATACAAGAAAATGGAGGTCAGCACAATGATTAACACACAGATGGAAAAGCTGGGGAAAGCACCTTCGAAGATTCGTGAGATTTTTGAGTATGGAAAGAGAAGAAAGGCTGAGATTGGAGAGGAGAATGTGTTTGATTTCAGCATCGGGAATCCGAATGTTTCGGCTCCGGCGGATGTAAATGTGACGTATAAGAACCTGATTGATACGCATGATGATATCTGGCTTCACGGTTATACCTCGGCATCGGGTGATCCGGATACGAGGCGCGCGGTCGCGGAGGATCTGAATCGACGATTCGGTACCTCTTTTAAGGCGTCCAACCTGTATATGACGTGCGGAGCGGCGGCGTCGCTGAAGATAACGATTACCGCAATGGTGCAGCCGGGAGACGAGTTTGTTACCTTTACCCCGTTTTTTCCGGAGTACCGTGTGTTTGTCGAGACTTCTGGTGGAAAGCTGGTCACCTCTCCGACCGATCCGGAGACTTTCCAGATCGACTTTGCTCATCTGGAGGCAGTGATTACGGACAAGACGAAGGCGGTTCTTGTCAATTCCCCGAACAATCCTTCCGGTGTTGTGTTCCGGGAGGAATCCGTGAAAAGGCTGGCTTCTCTTCTCGTGGAGAAGGAGCAGGCGTACGGGCATACGATTTACCTGATTACAGACGAGCCGTACCGTGAGCTTGTGTATGATGAGGAGATCATGGTTCCGTATATGACAAAATATTACCGGGACACTGTGGTGTGCTATTCCTACAGCAAATCTCTCTCCCTGCCGGGCGAGCGGATCGGCTACATTCTGATTCCGGATGAGGCGGATCAGGCAGCGGATCTGTATGCGGCAGTCGCGGGGGCGGGCCGTGCGCTGGGATATGTCTGTGCGCCGAGCCTTGCCCAGCATGTGATCGAAAGGTGCGTCGGACAGGTCGCGGATCTGTCTGTGTACAGGACGAACCGGGATCTTCTCTATGACGCTCTCACGGAATATGGGTACACCTGTGTTCATCCGGACGGCGCGTTTTATCTGTTTGTGAAGGCTCTGGAGGAGGATGCGGCATCATTCTGTGAGAGGGCAAAGGATTTTGAGCTTCTGCTTGTTCCGGCTGACAGCTTCGGCACGCCCGGATATGTGCGGATTGCCTACTGCGTGACGACGGATCAGATCCGCAGAAGCCTGCCGGCATTCCGGAATCTGGCACACGCCTACGGCAGAATCTGAAAATATATTGCCACTTTTGTATATAAAATTCTCCTGATAAACGCATGATAAAAAAGTGCACAAATTGAAGAAGCTGCGATGAAAAATTTCTTTGAGCTGAGATTTTCATTCACAAAATAATCAACATTTCAGAAGGCCGGAAAGGCGCGTAAAATCGAGTTATCCACGAAGTTATCCACATTATCAACAAAAATGTGGGGAAAATTACATGGTTACATAAGAGAAAATCGTGAACAGATGTTTTGTGAACAATCTCCAAAATATCCAAAATACGGAAAAAACCGTGAAAAAGCCTTGACTTTTCTATAGTGAAACTATTAGATTCTGTATCTCTGAATTGTGCGGTGATCTTCGAAAAAATCTGACAAAATGTGGAATCGTTTCTGTAATTCGTACATATACATGGTGTCTCTCTTTTGAAACCGGATACGTCCGAAGGTTCACACACATGTAATTTGTACATATATATGGGGCTATATGTAGTGTATATGGAGTTACCTCCCGGCTGGAGAACTGAGGCAGAGCTGGATTGCGCGGCGGGGTTCACCGGGAGAACCGGACGATTCGATGCAGGGCAGGTGGATGCCGGATGCGGTCAAAGCGGGTATGGATAAAGATGAAGCAGATCAAGACGAAACAGATGAAGACGAAGTAGATAAGGTGAAGCAGATAAGGTGAAGCAGACAAAGGTGAAGCAGATAAAGGTGAAGCAGATAAAGGTGAAGCAGATAAAGGTGAAGCTGATGAAGTGGATACAGAAGATAATGGAGGAGAAAACAGATGAGCAGGCTGCGTAATATACCGGGTGCTGCGGATGTGATCCGCACCAGTGAGTACTGCATACAGAATCCGGAGAATTTCCGGGGCAGGTGGAACTGCGTTTTTGAAAAGAGACAGCCGCTGTATATTGAGATCGGGATGGGAAAGGGTCATTTTCTGATGGATATGGCGGAGGCGTACCCGGACCGCAATTTCATCGGCATCGAGATGTATGACAGCGTTCTGTTCCGGGCGGTTCAGAAGGCGGAGATGCGAGCGAGAATTCGGGAAGGGGAAGATCCGGAGAATGTTCATGGCCTATCGGCAGATGTGAAGGAAAGGCCGGGGTTGATGAGGAACTGCAATTTTCGTTTTCTCCGGATGGACGCAAGACAGCTGACAGAGGTATTTGGCGAGGGGGAGATCGACGGGATCTATCTGAATTTCTCGGATCCGTGGCCGAAGGACCGTCACGCGGGGAGGCGTCTGACATCTTCCGGATTCCTGAAACTCTACGAGAAAATCATGAGCAGGGAAGCACGGCTGGAATTCAAGACCGATAACCGGCAGCTTTTCGATTTTTCGCTGGAGGAAATTCGTGAAAATGGCTGGAAGCTTCTGCAGTATACCTTTGATCTTCACAATGACCCGGAGATGAATCAGGGAAATATCATGACGGAATATGAGAAAAAATTCTCGGCCAGAGGAAACCAGATCTGTAAGCTCATCGCAGTGCCCCGGAAAGAGGAAAACTCTGAATGCGACAGAAAGATCCGGGTGTAACGGAAAGATCCGGGTGTATCTTCGAGGAGTAAAAACGAGATAAAACACGCTGCGCGAGTTTTATCTCGCTATCGCGACGCTCGCCGCACACGAATACTTCGCATTCGGCTGCGGCTCACTGTTCGCGTAAATTAAAGGAGACAGGACGGATGCGGATCCGGTCTGTCTCCTTTGTTCTGTGTGCATGGATAGATTTTTTCCCTGCGGGTTGGATTAGTCACCGGAAGCGGCTGTGCTGCTCCGGTTCTCCGCGGCCTGATATGCCTTCAGTGCTTTCTGTTCTTCGCGTGAGAGGGCCTTCGGAACCGCAATCTCAATGGTGACATATTCATCTCCGCAGACGCCTTTCATATCCTTTACACCCTTGCCCTTCAATCTGATCTTGCTCCCGGACTGCGTGCCCTTCGGAATTCTGCACACAACTCTGCCGTTGAGTACGGGAACCTCGGCCTCGCCGCCGAAGACTGCCGTCGTGTAGGAAATCTTTGCGGTTGTATACAGATCATTTCCCTTACGTTCGAATCCGGGCATATTCTGAACGTTAACCTTGATGATCAGATCACCGCTGGTGCCGTTCGGTTTCTGATGGCCTTTACCTCTCAGACGTATGGATTTGCCATCTTCGATGCCTGCCGGTATGCGGATCTCCAGAGTGCTTACATGACCATCTGGGGAAGAAAGCTGAACCTTCCGGCTGCATCCGTTGACCGCATCCATGAAGCCGATGGTAATTTCTGAATGAAGGTCGTAGTCTGCATTGTCCATGTTTTCATAGAAGCCACCGGTTCCTCCCTGTCCAAAGCCGCTGAACCCTGATCCGGATGAATAACCGTCAGAGGCGCGGCTGTGTCTAAAGGAGTCTCCGGTTTTACCATGGAACATATTTCCGAACATCTGGCCGAAGATGTCATCTGCGCCGTCTCCGTTAAAATGGAAGGACTGATATTTCCTGCCATCCGGGCCGTAGGATTGATAACTATAGCTCGTTCCGCCGTTTCCCCCTGTGAAGTTGCGGAAGAAATCTCCGGCCCCGGCCTTGCCACTGCCAAAATCACTTCTGCCGCCGTACGCGTCATACGCCTCTTCATATTTCTTCGGGTCCATGCCGTTCTCAAATGCAGCCATGCCGCATTTATCATAGATCCGTTTCTTTTCGGGATCACTGAGTACAGCATATGCCTCATTGACCTCCTGGAATTTTTGCTCGGCCGTTTTATCGCCGGGATGCATATCCGGGTGATAGCGTTTCGCCAGCTTACGGAATGCTTTTTTAATTGCATTTTCATCGGCTCCCCTGGAAAGGCCAAGAACCTCGTAAAAATCCTTCTTCATCATTATCTCACCTTCTTCCTGTTCTGGATTTCATACCCCTTCTGTTAAATGCTATGCTCATAGATAATGTGCCTCTGATTATTTATTCCCTCTGTCTGTTCATCCCGATGCGGCTGTGACGCAATATCTCGTTCGGATACATTACCTCATGCCTGCATGGATGACAATTTTATTCTGTATTCTCAAAAAGCTGTCACGCCGACTGAATCTCTCAGTGACATGACAGCTTATAAATTTACGCGAACAGTGAGCCGCAACCGAATGCGAAGTATTCGTGTGCGGCGAGCGTCGCGATAGCGAGATAAAACTCGCGCAGCGTGTTTTATCTCGTTTCCTTGATTTCCGAGTGTCGCTTGACCCTGTCTGACACTGCTTTCAGCTGTCTGAACGGATCAGTTATCAGCCTATCGCAATCTTCTTCGGTTCAGGAGTCTGCGGTTCTTTCTTCGCGATATGAATATTCAGAACACCGTTCTCAAACTTTGCAGTGATGTCGTTCTCGGAAACCTCATCGCCGACATAGAAACTGCGCTCCATATTCCCGCTGTATCTCTCGATCCGAACGATTTTGCCGTCTTTTTCCTTTTCGTCCTTTTCCTTTGAATCCTTCACGGCCTTTATATTCAAAACACCCTCATTCAGGTTCAGGGAAATATTCTCTTTGCGGAATCCGGGAAGTTCAACTGTAAAGTCATAGCCCTTCTCGTCTTCCCTGATGTCTGTCTTCATCACTCCATTTTCCTCAAAAAACGGTACCTGGAAGAAATCATCTGTCCAATCATTTACAAAATCATTTCTGAAAATACTTGGCATATACATCATAAGTCATTCCTCCTTCTGCTCATTCGTTCCGTTTCGAAAATGCCTGTTTCTCTGAATGAGTTCATGTAATTTCACATTTATTTTCCAACAGAAGAGCGGCAGTGGATTGCCTGCAGCACTTCTCAGAATCGGATGGTTTTTCTTCATCCCCCTCTCAGCCACTATGCTGTTTGGATTATCATCTGCTTTCTCCTGACATTATGTATACTAGCACCTGTTATTAGCACTGTCAATAGGTGAGTGCTAATTTTTTTAAAAAACTTTTTCAGACATCCATCACAGCTTGTTTGTGGCCGCGAAGCCTGAGACAAAAAAACGCCGGGCTGTGATGATCACAGTCCGGCAAAAGTTCCAGATCCGACTTATTATTTATTCCTGTCGATGATTGCTTCAAAGCTCTCAGAGTCTCTTGCGCCGACCACCTGATCGACCTTCTGGCCGTCCTTGATGAATACGAAGTTCGGGATACTCTGTACGCCGAATTTTGCAGCGACATCCGGATTATTGTCTACGTTGATCTTTACAAACTTGACATCATCATAATCCTCGGAGAGGCTGTCCATAACGGGAGCCATCATTTTGCAGGGACCGCACCAGTCCGCGTACATATCTACAACGACAAGACCCTTTGCCTGCATTACCTCCGCGTCGAAATCGTTCTGATTGATCATTTTCACCATGGTGTTATTCCTCCTGTGGTTTATCTGTATTCGCTGATAAGTTTTTGTACTGCCTGTATTGAACAATTACAATGTATCACAAAATTAAATTGTGCGCAAGTATTTTTGAAAAATCGTATCGGGTATTTTGTAAAAATCGTATCGGGTATGTTTCGGGTATTTCGTCCACGCCTGCTTATGTTCACACATTGTATCAATAATTCCTCCTGTCCCGATCACGTATTTTGCGCGTGCATACTTTCCATATATAATATAACACACAGCGAAACTGCGAATGGAAAAGGTTTCATTTGTGTATTTAAGATATGATGTTGATGTTGCGATCGTTGAATTATTGAAAAAGAAAGTTCATGACACGGGCTTGACATAATGTGTACTACACTGTATAGTACACGCTATATAATAACAATTAAAGGTACATTGAGAAATACATTATGTATAAAAAGTGTCTACAGGATAGACGGGAAGACTGAAGAGATTTATAATGGTGAAAATAGGTGTTTCAGGACGCAATACAGAAAGACCCTGAAGCTGGTGAGACCTGCAGGAGTGCGAAGCACGGAGCAATCCGTCGCTTATACAGTATGTGGCACGACTTATCGTATGAGGTTTACTTATAAGGAATAGTTTTATAAGGAATAGTTTTATTAAAGAAGAGCTTTATAAAGAGGAGTTCAGAACGGATAAGAGGAATTCATATGAGGACAAACAGAAGAAAATCTGGCGGGCGGTATCGCAGACTGGTTCTCCCGCTTGTGTGTCTGATCGCAGCGATAGGAATTTTGTGTGGTCTGTTCGTTATCGGAGGAAAGGGAGCGGGGAGCTCGAATCACAATCATAAATCTATTGGAAGCGTGGCAGCTCTTTCTGTTGAAACTTCGGGCACACATTCGGCGGATCCGGAAGAGATGGAGCTGAAGAAAACACCTGGTGAGGACTACAGTCTTACCGTGAAATTCCGGAACGGACAGGAAGTAATCCGGGGTATTTTCACAGACAGGGCGAGTTCGGATGCGGACAGCACGGATGAGTCGGAGCAACGCACCGTTACAACTCCAAACGGTGATTTTCTCTACAAGGTGTCGGACCTCCAGAACATGGTGAACAACTTTCCGGAGATGCAGGATGCAAATATGACGCAGCCGGTCAACGCGAGAATCGAGAAAACGGACAGTGGCTTTGCGATCGCGCCCCAGTCGGACGGCACGGTACTGGATAAGCAGGCAGTTCTGCGCGCGGTGGAGAACGCGGTGTCCGGCTGTCAGAAGGAGCTGGATTTGACGACAACAGACGGGATCTATCAGAGCGCGGAGATTTCTGCGGACAATGAAGCTCTGAATCAGCAGCTCGCTGCCCTGAATCAGACGGTCAGCGCAAGCATCACGTATACCCTTCCGACATCTACACGCACACTTGACGGATCAACGACGGTGAACTGGCTGACGCAGAATGCGGATGGCTCCTGGACGAAGGACGACGCGGCGTGGAACCAGCATATCGCGGATTATGTGGCCCAGCTGGCGGCGGATACCGACACGGTCAACTCTGATCGGACCTTCCATGCAACGGGAATCGGGGACGTCACCATCAAGGGTACCGGGTACTACGGCTACGAGGTGAACCAGTCAGCAGAAATATCTCAGCTGACCGACGAACTGAACAGCGGGGCAGTTACGACCAGGGAGCCGGTATACAGTGTAACGGCGTATGCATCTCCGGATGACAACAATGGATTCGGACAGAATTACGTCGAGGCGGATCTGAGCCGGCAGCACATCTGGGTATACGTCAATGGCCAGGTGGCTTACGAGACTGACTGTGTATCTGGAACAATGAATGAATCCTATCACACACCGGAGGGAGCATTTATGCTTCTGAATAAGGAAAAGGATGCCACGCTGCTCGGAGATCAGATTGCCGGTAAGGAAAACTACTATACCTACACACAGCCGGTAAGCTACTGGATGCCGTTTACATATTCCGGATGCGGCATGCATGACGCATCCTGGAGAGGGGCATTCGGAGGAGATATCTACATCGCAAACGGCTCTCACGGATGTCTGAATCTTCCGCTTGACGCGGCTGCCCAGATCTATAATCTGGTATCGGTGAGAGAGCCGGTGATCATTTATTATTCGGCGGGGTACACGCTGGCACCCGCTCCGGCACCGGTGCAGACCGAGGGCGTTTATTACGACAAAAACGCTGCAGGCTAAGGCCTGTCAAAGTCACGAAAAGTCAAAGAAATCCAATAAGGAAGCCCTTGCCTGGAGAAGATTCAGGCAAGGGCCTGTTTTTACCCTGCTATTTGGCTTGCGGGCGGTTCAAGTTTACGGTATGATATGCGAAAAATGTGTTATACTTTTGTTCCGGGTAACTTTCGGGGACCAGGCAGATGAAATCAGGTATCGGTGAGAGAAAACCGCCGGATTGCGAACCCGTAGCCGGAGACAGAAATCTGCCGGATTACAAATGCGTAGCCGCAGACAGAAATCTTTCGGATTACGAACCCGTAGCCGGAGATAAAGAGCCGCCGGAACCGGAGTCCGCAGGATAAGAACGCACAGAGCATGGAGCGGAGGGATATGGAATACATCGACATTTATAATACAGACAGGGAGAAAACCGGACGACAGGTTCCCCGCAAAGTATACAGGTTACAGCCTGGTGAATATATGCTGGTTGTGATTGCACTGGTCGAGCGGCCGGATCACAGATTTCTGATTACGCAGAGGAAGAAGAACAAGAAATGGGCAGCCGGCGACTGGGAGGTTTCCGGGGGAGGCGTCCGTGCCGGGGAAACGTCGTTTCAGGCGGTGTGCCGTGAGGTGAGAGAGGAGACCGGTCTGGACGTCTCCCAGGCAGATGGCGGATGCGTATATTCCTATCAGAACACGGATCCGGAGGGCGGTGATAATTATTTCACCGATATTTACCATTTCCACATGGACTTCTCTGAAGAGGATGTCGTGCCGCAGGAGGAAGAGACAGAAGGATTCCGGGTCGTTCCGTTTGATGAGATCCGCAGAATCGGCGAGTCCGGACACTTTCTTCATTACAGCAGAATCCTTCAGGCACTGGACGCGGAAAAACGGCATGCGGACGATGACAGTGAGGCTGAGAAAAAGTATGCGGATACCCCCCGGTGAAGTGACAACTCTGTGCGCGCGGGAAAAGCAGAGAGGAACCGCATTCGGAGGAAGAGTGAGCGGGTAAAAACCGGTGAAGTGACAAACCTGTGCGCGCGGGAAGACAGAGAGGGATCGCATTCGGAGGGAGAATGGATAGGAATAGAAAGGAATAGAAATGTGCGGTAATTATGACGCGATGTCTGAGGAGTCCCGAAAGGAATTCCTCACGCTGGATCAGGAAAAGCTGATTCACAAATATCAGCTGGAAAGCGATGAGAACTATCTATATATAAAGGTGTTGGGACAGGATTATCAGATCAGCCGGCAGCTTGGGACGGTTACGTGCCGGGGAAGCATGAAGCCGGCGGAGCATGATATAGTCATGGCGATTTACGATGTTTTCTGCTGCTCGGACGTGAATGAAAAATTTCCGGAGATGGCCGGAAACTGGGAGACGCTGGCGCAGATGGGAGGAATTGTCGGTGCCGGACATGCAAGAAAGCTTCATCAGCCGGATGTGATTCGTCCCCTTGAGGGAAAAACGGAAGAGATCCGGAAGGCGTGTGAGTCGCTCGGAGGGCTGGCCTGCAAGGGCGGTGATGTGAGTTACCTGCTTCCGGTTTTTCCGTTTCTGAAGGTCTGGTTCCAGTACTGGGATTCCGATGAGGAGTTCCCGGCAAGCATCCGTTTTCTCTGGGACAAAAATTCTATTAAAATTCTCCATTATGAAATCATTTTTTACACGACAAAGTATATTGAAGATAAGATAAAGGAACTGATCAGGTGAGGCATAACAAACTGGATACAATACTAAAGATGGTGCTTGTGGTTGGAATTGCACTGATTATCATACTCGGAGGGTACATTCTTATTCAGATTCATGGAGAACGGACTGCTGAGGTGAATGGTAGCGGAGGCAGCAGCGCAAAGGAGGAATCCGGACCGCAGGTGATCTCCGGATCGGCGCCGCAATCGGTATCGGATACGATGGAAAACAGCGCGGCAGAAGATGCGGAAACGACACCGACAGAGGCAGCGAAGCCGGACCCTGCCAAGTACAATACGACAGACAACTGGGCGTTGATTCTGGTGAACAGCAGTCATCCTTATCCGAATGGATATACAGCGCAGGTTACGATGGTTGATAACGGGCAGGAAACCGATTCAAGATGTGCCGAACAGCTTCAGCAGATGCTGACCGACTGCAGGGCGGCGGGGTACGATCCTCTCGTGGTTTCCGGGTATCGGACACACAGCCAGCAGATTCTGGATTTCGAGAGCATGACAAACGTGTATGTCAGTGGCGGATACTCCGAGGAAGACGCACAAGCCATGGCGGCGGAGAGCGTTGCAGTTCCGGGAACAAGTGAGCACGAAACAGCGCTGGCGGCGGATATCGGATGTGAGCACAACACTGCGATCGACAGCTCTCAGGATCAGGAAGAGGTTCAGAAGTGGCTTCATGAAAATTGCTGGAAATATGGCTATGTACTCCGGTATCCGGAGGGAAAACAGGACATCACTAAGATTGTCTATGAATCCTGGCATTACAGATATGTCGGGATGACCGCGGCAAAGGTTATGTATGATGAAAATCTCTGCCTGGAGGAGTATCTTAAGAAATACGTAGAGCCTTATACAAGTCTGGAAGAACTGGATCGTCAGGCGATGAAGACGCTGGGGCTTACCTATACAGGCAGCGCGTCGGCGGATTCATAAGTACGAGCGGCATGACGCTTATTAGAGGATGAAGGTATGGACAAATTTTTTAATATGGACGGACCGGTTATGAGAGGATTGACCAGAGTGTTTGACCTGGTGCTTTTGAATCTTCTGACGGTGCTGTGCAGCATTCCGCTGATCACCATCGGGGCTTCTCTTGCGGCGATGCACAGCGTTCTTCTGAAGATGGTCCGGAATGAGGAATCCTACATTATTAAATCCTTTTTCAGAGCGTTTAAGGAGAATTTTAAACAGGCGACCGGGATGTGGGCACTCGATCTTTTTTTCGGTGGGCTGATCGCGCTGGAATGGACGCTGCTGAAATCATTCGGGTATGATCAGATGATCTTCCGCGTGATCATCGCAGGGCTGACGCTGCTTCTTCTGGCGCATATGTCCTACAGCTTTGTCCTGATCGCCCGGTTTGAAAATACGTTCGGACAGATTTTCCGGAATGCGGCGGCACTGGCTGTCGGATATCTGCCGAGGACGCTGGGAATGGTGGCTATTCATGCGGCCTGGCTCTATGTGATCTGGAGAGTCGGTTTTCGGATCGGATTTCTGGTTATTCTCATCGGTTTCACGCTTCCGGGGTTCGCGTGCGCGTACCTGTACACTCCGGTTCTGAAAAAGTTGGAAAACGGCTAACAGATTATCTGTTTCGGCTATTTTTTCCTCTTTATGGCGTTGTAGTATAGCTTGTCAGACATAGGAGCGGAAAGGGGTACTCTGCTTCAGGCATATAAGCGGAAGGACGCTCTGCTTCTGGCATAGGAGCGGAAAGGGGTACTCTGCTTCAGATCTGAAGGATATAAAAGTGGAAAGACCACTCCGCTGAGGAGGAAACTGAGAAAATGGGTGAGGGTATACGTCACTATGATATGGAAGACAGTGAGTCGCTGTCTGCAAAGCTGGGAAGATTCTGGAACATGCTTACACCGACGCAGATCATACCGGTCGGCTTTGTCCTTGTGATTCTGGTTGGTGCGTTTCTGCTCTGGCTGCCGATATCGTCGAAGACCGGTGCCAGGATACCGTTTTCGGACTGCTTTTTTACGGCAACATCGGCAACCTGTGTGACGGGCCTTATCCGGTTTGATACATTTAGCACCTGGACGTTTTTCGGACAGCTTGTCCTGGTGATCCTGATGGAGATCGGAGGCGTCGGATTCATGACCTTCGCCATTGTGATGATGATGGCGGCCCGTCAGAAGATCGGACTTCATTCCAGAAGGCTGCAGCAGGACTCGATTGCGGCACCTGCCGTCGGCGGAATCGTGCGCATCACCCAGTTTGTGGTAAAGGGAACAGCGCTTGTGGAAGGAACCGGAGCTGCGCTTCTTTCCATTTATTTTGTGCCGAGGCAGGGATTCTGGGACGGCATATGGAGCAGTATCTTTCATTCGGTTTCGGCGTTTTGCAATGCCGGTTTCGATCTTATGGGAAGGTACACGCCGAATTCCTCACTGGCCATGTGTGAGAGCAACTGGTACGTTGTGATCATTATTATGGCCTTAATCAGTCTCGGCGGCTTCGGATTCCTGGTGTGGAGGGATCTGATTGATCACAGATTTCATTTCAGAAATCTTGCGCTGCAGAGCAAAATCGTTCTTACGACATCCGCAATTCTGACCTTCGGGGGAGCCATCGGAATTTTTCTTCTGGAGATTGGCAATCCGGATTTTGAGTCCATGTCTGTGAGTGGAAAAATCGCAGGCAGTCTGTTTCAGTCTGTGACCTGCAGAACGGCAGGCTTTTCCACGATGGATCTCGGCGCGATGTCGACAGCGGCTCAGTTTCTGATGATCATGCTGATGCTGTCCGGTGGTTCACCGGGTTCTACTGCCGGCGGTATGAAGACCACAACGGTGGCGGTACTTTTTCTGAGTGTCAGGACGACCGGAAAGCGGAGAAAGAAAGTAGAGGCTTTCCATCGATCCGTAGATTCTGAGACAATCAGTACGGCGGCGACGGTAGCGATTCTGTATATTTTCAGTGCAATAGCCGTCGCTATGATCATCTCCTCAGTGGAAAGGGGCGTAGATTTTCAGACGGCGTTTTTTGAATCGGCATCCGCGGTGGCAACAGTGGGATCCACCCTTGGCATTACGCCCAGGCTCGGTATGCTGTCAAAGCTGCTGCTGTGTGTGCTGATGATCTTCGGCCGCAGCGGAACGGTGACGGTGCTGACCGCGATGACAAGAAGAGACCGGAGAGCGGCATCGAGATATCCGGCGGAAGAAATATCCATCGGCTGATCCGTTTTTCGGGGTTGTGACAGTCCGCTTGCGGGGCTAATGTAGATTGCTGCCCGTCTGGCCGGGGGAATGCGGTTTTGTGGCCCCGTTTGCGGAGAGTAATGCATTATGAGCCCCGCTTGCGATGAACTATGCATTTTGAGCTAGGCTCGTGGTGAAGTAATACAGCTTGTGGCAAGGTTATCGTATAGGGCTGTAAATGGCCTTTACAATAAGGAGATCGGCCTGTAATTGTTGTAATATATTGCGTGACGCAGGAAGGCGGGGAGGATCCCGCAGACAGAAGGAGCAGAGGCAATGAAGAATGTGCTGATTATAGGACTCGGACGCTTTGGCAGACATATGGCAATACGGCTGCAGGATCTGGGAAATAACGTGATGGCTGTTGAGGAAGATGAAGAGACGGCAAATGATGTGGTAGACAGAATCCCCAATATCCAGATTGCGGATGCCACCAATCCTCAGGTGATCAAGTCGCTCGGGATCAATGATTTCGATTTGTGTGTGGTCACGATCGAGGAAGATTTTCAGGCGGCACTTGTTGTTACCTACCTTCTTCATGAGGCAGGTGCAAAATATATCATAGCGAGAGCGGCGAGGGATATGTACCGCAAACTTCTTCTGCATAACGGTGCAGATTATGTTGTGTATACGGAAAGAGATGAAGCGGAGAAGCTGGCAGTCCGGTTTGGCGCGAGAAATGTTTTTGATTACAATGAGCTTAGCAAAAATCTTGGCATCTATGAGATTGCCGTTCCTTCGGCCTGGGTCGGAGAGAGCATTCTGGACCTGAAGGTAAGATCGGAGTATGGCGTCGAAATTCTTGCCTTTCAGCTGGGAGGCGACGTCGAGCAGATTCTCGACCCGGAGTTTGTGTTTGAGAAGGATATGCATCTCTACGTGATCGGAGCTCCGGATGCCATCCGCAGGATTACAAGAAACAAGGCGTGAATTCCGGGGATAGCCGTGGATAATCGTCACTGACAAGAGCCGGCGGTGCCGCAATTATGCGGTGCCGCCGGCTCTGCGTGCATATCGGTTCTTACTCTGATGCGCTGCTGTTTTACTTTGCTGGGCATGCTTTTTGCCTTTTACTCATAGGTTTTCGTTCGATCGCTTAACGTTCACTGGACAAAATAAGAAGCGCCGTCCCCGGTATCCTTTCGATACCAAAAACAGCGCTTCATAAGTGCGCCATCAGGGACTCGAACCCTGGACAAATAGATTAAGAGTCTACTGCTCTACCAACTGAGCTAATGGCGCTTGGTTTGTATTGAATTTGTGTTGCTGTTCCGTAACAACGAAGATGATTATACGTTACCTCTGAGAAAAAATCAACCCCTTTTTTAAATTTTTTTGAAAAAAATTAGTACGCATGAATTGAACATTTTTGGCACGGTCAGAAGCTTTGAAAGCGTTTTTTTGCAGGCCTGCAGTAGATCCGAAATTTTCGGGTAAGTATGGCAGAGAGCCTGCGCATTGTAAGGTGAGCACGCCCGCATTGCGCGGGAGTTCCCCGGTAAGTTTGGCAGGGAGGGGGTACAGCCGCGATGAAACCCAGGACAAATCGATACCATTCGTGAACCGGTGATGTCGGATTGTGAATCACAGTGTTATGTGATATAAAAGGATAAGAACTATATAAGAAGTGCAGGCGGGTGTCTCCCACTGACCGGAGACTCAATGGGAGAGGTTTGTAAACCCGGATGGAATTAATAGGAGGAATGGCCATGAAATCGATTTTAATAAAGGATACAACACGGGAGGAAAGAATTCGGATTGTGAATCAGGCACTTTCAGTCTGCGGGCAGACCTGTGAGTTCTGCAACGGCTGTGATAACCTGGGAGGCGGGGATGTAGATGCCTATTATCGGCCATATATTGAGGGAGAAAAGGAAATCAGTGAATTGAATGCCGCCTACCAGGGTGGGAGAGTTAAGGGGTGAATGTGATGCCGCCGGAAATTCAGAATTCCACGAGAGAGGAAAGAGAAGCCTTTATTCGGGAAAAATTCAAATGCATCAGTGACTGCGACAGCTGCGGAATCTGTCTTGTGTATCGTGGGAAAGATCCGGTGCTTGTGTATAAAGACTATATCGACGGAAATGCAGAATATCTGGATATCGCTCGAAAATACCGATAGTTGCTGTATTGTCGGCTGTGGGGGAAATTTGTTGGGCAATCGGTACAGATGTCCCCGGTATGAGCGGAAGAATATCAGAAGAATATTATTTGAGGGAATCGGAGCGTATACAGGCAGATGGTGACAGAAATCTCGGATGACTTTGACCTGAAGAAAATAGCGGACAGTGGGCAGTGCTTTCGATGGACAGAGACAGAAGACGGGTATGAGATCATAGCCGGCAGTCACTGGGTGCGGATCCGGGAAGAAAGTCGTGGAAATGAAGAAGGAAGACATTGTCTTGAGCTATCCTGTTCCAGGAAAGAGTTTGAGACATTCTGGAGGCAGTATTTTGATCTGGGGCTGGATTATTCGTCGGTTCGTCGAAGGATAGATCCGGAAAAGGACCCCTATCTGTATCGGGCTTCTGCCTGCGGGACAGGAATCCGCATCCTCAACCAGGACCCGTGGGAGACGTTGATTACGTTTATTGTTTCTCAGAGGAAGAATATCCCGGCCATTCGACTTTCCGTGGATAAGCTGTGCAGAATGGCCGGAACACGGCTGGCAGAGGAACAATATTCCTTCCCGGGTCCGGAACAGATGTGTTCGCTTTCCGGGGAACAGCTCGCAGAGTGCGGTCTTGGATATCGGGCAAAGTATGTGCACAGAGCTGCAGAAGATGCCGCGGATGGCAGGATAGATTTCGGCAGGCTGAAAGGGCTTCCGGACGATGAGCTGAAGGAAGAACTGATGGCACTCTATGGCGTTGGAATTAAGGTGGCGAATTGCGTGATGCTGTTTGGCTTTCACCGACTGGATTCCTTTCCGGAGGACGTCTGGATTCTGAGGCTTCTGGAGGAAGAGTATCCGGGAGGGTTTCCTTTCGATGCATATAAGCCGTACAACGGGATCATGCAGCAGTATCTGTTCTGGTATCGCCGGACAGTGCAGAAAAAATAAATGCTCATACCTGTTGTCGTCGCTAATGTTCTTGCCCACCGGTGAGCAAGCTCCCCGTGGGCCAAGAACATTGCGACTGGACTTATACAGTATGTTCATATTTTGTTTTCAATTTATTAACGGGCGGAACAAGGTCTCATCACATTTAAGCTCTATACTGCTTAGTATAGAAACAAATAAATATGCAAGGCATTGTTATCATTGTTTCTTTTTCATATTAGGTATGTGAGCCTGGAAAGGGCGCATACCGATTCTCCTTCCTATAAAAAGGAGCCGCATGCTGGAGCGGCTCCTTTTTGTGTGTCCGGAAAGTTGGATGCCGGATTTTGAGGAGGGTTACTTTCGTTACCGGGTGGGACCAGAGCAACTCTTTTTTTGTAAGGAAAATTGCAATAAATGACGAGTTGCAGATTGAAATGTGGCGGTTAAAATGGAAAATTAACCAAAACAAATCGTATCTATCCCGAAAAATGAGGCAAACCAACAAAAACAACACAAAACAACGTAATTGCATTGACAAAAACAAAGAATACAACTATCATATAGGCATAAAAACAATAAAAACAACATTCAAATACCACATAAAACGACTAAAATGCAGCGGCAGAAAGTGCCGCATGATGGGGAGGCGGGATTTTATGAAAATTCTTGATACAAAATTTGTCCGTGGATTTGTAAAGATGGCAGATGACGGTTTCAAGCAGGGATGGCATGAGAGAAACGGTGGAAATCTTTCCTATCGTCTGAAACCGTCTGAGGTAGAGGAGATTCGGCCGCGTCTGAATGATCACGGGGACTGGGCACCAATCGGAACCAGCGTTCCCGGACTTGCCGGGGAATTTTTCCTGATCACAGGAAGCGGAAAGTATTTCCGGAATATTGCTGTAGACCCGGAGGCCTGCCTTGCGATCATTGAGTTGGATGACAAGGGAGAGAATTACCGGATCCGCTGGGGCCTTGTAGAAGGAGGACGGCCGACCAGCGAGCTTCCTGCACATATGATGAACCATGAAGTGAAGAAGAGAGTGACAAACGGAAGACATCGTGTGATCTACCATGCGCATACAACGAACATCATCGCGCTTACCTTTATACTTCCGTTGAAGGATGAAATCTTCACACGGGAGCTCTGGGAGTCCGCGACAGAATGTCCGGTTGTTTTTCCGGACGGCGTAGGTGTCGTGCCGTGGATGGTTCCGGGAGGAAGAGACATCGCTGTCGCGACCAGCCGTCTGATGGAGAAGTATGATGTCGCGATTTGGGCGCACCACGGGATGTTCTGCTCGGGAGAGGACTTCGACTTGACATTCGGACTGATGCACACCGTTGAGAAGTCTGCAGAGATCCTTCTCAAGGTTCTGGCTGTGACCCCGGTGAAACGCCAGACGATCACCCCGGAGGATTTCCGTGAGGTGGCAAAGGGATTCCACATCAGTCTTCCAGAGAGATTTCTGTATGAGAAGAAAAATCCGGGCGGAATCGAGTGAACAGCGGGAAGAAAAATGATGGAAGACGTGGATACCCCGGAACTTAATATTTGACGAAGATGCCTTCTGCCGGTAAAATGGTGGAAGGCTTTATTTATGGGTGGGACAGAGGTCGTATGGCGCCTGTTATACGACTGTTTAGTTGCAGGATGGAGAGAAGAAAAGTCGGAGCGGGACGGTATGAGTAATCTGAAAAAGGGAAAAATATTTATGGGAGTCGCGGCGGTGCTTGTCCTGGCAGATGCTTTTATGATGATACTGGATACGGTCATCGCCTATTCAGTGACTGCGTCATATATCGCCATGCTGACGCTTTTGATCAGTCCGTTTGTGGGACTGGCGTGCTCAATTATGTCGTGGATATTTCTGGGCAGGGCAAAGCTGGAGGGAAAAGATCGCATTGTAATCTGGCGCTTGATTGCGTTTGCGTTGATATTGCTGGATGGATTTCTGGTGGTGACGGTTTTGCTGCTTCTCCTTCCGGGGATATCGATCACCTGACACCACCTGCCTTCAGGAACAAGAGAGCGTCAAGGCGGCATTTTGTCATGCATATGAGAATGCGTATCTTATGTGTACTTGATGCGTATTATCTGCGTGTGTATACATCTGCATGCAGGTGTGAATATGTATCTTAATATATGTGAAAATGTACCTGAGTACAGGCTTGAATGTTATCTGGATGGCTTTGCGTAGCTGACAGATTAAAGAGAAGAGAGGGATAATCAATGAGTCATATATCGGATGCCATGAAGGCATTTCATGAGAATACGATGTGGATCGTAAATAACGGAATGATGGCGGACCTTGCTATCGAGGATACCAACAACAAGGTGATCAACTGGTTTGTGATGCACAAGCAGGAGTGGAAGCACGGAGAAATCGTGGATTTTATCAGTATGGATGAGGGAACGGGCATCTACACGGTCTACGCGCTCTGCACAGATGATACTGTTCTGGCGATCCCGGAGGAGGAGTTGGACAATCCGGAGGAGTTTGAGATCAACGGACATCATACCTCTATGGTTCGGACCCGACCGCAGGAGATCACCGATGAGGATGCCGATCAGCTTGCTGATCGGGTGTTAGATGAGCGTGAGAGAATCATGAAGGCACGGGTTTCCGGAATTCGAAAATGAGATGGTGAGGTTTGTCACCGTCAGAAGACTGTGACACATCGAGGGCCGGCAGTTACCAGGACTGCCGGCCTAAATTTTTGATGTCTGTTTTTCTCAGATGCAGAGGTTATCCGAAAATCTCCCTGCTCATTTTATCAATTTCCTTGTCTACCATTCCATAAACTTGCGGGAAAACAGAAAAATTCAGGCCATGCGTTGTGCACGGAATGAAATAATGCTTTCCGCAGTCTCTGCAAAGCTGATCTGTCTCCTTTGCAATCTCTTCCTGTGTCACGTCAGGCTTGTCAACCTTGCCGTTATCAATTCCGCCCATGAAGGATATTTTTTCACCATATTCTTTTACCAGCTGCGGCAGATTGTTGACAGACATGCAGCCCTGCCATACATCAATTCCCATGTCAATCATGGAGGGAACAAATGGCGCGCAATAACAGTCGTTATGATGGATAACGAGGACGCCTCTCTCCTTGAAATATCCGTAAATTCTCTGATAGGGTTTCAGGAAAAATTCCCGGAACATATCGGTACTGATAAATGTGGATCTCTGTGTTCCCCAGTCATCATGATGAAAGATGACATCCGGCTTCATATAATCACAGATCTGCTCCGCGTATTTCAGTTCCCATTCTGTAATATAGTCAATCAGATCATGAACCGCCTCCGGCTCCTCATAGAAATTCATCATGGCCGGTTCTACATCGCAGAGATAATGATGCATTTCAAAAAGGCCTGGAGCCATAAATGCGGTAACCATTGTCTCGTTGCGGTCTACAGCTTCCGCAGCCTTGACCGTTGGTTCCCAGTCCTCGGCGGTATAATTGAGCTCCGGAGCTTTCACGTAACGCCTCCACTCTGTGATATCCGGACATACAAGATGCTCCGGATCATGCATCGGGAATGCGCCGGGCTGTCCTTCCGGCCAGGCATTGTAATAGCCCCAGCCACATTTCACCGCAGGGTCCCCCGGCTTCGCAGGCATAATCGGGAACTGATTCACGTAAGGTGTGTTCATGACAAAGGACAACGCCTCATACTGTTTCACAAAACGATCCGGTGTTCCGCCATGAATGGTTTCCAAAAAATTTTCTCTTTTCGTCAGCATAGTTTTTCCTCCGCAATAAAAACTATCATCAGGTTACTCACCCTGTTATTATACCATAATTGGCGGAAGATATATATGTTTTGACGGACAATTCACGGATTCTATATAAATTATTAGTTAAAAATACATGATAATGGATGCGTTCAGATCCCTGTCACGAAGATCTCAATTCCGATTGCGATCAGAATGATACCGCCCAGTATCGTTGCCTTTTCCGAGAGCCTCTCACCGAATTTTTTCCCGAACAGAAGTCCGATCATGCAGATCACGAATGTTACAACAGCAATGATCAGCGAGCTCGAGAAAGCAGCTGCTGTTCCGTACCGTGCTGTCGTAAAGCCTACGGAAAGTGCATCGATGGAGGTCGCAATTCCCTGTATGAGCAGGGTTTTCCTGGTTAGGACTGTTTTTGTTCCGCATCCGCAGTTTTCGGGATTTTCTTCGCACTTATTTTTTATCCTCCGGATTCCCTCGAACAGCATCTGACCTCCGATATACAGAAGAAGAACCAGCGCAATCCAGGGAATGAATTTCTGAAATACCTTGAAATATGACGCAATCGTGTGTACGCAGAACCATCCGATCATCGGCATGGCGAACTGAAAGAATGCATAGCATGCAGCTATCCAGTAGGTTTTTTTCCTGGACATCCCGGGTTCGTTCAGCCCGTTTGCAATCGATACCGAAAAGGCGTCCATTGCCAGACCCACCCCGAGTAAGATACTGTTTAAGACAAAGCTCATCATACTTCCCATCCTGACTTCCACTCCTCATTTCTATCCGTCCGGCCGTTTTTGTTTCTCTTCATCCCATCAGAAAAACGCCCGGATACAGTTCGCGCTGTACCCGGGCGTATATACCTGCAGTCTGACCCATGTACAGCAACATCGCTTACATGAGTCTCGCCGATTAAAGCAAGCCAGGCCGAAACGGCCAGTATGTTGACTTGCTGCATGGGATAAGATAAGTATCCGCGGTCCATCAATTTCCGCAGTCACAGCCCATGCCAACTACTCCCTCACGGTTTTGTGTTTTGTAGATACTATCATTCTGTCACGCGATTAGTCAATTCTAATATATATGGCCGGACTTTCTTTCACTGCTTGCAGAAAATATTTGTATGGAATATGATGGATTAATATCGATGATGTCATCGATGCATTATATTGACGCATGATTATTGAAGAAAGGATTTCAGACATGAATGAGGAAAAGACCATCCTTCTCCCTTATGAATCCTGGGCTTACCTGAAGGCCCGCTCCCGCGAGGAACGGATCGGCAGGAAGACCTCCGACGCGCTTCTGAAGAATATGTGGTCGGTTCTGGCCAAGGAAGACGGAAAGATCCGAGTGAACGGAAAAGCACTTGGAGGCCGGGAAAACGGTGAGATCACCTCGTGGTCCGTTGAGGATATACGGAGAATGCTGGAGGAGAAGGGGCTCACCTACACCTTGTAAGGCTTTTCTGTAATTGTTGCAGGATTTCAGGCTGTTGCATTATCATGGCTGTAATTGTGGTTATGTTGAGGCGATAGTAATAGTTGTAGTAATGGAAATGCTGCAGTTAGGGTCATAGTTGCAGTAATGGAAATGTTGCAGCTATGGTTATTGTTGTAGTTACAGTTATTAGCAGCTGCTGGTTTTCCAGCGAGTGTCGCGACAGGGAGGAACCCTGTAGAGCGCATATATCTCGTTCAATGAATAGAGGAATTATGACAGAGAATGATTTTACACGGATGACACAGAAGGGCATCGTTATATTGGACGGTGCAATGGGAACGAATCTCTACCGCATGGGGATGCCTCATGGATGCTGTACGGAGGAGTGGGCGCTAAGACATCCGGATGATGTGGAAAAACTTCAGAGGGAGTATGTGGAGGCGGGTTCTCAGATCATTTATGCACCGACCTTCGGCGCGAACCGCATTATGCTGAAGAGGTTCGGCCTTGAGGAACATACAGAAGAGATGAACCGGAAACTTTTCGAAATCTCCCGGCGTGCGGCAGAAGGGAAAACTATGATCGCCGGCGATCTGGCGCCCACGGGCATGATTCTGAAGGAATACGGCGGAGCCGGGAGCCGGGAGGAAATGTTCGAGGCGTATCGTGAGCAGGCAAAGGTTCTGTATGAAGCGGGTTGTGATCTTTTTGCCGTGGAAAGTATGCTGTCCGTGCTCGACGCGGTGACTGCGGTAGAAGCAGTGAGATCCGTATGCTCCGCTCCGGTGATCTGCACGCTCACGGTGCGAAAAAACGGAAGCGCCTATTACGGCGGAGATATTTTCGAGGGCGGGCCGCTTGCGGAGAAGGCAGGCGCGGATGCCTACGGGATTAACTGCTGTGATGGCCCGGATGGGATGGAAGAAATTATCTCATCTGTCTCCGAAATGGTTCATATTCCGATTGTTGCGAAGCCAAATGCGGGACTGCCTCAAAAAGGCGCAAATGGGCAGATGGTCTACAATATCAGTCCGGACCAGTTCGTTTCATCTATGAAGAAACTTGTGTCCGCAGGAGCGTCGGTGATCGGAGGATGCTGCGGGACTACCCCGGCATATATCCGGAGACTTGCGGAGGAATTTCGAAAGTAAAAGGCCGTGTCGTAAACAGCCACGGCGCAAACAGCCATGACATAGACGACCATGTCGCAAACGGGGCACACAATGTATATAAAGTGAGGCTAATCATGAACAAAACCGAATTCAGGGAACTTACAGATAGCAAGATCGTCTGTCTTGACGGAGCAACAGGCACAAATCTGACAGTGCGCGGGATGCCGAAGGGAATCAGCACAGAGGCTTGGGTTCTGGAGCATCCGGAGGTGCTGCAAAATCTTCAGAGAGAATTTATCGAAGCGGGAGCGGATGTGATTTACGCGCCGACGTTTGGCGCAAACCGGAAGGTTCTGGGCGGTTTCGGGCTGGCGGACAAGACCGAAGAGATGAACAAAAAGCTGCTCGGGCTGTCGCAGGAGGTGTCGAAGGGCAGCGTTCTGGTGGCAGGAGATATGGCGCCCACGGGAATGGTGCCGGATTCTGCTGGAGGAGATGCCAGCTATGAGGAAATTTTTGAGATCTATCGGGAGCAGGCAGAGATTCTGTATCATGCCGGCGCGGATCTTTTTGTAATAGAAACCATGATGTCGGCGGATGAGACTTCAATTGCGCTGGACGCGGTTTCATCTGTCTGTGATCTTCCGGTGATGTGCACGTTTTCCGTATATGCGGATGGAAAGTGTTTTTTTGACGGAAATATCTTTGATGCTGCAGCCGTTTTGGAGGCGATGGGCGCTGCGGCAGTGGGACTGAACTGCTGCAGCGGACCGGATCAGATGGAGAGCATCATCCGGTATCTGGCGAAGAACTGCAGCATTCCGATTATCGCAAAGCCGAATGCGGGAATGCCGAAGATTGACGAGAACGGGAATGCCATTTACAGCCTCGGTCCGGAAGCCTTTGCGTCTCAGATGAAGATGCTGACAGATGCCGGCGTCAGGATTGTCGGAGGCTGCTGCGGAACAGAGCCGGAGCATATCCGGCTTTTGAAGAAGATGATTTCCGGTCAATCATTCATTGGATCAATTTGACATTTTGTAATTGATTTCATATAATAGTGAAAGTCTTTAAAACATATCTTTTCAGTGCCACTTTTATGGCGGGTAATAGGGAATCAGGTGAAATACCTGAACGATCCGGTCACTGTGAGCAGTGAGCCAGATGCATTGTCCATTGTATTCCGGTCAACGGAATATGAGAAGGCGCAGGAAGGCGTTGAGCTGCAAGTCAGGAAACCTGCTGAGAAGATGATAGATTTGCTTCCGATGAAAGCAGAGTCTGTTTGCATAAGAATATTGATGGTTGCATCAGTGAGTTCTGGTGTGATCCGGCTGGTTTGCAGATATGCGCTCTTTGGCGTGCGGTTATGGATACCGTTTCTTTGAATAGAGCGTGACCGTCAGGCGGATCCGGGATTTCAGCAGATGTTTCTTTTATATGCAGATACGGAGTGATTGCTTTCTGAGAAGGCGGTCACTCTTTTTTACGCGAACAGTGAGCCGCAGCCGAATGCGAAGTATTCGTGTGCGGCGAGCGTCGCGATAGCAAGATAAAACTCGCGCAGCGTGTTTTATCTCGTTTATGTTCTGTGCTAAGGTATCGAAGGGCGTTTTGAACCCCTTTGATATAGATTATTCTACAAAAAGGAGAAAATGATGAAAAAGAAAGTCGTAACATTATTATGCACCGCGGTTCTGACCGGGTCTATGATTGCCGGATGTGGCAGCGCAAGCAGCGCAGCATCGTCAGCATCCGCAGCATCTTCGAGTGCATCTTCCGCGTCTTCAGCGGCAGCGGAGGTTACAGAGGCAGCCTCTTCTTCTGAAGAAGTAGAGACGGTTTCTTCCTCCTCTGTATCTGCGGATCAGGCAGCAGCGGACAAGGTAGCCGCTCTGATTGACAAGATCTATGTGCAGGAGAGAACAGATACTACGGACGAGGACTGCAAGGCGGCAAAGGAAGCATGGGACGCATTGACGGATACGCAGAAGGCTCTCGTAGAAGGCGAATATGCAGATCCGGATTATTTCGGAAGGGATACCGGCGATGCTTCCAAGGACGATCCGCTCAACGAGGACGGAATCGGAGAAAATGAGATTCTTGTATGCTCCTTCGGAACCTCCTATAATGACAGCCGTGTCCAGGATATCGGCGGAATTGAGAAGGCTCTTCAGGCAGCATATCCCGACTGGTCTGTAAGACGTGCATTCACGGCGCAGATCATCATCAATCATATTCAGGCGCGTGATAATGAGGTGATCGACAATATGGATCAGGCGCTCCAGAGAGCGGTTGACAACGGTGTGAAGAATCTGCTGATTCAGCCGACGCATCTGATGCATGGCGCGGAGTATGATGAGCTTTCGGAGGCTGTCAGCAAATACGCCGACAAATTTGATTCTGTGAAAATTGCCGAGCCGCTTCTGGGTGAGGTGGGAAGTGACACGAGCGTAGTAAATGAGGACAAGCAGAATGTCGCAAAGATTCTTACCGCTACAGCGGTAGAGAAGGCAGGATATGACAGTCTTGACGCGGCTGCCGCTGACGGAACGGCGTTTGTATTCATGGGTCATGGAACCTCTCATGAGGCGAATATCACCTATGATCAGATGCAGACAGAAATGAATGATCTCGGTTACAAGAACGTATTCATCGGAACCGTTGAGGGCAAGCCGGCAGATACCGAGTGCTCCGCGGTTATCCAGAAGGTACATGACGCGGGATACAAGAAGGTAATTCTGCGTGATCTGATGGTTGTAGCAGGTGATCATGCGAATAACGATATGGCAGGCGATGATTCTGATTCCTGGAAGAGCCAGTTCAATGCATCCGGCTTCTTTGACAGCGTAGATGCTCAGCTCGAAGGAATGGGAAGAATTCCGGATATCGAGCAGATCTATGTAAGCCACACAAAGGCTGCAATGGACAGCGACGCCACAGTTTCAAGTTCTTCTGAGGCAAACTGAGAAATCCAGTACAGTATACCCTGACGAGTATGGGATATGATTCTGCCGGGCGTACCACAAGGATATAATGTGTGGTTCAGCCTGACACACCATCATCTGCATGACCTGTGTGCTGAGAGAAAATGACAGGGCTGAGACATATCAGTGAGACAACATATCAGTAAAACAGAGGAAGCGTCCGGCATGTGCCGGACGCTTCTTCTGTCGGTGCGCCAGTCGGGCGCGCGAAAACCGGATGCCGGATTAACGGATCGCCCATCTCAGTTTTGTGGAGTGTGCTCTCGGATTCCGGTAGCATTCCTCACGGGAGGGACGGATGACATCCCGGCTGACTTCGGTGTACAGGCCGTCACGGGCGCCCTGCTTAAAGGACTGTTTGACGAGGCGGTCCTCACCGGAGTGGAAGGTGAGAATAGCAGCTCTGCCTCCGGGTTTCAGCACGGAGGGCAGCTTGTCCAGAAATGCGTAGAGAACCTCAAATTCGCTGTTCACGTCGATGCGGAGTGCCTGGAAGACCCTGGCGCAGGATTTTTTCACGGCTTCCTCCTGTTCGTCCCTGGGCGAATGGCGAAGTTGACGGGTTTGAGTCAGCGTTTCCTCGATCAGAAGGCGAAGATCCGTGGTGGTTTCCAGTGGGCGTTTACGACGATATGCCTGCTGAACAGCATCGGCGATTTCTTCTGCATATGGCTCGTCAGAATTATCGATGAGCAGCCCAGCGAGTTCATCCCTCGTGAGCTGCTTCAGCCTCTCGGAAGCAGGCTCTCCCTTTTCCGGGTCAAAACGAAGATCGAGGGGACCATCTGTCTTGTAGGAAAAGCCTCTCTCCGGGTTGTCGATCTGCATGGAGGAGACACCCAGATCCGCCAGAACAAAGTCGAAGGGACCGTACTTGGTGGAGACCTGATCGATATTCGCGAAGTTGATGTGGATCGGGGTAAAAATATCCTCCCCGAAGCCTCTGGCGCGCATCCGTGCCTCCGTCTTCCGGATTTCCAGAGGATCGGCATCCAGTGAATAGAGATGACCCGTGCCCTCCAGCTTCTCCAGCATGCGGGAGCTGTGACCTCCGTAACCGAGCGTGCAGTCGAGTCCGGTCATGCCGGGACGGATCTTCAGCACATCCAGAATCTCATCGACCATGATCGGAATGTGCATTCCTGCGGGCGTGCTTCCCTTGCGGATTACCTTTTCAATGGTTTCGCCGTATTTCTCGGGATTCAGCTCCTTGTATTTCTCATTATACTTTCGCGGGTACTTGCCGCTGTAATGGGGCCTGCGCCTGTGCGGCGCTGCATCTCCGGAAAGACGGTCCGGATTTGGTCTGTCGGCGTGATTGTCTGAATGCATAATAAGTGTTTTCCTTTCGAATAAATCTCTTCAGAGATGATATGGGTTCTGCCTTTCGATCAGATTCTCGTCGGAGAGGATATGGATTCTGTCTTTCGATCAGATTCTCGTCGGAGAGGATATGGGTTCTGTCTTTCGATCAGACCTTATCGGTGGGAATATCGATTCTGTCATTTCGGTTATTTTATCACAAAAACCGGTGCCGGTTAACAGAGGTCACGACACTCTTTCCTTTTCAGTGATTTTGGACTATACTTTTTGTGCGATCTCTCAAGTGGAAATTCAGAGAGACCAGGATCATTGAAGGTACACGAATCTTCCGGACAGTGGATATCTTACATATTGCACTGTAATTGCAGTGCAGTGGATGTTTAAAATGGAGGCACAGAATGAAGATTGTATTGATGGAGCCGCTTGGCATTGACGGAGTTACGCTGGATCGTCTGGCGGAGACGCTCACGGAGCAGGGACATGAGTTTTCTGCCTATGATACTTTTTCTACGGATGTTGAGGAACTGAAGCGCAGAAGCAGCGGGGCAGATGTTCTGATTATCGCGAATCACCCCCTTCCGGGCGAGGTGATCCGGGCGGACGCAAATCTGAAATTCATTTCCGTTGCGTTTGTGGGAATCGACCATGTTGATGTGGAGGCATGCAGGGAGCAGAATGTCCGGATATCCAATACCGGTGGGTACTGCAACGATGCGGTGGCGGAGCTTGCGGTCGGTCTTGCGCTGGATTGTCTCAGAAATATCAGCCTGTGCAATGACGCCGTTCAGGCCGGAAAGGGCAAGGCCGGGCTGCAGGGCCACGAACTCGCCGGCCGTACCGTAGGAATCATCGGAACCGGGGCGATCGGATGCCGCACCGCGGAGATTTTCAAGGTGTTCGGATGCCGTCTGATCGGATACAGCCGCAGCCGGAAGCAGGCGGCGCTTGATCTCGGTCTGGAATACAGAACACTGGATGAGGTGATGCAGGAGGCAGACATCATTTCGGTACACACACCGCTGACGGCGGAGACGAAGGGACTGATCGGGCAGAAGGAAATCGGCGAGATGAAGCAGGGAGCGATTCTGATTAATACCTCCAGGGGTCCCGTCGTGGATACGGAATCCCTTGCGGAAGCTTTGAAAAAAGGCAGAATCAAGGCAGGCATTGATGTGTTTGAGAAGGATCCGCCGCTTCCGGCAGACCATCCGCTGCTCGGCGCGCCGAATCTGGTATGCACTCCCCATGTGGGATTTGATACCAGAGAATCCATTGACCGCAGAGCGGTAATGGCTTTCGAGAATGTAACTTCCTGGATTAAGGGACAGCAGATCCGCACGATGCTGTGACGAAATTTCCTATTTACAGGCCGGATTTCCAGTCCCGGGGAGCTGCTCGATACCGCAGTTACAGTCAAACGCGGAGCTGCTCGCTATCGCAGTCACAGTCAAATGCGGAGCTGCTCGATACCGCAGTCACAGTCGAACGCGGACCGTCTCGCTATCGCAGTCACAGTCGAATGCGGACTGTCTCGACGTCGCAATCACAGTCGAACAGGGCTCGCGGCGTACATAAGAATAATGGCAGACCAGGGAAAGTGGGACTTATATCGCATGTGGTGCCCACTTGCGGGGAACGGTGGTTTGCTAAAGAAAAAGAAAAGCTCTCTTCTCTGCGGGGAAGGTATCCTGCCTGGACAGGATATCCTTTGCGGAGAAGAGAGCTTTTTACGCGAACAGTGAGCCGCAGCCGAATGCGAAGTATTCGTGTGCGGCGAGCGTCGCGATAGCGAGATAAAACTCGCGCAGCGTGTTTTATCTCGTTTACAGAAAATGGCTCTCACCGGTGCCGGTCTGAAGAGATATATTCTGGCTCTGGCTTTTCGTCGCCTTATTTTTCAGCATCCATCTTAGAAAAAACGCGTTATTGCTCCTGTTTCTTCGGCAGCCGGTATCCCTCAAGAATCAGGTGAATCGTCTGGTGCAGGTGGGGCAGGTACGCCTCCATGCTGCATGGGGAGTCATACATAATACAGCTGTAGCTGGTGGAACTCACCAGCTCGATGATGGTGAAGAGCAGCAGCTCCGGGTCATCGCACTCGTAGTTGTCCGCCTTCAGGGCCATGAGGTAGTTGTCGTAGAATTCTCCGAGATTGTTTGAGGTGGATCCGCCTGTCTGTTTTTCAACGGCGTGGCGGAAGATGCCCCAGGAAAGATTCTTGGTGATGAATTTCAGCAGCATTTTGTTGCGCTGCAGGTAATTCAGGACATAATCAACCATCGCCAGCAGATAATCCTCCAGACCCTTGATCGGAACCGGACGGATCTTCATCGCCTGCTGGGCTTCCAGAAGAAGCTGTGCGGATTTGCGGGCGATGAGCTCGTCCCGCAGATCATACTTGTCCTTGAAGTAGAGATAAAAGGTTCCCTTCGCCAGGCCGGAGTGCTTGGCGATATCGGAAATGGTTGTTTTATTAAAACCCTGATTGACGAAGAGATCATAGGCGTTCGTCAGGAGGGAATTCCGTTTGTTCTGTTTATTCAAATCTACCTTGCTCATGATTCATATCCTTTCTGAAATCATTAACTGATCACAGATATATATACGGCTATTGAAGCTATTATTTCACTGAAAATACCAATGGTCAACCATAAAAATGACCAATATTCATTTTGAGCTTTTGAAAATTTTGTGAAACCTAATTATTGACCAATGGTCATTTAAGGACTACCATACCCTATGTCAGGAAAAAGGTTTTGTACTGGATCCAACAGGAAAGTGATGTTTTGTACTGGATGCAGGAGACAGAAGCAATAGGTAAGGAGTTGAGAGAAAAATGATAAAAGTAGGCAAGTGGATCGCTAAACACAGAGTGCTGATCCTTCTGTTGGCGGTTGTCCTGCTGTTTCCGGCAGCATATGGATATTTCCACACCAAGACAAACTACGATCTGCTGACATACCTTCCGAAGTCGCTGGATACGATGAAAGGGCAGGACATCATCGTCGATGAATACGGCATGGGTTCCTTCTCGATGATTGTCGTGGACAACGAGAGCATGAAGGATGTCGCAAAGCTTGAAAAAGACATCGAGGCCGTTTCTCATGTAAAGGATGTGCTCTGGTACGACGATGTCGCGGACATTTCTCTTCCGGTGGACATGATTCCCCAGGATCTCAGAGATAAGTTCTTTAAGGGCGACGCGACGATGATGCTGGCCATGTTCGACGATACATCATCCGCAGATACCACGATGGAAGCCGTCGATCAGATCCGTTCCATCGTAAAAAAGGACACCTACGTCAGCGGTATTACGGCAGTCATGAACGATCTTCGTGATCTGACTAATCAGGAGCTCCCGATTTACGTCACAATCGCTGTAGTCCTGTGCCTGGTAGCAATGCTTCTGCTGACTGATTCTTTCCTGGTGCCGTTCCTCTTCCTGGTGGACATCGGTTTTGCCATCATATATAACATGGGAACCAATATGATCTTCGGATCGATTTCCTATGTCACGAAGGCGGTCGCCGCGGTCCTGCAGCTGGGTGTCACGACGGACTATTCGATCTTCCTTCTGGGAAGCTACCGTGAAAATAAAGAAAGATTTCCCGGGGACAAGAACCGTGCGATGGGACATGCCATTGCCAATACGTTCAAATCGATCATTGGCAGTTCGGTGACGACAATCGCCGGATTCATCGCATTGTGCTTCATGTCCTTTACCCTTGGCCTTGATATGGGACTGGTAATGGCAAAGGGCGTTGTCTTCGGAGTGCTCACCTGTGTCACCGTGCTTCCGTCGCTGGTTCTCCTGTTCGACAAGCCGATTCAGAAGACGACCCACAGGCCTCTCCTCGGAAAACTCGACAAGGCGTCTGATTTTATTACGAAGCACTACAAAGTATGGCTTATTGTTTTTCTTGTGCTCTTTATCCCGGCGGTGTACGGCAACAACCATGTAAAGAACTATTACGATATGTCGGGATCCCTTCCGAAATCCCTGCCGTCCATGGTGGCGCAGCAGAAGGTTGAAGATGATTTCGGAAGCAGCACGATGCACATCGTAGTCATGGACAAGGATACACCTGTCAAGAACAAGATGGCGATCATAAATCAGATCGACGATGTGGACGGTGTGAACTATGTTCTGGGCCTGAACTCGCTCATCGGTTCTTCTGTTCCGGATTCCATGATTCCTTCGGATGTGAGAAAAATGCTGCAGAGTGACAAGTATGAGCTGATGTTTGTAAGCACGGCCTACTACACAGGCTCTGATGAAGTCAATAAGCAGATAGACGAGATCAACAGCATTCTGAAGAAGTACGACAGCGGCGCGATGCTGATCGGCGAGGCTCCGCTGACGCATGACCTGGTGGATGTCACGAATGTGGACTTCATGCATGTAAATTCCGCATCGCTGATCATCATCTTCTTCATCATTCTGATGGTATTCAAATCGTTCTCGCTTCCATTCATTCTGGAGATTACGATTGAATTTGCCATTTTCGTCAACATGGCAATCATGTACTACACGGGAACATCGGTTTCCTTTGTGACGAGTATCGTACTTGGAACAGTTCAGCTGGGATCCACGGTCGATTACGCGATCCTGATGACGAGCCGGTATCAGAAGGAACGTCAGAGAGGACATGATAAGAAAGAGTCCGTTCAGATTGCTCACAGGGCCTGCATGGGATCGATCATTACTTCCGGTGCCGCATTCTTCGCTGCGACCTTCGGAGTCGCGATGTATTCGAACATCGATATCATCGAGTCGATCTGCATGATGCTTGCAAGAGGAGCTCTGATCAGTATGGTGACCGTTCTCTTCGTTCTGCCAGGAATGTTCATGATCTTCGATAAGCTGATCGTGAAGACATCGATTGACTTCCTCGGCAAGAAGAAGGAGGCCCGAAAGGCGGCATTCGCACAGAGGAAAAATCCTCAGCTCCAGGCAGCGGTTCAGACGGCGGGTGCAGCAACCGCCGGCAGCAGTTCCGGTCCGCAGGATTTTTCGAACGGAACACCGGGTTCTGGAACTTCAGGTTCCGGACAGCCTGCCGATTCCGGCGAGACGTCAGGCTCCGGAGTCAAAGGGTAACAGAAATTATTCAGGGATCGCAAGACATAAGAATCACAGGGGATTCCTGGATCACAAGAGACAGACATTACAGGATATTCAAGGATTCTAAGACACGAACATTACAGGATATTCAAGTATTTAATATACAAAAAATACAGGATGTGAAACAGACAGGATTCAGCAGTTCGATGAGGATCTGCGTTCTACAGAAGAGAGGCTGAAAAAAATGAACAGAAATGCCAAGATCGTAATCAAAAAGAGTTTTAATAAGACGATAGCTGTTGGTATTGCGGCGATGATGGGAATCGTACCGTCCGCATCGGCTGTTTTTGCCGCGGACAACAGCTCATCGAAGGTTACAAAGGATGAAACCGTATACGTAAATGCAGATGCAGACGGGAAGACCTCGAAAATCACGGTCTCCGATCAGCTGGTCGGAGCCGGAAGTGAGAAAGACATCAAGGATGCGTCTTCCCTGAGTGATATTCAGAATGTAAAGGGCGATGAGACCTATACCGGTTCCGGTGATTCCATGGTATGGGATTCCGACGGAAACGACATCTACTATCAGGGAACCTCCGACAAGGAGCTTCCGGTCGGCGTCAGCTTCACCTACTATCTGGACGGAAAGGAAATCGCGCCGAAGGATCTTGCGGGCAAGAGCGGAAAGCTCACGATCAAGATCCAGTACACGAATAACACCAGTGTGCAGACAAAGGTCGGTGACAAGACCGAGACTATGAAGACACCTTTTGTTATGATGACCGGAATGATCCTTCCCGGAGAGAATTTCTCGAATGTGACGATCGACAACGGAAAGATTATCAATGACGGAAGCAGAAATATTGTCCTTGGATTCGGTATGCCGGGACTGAAGGATGATCTGGATCTCGACAGCCTGAAGGATAAACTGAAGGACGCCAAGGATGACGCCGACAAGCTTAATGAGACAACGGCTTCCGGAACATCGTCTTCCGACACGAAGTCCTCAGACGCGACCGCATTAAAGTCCGAGAGTGTCACAGCTTCTTCTGATGACAAGGACAGCGCATCGGACAGCAGTCAGACTAAGGACGGTGCGGGCAGCGACAGCAAGAGCAGCGACAGCAAGAACAGTGACAGCAAAGTAGACGAAAAAATCGATGACTTTGATATTACCGACAGTGTGGAAATCACTGCAGACGTCAAGGATTTCACAATGGATTCCACCTACACGGTTGCGCTGACCGACGCCTTCCAGGATATCGATTTCTCAGATCTTAAATCCGCGGATGACCTTAAGGGCAAGCTCAATGATCTCGAAGAGAACACACTGAAACTTGTCAGCGGTTCCAGCGATCTCTACAATGGCGTAAAAGAGCTGAACGATAAATACGGAGAGCTTGACAGCGGCATCAGTCAGTTGAAGGCAGGAATTGACAGCGCAGCAGAGGGAGTCGACAAGCTGGCATCCAGTGCACCTTCGGCAGCAAGTGGAGCAAAGGCTCTGGCAGAAGGAACATCAAAATTCAAAAATGCAATAAATGGATTTTCCAGTGATACAAAAACGTTGAACAGCATATCTTCAGCGGCAGCAAAGCAGGCAAGCGATACGGTTGGAGCACAGATGAGCAACAACACTGCGATGAAGCAGCAGGCTGAGAAAGTTGGAAAGACGGCTGCGCAGTCAGCGGTTCAGAACATCAACAGTCAGGCTCAGTCGATCGGTGATCAGGCGGTAGCGGGCGTGAATGCTAATCTGGATGCAAGTGCGAAAGCAGCGGGAGACCAGGCAAAAGCTAAAGCAGAAGCAAGCATTGATGAACAGAAAATCGGTGATCAGGCGGTAGCGGGCGTGAATGCTAATCTGGATGCAAGTGCGAAAGCAGCGGGAGACCAGGCATCTAAGGCTGCTTCGGATGCTCTGTCAGGAGATGCTGGTCTGCAGGCACTGGCTAATCAGGCAGGGAATGCAGCAGTAAGCGAGGTTCAGAAAAACGCAGAGGCAATTAAGCAGGAAGCTAGTCAGGAAGCTAGTCAGGCAGTGGCTGGGTCTGCTGATGTGACGAATGCGGCTAACCAACTTTCCAGTGGTATCGGTACCGCTGTGGCACAATCAGTCAGCTCTACGCTTGCAACTGCGGCACAGGGAATTTCTTACAGTGTTTCTGATGATCAGGTGAGTCAGATTGCAGGTTTACTGGTTCAAAATGGAATGGAGGAGAATCAGGCAGCTCAGTGTGCGTCAGCCATTGCAGGTACTATCAATAAAAATGTTAATGATGCTATCGTGAACCAGGTTGGTCAGCTTTCCTCGCAAATCAGTGCGGATACTATCACGCAAGCTATATCCTCGTCTGTATCTAATACAGTTCAGGAAGTTGCTACAAGTGCAGCTGGAAATGCAGCGGCAGCTGCGGCTGAGTCAGCAGCAGAGAAAGCAGCGCAATCTGCTGCCTCAGGGACTGTCACACAGATTCCGGCTTCTATAGTAGGAAAAGCGGCAGGAGAGGCAGCGGCCAGCGCAGTGAAACAGACAGCTCCGGCGGTTGCGAGAGAAACGGCAGTTGCTACCGCAAAGCAGACGGCCGGTGAGACAGCCTCCCAGGTTGCGGAAAGCACTGTAAAGTCAGTTGCTTCTCAGGTAGCCAGAACAACAGCTACATCTGTTGCTCCTCAGGTGGCAGGTACTGTTGCTCAGCAGGTAGGCTCACAGACATTCCAGGCAGTTGCGAAGCAGTCTGGACAGGCAGTGGCTTCTCAGGTGGCGAGTCAGACGTCTGAATCAGTAGCGAAGCAGGTTGTTGCTAGTTTATCAGGCTCTGTTTCCGCACTTGATACGGGTGCACAGAAACTCAGCAAAGGACTCGCAGCGCTTCCTTCCGGTGCGCAGCAGCTGCAATCCGGCATGAAGCAGCTTTCTACCGGAGCGGAGAAGCTGCAGACCGGCAGCAGCCAGGTAGTCGGTGGCCTGAAGCAGCTGACAGACGGCGCGAAGGAGCTGAAGGACGGCACAAAGAAGTACAACGATGAAGGAATCAAGAAGATCACCGACGGAATTGGCGGTACTCTTGATGATCTGGATGATGTAGAAGATCGCCTGAAGGCTGTCACCTCTGAGGATCTGCAGTACACGAACTACAGCGGAATCGCAAATGGAATGGACGGAACCGTTAAGTTTGTCATCACCACAGATGCAATCAAAGCAGACAAGTAACAAAAACACATGATGTTCACAAATGCCCGCTATAATTGTTTGTATCATTCAAACAATTGAGAGGGCATTTTTTATGAAAAAAGAAAATCGAAAAATGGCGCAGGAGCGCCGGGCGCAGCAGAGAGAAGCGGAAGTGAGGAAGCAGAAGGCGAAGAAGGTGATTCCGATTGTAATCGTGATTGCGGTGATTGCAGTCGTTGTCATTGGAATCATTGCCACCAGTGGTCTGTTCGGCGGCAAGAAGGCAGATGGCTCCAGCGTCTCGTCTTCGTCCGGGGACATTGTAACCACAATCAACACTGACAGCACCGGAAATGCGGCTGGTACAGGGGATACAGCTGCTGCATCTTCCGACAGCTCAGCATCAACAGGGACAACATCACAGGATACAGCATCGGCAGGGGCTTCTTCCTCCGCAACGGCTTCTTCGAAGGGAACGCTGAATACGACGGAGGGAACCGTTGTACAGAAGGGCGATACCGTCAATATCGATTATACGGGATATCTTAAAGGAAAGGCATTTGACGGCGGGAGCACAAACGGAGCAGGGACCGATCTGACTCTGGGATCCGGCACATATATTGATGGTTTTGAGGATCAGGTTGAGGGACACAAGGTCGGGGAAACCTTTGATATCCAGGTAACCTTCCCGGAGGACTACGGTGTTTCGGATCTGAATGGACAGGAGGTTACATTTACGGTTACCATTAACGGAGTTTATCAATAACGGAGTGTATCAATAGCGAAGTGTTTCAATAACGGAGTGTATCAATAGCGAAGTGTTTCAATAATGGAGTGTATCAATAACGAAGTGTACCAATAGCGGAGAATTACCGGTATTTTGAAGTGGGGGATTTTATGGGTGATTTGGATTCACAGATTATGAAGTTAATGGCGGTGCCGGAGGAGATACGAAATCTGTTCCCCGCCGGCGGAATCAGCTTTGATGCGTTCCTGGATCTTGCGGACGCGGAGATGGAGCCGATGCGGCGAATGTTCGCGGACTACCAGTGCGCCTGCATGGAGATTGAGACGAAGTTCAAGGTTCTGAATGAGCGTTTTTCGGTAAAATATGACGCGAACCCGATTGAATCGATCCGGACGAGGGTCAAGAGCCCGGAGAGCATTGTGCGGAAGCTGCACGCCAGAAATCTTCCGCTGAGTATTGATTCTATACAGGAGAATCTGGATGACATCGCGGGAATCCGGGTGATCTGCTCGTTCCAGAACGACATCTATATGCTGGCGGATAAATTTCTGGAGCAGGATGATATCACACTGATTGAACGGAAGGACTACATCAAGGATCCGAAGCCCAGCGGATACCGCAGCCTGCACCTGATCGTGGAGGTCCCGATCTTCACGGAAGAGGGCAAGAAAATGATGCGCGCCGAGGTACAGCTGCGCACCATAGCCATGGACTTCTGGGCAAGTCTGGAGCATAAGCTTCGCTATAAAAAGAAGCTCTCCGACGAACAGATGAAGGCTTTGTCCGCGGGACTTACAGAGTGCTCAAGGGTGACCGCCGAGCTGGATCAGACTATGCAGGGGGTCTACGACAAAGTCCAGAGCTTCCAGAATGGCAAATCGTAACAAGCCCAAATAACGAAAGGACCAAAGAGAACCGAAAGGGCCGAAGACAACGTAAAAAACGAAGACAACCCAAAAAACGAAAACAACCGGAACATTATCTGCGCTGATAGTGTTCCGGTTGTTGTATATCACTGCAAAATCGATCCGGGATGGCGGACGGATGCCCGGAACATCAACCCGGCTGATTGATCAGGCGGGTTGGATGTCCGGAGCGTCAACCCGGCTGACTGATCAAGCGGGTTAATTGTGGGTTTTCACAGATTGTTCCATGCTTTCCTCCGGGATACAGAGAGCGTCGATTTCATCCAGCCAGATCCGGGCGCTGGCGTCGCTTGGCATGCGGAGATCACCCCGCGGGGAGAGGGCGACGGAACCGACCTTCGGGCCGTCCGGCAGGCAGGAACGCTTGAACTGCTGGGAGAAAAATCTCCGGTAGAAGTTCTTCAGCCATTTGAGGATTGTGGTATCGGTGTATTTTCCCGCAAAGGTGCGGTTGGCGATCCGATAGATCTTCGAGGGTGTGAATTCTGCACGGAGCATATAATACAGGAAGAAGTCGTGGAGCTCATAGGGTCCGACGAGATCCTCAGTTTTCTGGGAGATCACGCCGTTTTCCGGTGGCAGAAGCTCGGGGCTTACTGGAGTGTCCAGGATATCAAGCAGGATGGAGGAAAGCTTTTCCTCGCCGCAGGTGTCCGCGTAATAGCGGACCAGATGGCGGACAAGAGTCTTGGGGACGGAGCAGTTCACGGCGTACATTGACATATGATCTCCGTTGTAGGTCGCCCACCCAAGGGCAAGCTCGGAGAGGTCGCCGGTTCCGATCACGATTCCTCCGGCCTGGTTGGCGACGTCCATGAGTACCTGTGTCCGCTCTCTCGCCTGACCGTTCTCATAGGTGACGTCGTGCACGCTTATGTCGTGACCGATGTCGCGGAAGTGAAGGGTCACCGACTCGTTGAGGCGGATTTCCCGGAAGGTGACACCGAGCTCGCGGATCAGGGTGCAGGCATTCCGGTAGGTCCGGTCAGTAGTGCCGAAGCAGGGCATGGTGACGGCGATGATGCCTTCCCTTGGAAGGTTAAGCATGTCGAATGCCTTAACGGTTACCAGAAGGGCGAGCGTGGAATCGAGACCTCCGGAAATGCCGATCACGGCGTGGGATGCGTGGATGTGGTGGAGCCTTTTCTTGAGACCCATGGCCTGTATGGTCAGGATCTCCTCGCAGCGCTGGTTCCTTGTGGCCGGATCCTCCGGAACAAAGGGATGCGGAGCAAAGGTGCGGGTCAGCGGGGTCTGTTCTTCCCGGAGCTGGAAGGGGATGCAGACATGATCGCCGAGCACCCAGCCGGAGGCTCCGACAGGCATTGCACTGGAGAGCGCTGCCGTTTTTCCGAGGGAGGCCCCGTCCTGAGCACCATAGGCGGACGCAGTCTCAAAATCGGGATAGGTGCTGGTTCTGCGGCGCTCAGCAGTGAGACGGCTGACGTCTATCTCAGAATAGATGATTCCGTTGCGGAACCGTTTGGATTCCGCCAGAATGGTTCCGTTCTCCGCGATGATATTGTGACCGCCGAAGACCAGATCCTGTGTGGATTCCCCTTCACCGGCGGAGGCGTAGATGTATCCGCAGATCAGGCTGGCCGACTGCTGTGAGACCAGATTTTTCCGGTAGGTGTCCTTTCCGATCATCTCGTTGCTCGCGGACAGGTTGGCAATCACCGTTGCCCCGCAGGCTGCATGGGAGATGCTGGGAGGACAGGGAACCCACAGATCCTCACAGAGCTCCGCAGCGACCTTCAGCCGTGGAATTTCCTCGCAGTAGAAGAGGAGATTCATGCCAAAGGGGACCATCGAGCCGAGCCACTCGACGGTTTCGTGTCCGGGCGTGAACTGCCGGCGCTCATAGAACTCATTATAGGTCGGCAGATTTTTCTTCGGGACGAGGCCGAGGAGTCGGCCACGGTTCAGAACGGCGGCCACGTTGTACAGCTTTCCGCGTAGCTCCCACGGAAGGCCCACGAAGATCAATGCATCGGTCTTCTCCGTTTCATGTAAAATCCGGTTCAGCTGTCTTCTTGCCTCCGCGATCAGGAGATCCTGCAGAAACAGATCATGACACGTATATCCGGTGATGCAGAGCTCCGGAAACACCATGATCTTCGCATGCGCCTTCTCCATTTCTCTGATCTGTGCCAGGATCGCATCCGCATTGGCAACGCAGTCACCAACGGTTACATCCGGTGTTCCTGCAGCAACTTTGATAAATCCGTCTTTCATCGTTAACCTCCCTGTTCATCGGCTTCTCTTCTAACTTTTTTTTCTAGTGATCAGCCCGTCCTGCCAGTGAATCAAAATATTTTTTGAGGATTGGCATATAAAATAATTCACGAAGACTATTACATGGATATTATTATACATACCATTTTTTTTTGCAATGTTGATCTTTCCTCTTCATCTTATGGAGAAGTTGTGATAAAATGCAAGGGCTGATTCAGGTTCAGCAGCGTCAGTTCGAGACCTTCCTGACGTAATAAACAAAACTAAAGGAGAATATAATAATGAAAGAAAACGAGACGAAGTTCAGTAGGGCAGGATTCAGAGAAGCGGCACAGGGCGCTGCGGACGGGACGAAAGCAGGAAATGTTCATGCGGGACAGGAATGCGCGGCTCAGACGGAAGCGGGAAATGTCCATGCGGGACAGGAATGCGCGGATCAGACACACGTGGGAAATGCCTTCGCAGGTCAGATCCATGCGGCACATGATGGCGCGGTGAGCGGAAGAACGGAACACAACAGGATTCTTTCCCTGACACAGGCGGCGATGATCGCGGCGATATATGTTGTTCTGACATATGTCTTTTCCGCATTTTCCTTCGGCCAGGTGCAGATCCGTGTCGCAGAGGCGCTGACGATTCTTCCGGTCTTCACCCCGGCTGCGATACCCGGACTCTTTGTCGGATGTCTGATCGGTAATATTGCCGGAGGCGCTGTACTTCCGGACATTATCTTTGGAAGTATCGCGACGCTGATCGGAGCGGTTGGAACGCGGCTTCTCCGCAGGAGAAATCCGGTGCTCTGCACCCTTCCGCCGATTGTGGCGAATACGATCATTGTGCCGTTTGTGCTTCGGTTTGCCTATGGCGTGAATCTTCCGATTCCGTTCATGATGCTGACGGTCGGAATCGGAGAGGTGGTTGGATGCGGCGTATTCGGCGTCCTTCTGTATTCGATTTTGAAGAGATATAAAGAGGTTATCTTCAAGACAAGTCGTTTTGAGGGCAGAACGAACGCTGCGAAGTGAGATGGGGTCACGGCTTTGGTAGGTTAGACGGATTTGAAGGCTTTTTGAGCCACACGACGCATCACATCACAAGTATATTAGATTCAAATGACAGAAAAGGAGCTCGCGATTCAGGAAATGAACCGCGAGCTCCTCTTCTGTTGTCCTGATCAGCGTTCTGCGATAGCCTCAATCTCACAGAGCACTCCCTTCGGGAGATCCTTTACGGCTGTGCAGCTGCGGGCCGGCTTGGAGATGAAGTGCTTCGCGTAAACTTCATTGAAGCGGGCAAAATCCGTAATATCCGCGAGGAAGCAGGTGGTTTTGACTACCTTGTCCGCGCCGGATCCGGCTGCCTGAAGGATTGCCTCGACGTTTTTGCAGCTCTGCTCCGCCTGAGCTTCGATGCCCTCCGGGATATTGCCGGTGGCGGGATCTACCGGAATCTGTCCGGAACAGAAGATGAAACCATTGCTCTCAATTGCCTGAGAGTATGGACCGATTGCAGCGGGCGCATTGGATGTTGCGATTGTCTTCATAGTATTCTCTCCTTTGTTATGCAGATAAATTATGCAGTTAAGGTTATCAGTCACAATTGATGTAAGTTACCGTCATGCAATATGCTGCTCCACAAATGGTATTGGTTGATTGCGTCTCGTTATGTTGGCTCTCTGTGGATCAGAAATATCGCAGCCGGACTGATACCATGCATTATAAGTCACGAAAAGACTGAATACAAGATGAATCCGGATCTCATGCCGGGTGGTATTAAAACGGATGCCGGCCGCTTATGAAGTGGAATAAACGAATATTTGCCACTTATGAAGTGGTATAAAACGGACATAAGCCACTTACGAAGGCGTATAAAACGAACATAATCAGCTTTTGAAGTGGTAAAAGACGGATATAGGCCGCTTATGAGAAAGATCGAGCATCACGGCTTGAAAGTGAAAGATATGTTGCATTTTCTCATTCTGAAAAGAACGAAAATGAATAAATACTTGTATTTTCTGCACATTAACGACAATTCTTCCGGGCTTTTCAGGGCGGAGATAGGGGAAAGGGACGCATGTTTGCCGGTTTTAGATAAATTTTATTTGGTTTTTAACATTTTTGTGGTACTATTTAAAGGTTATATACACTTATCGATACAGTTTGTTAAAGGTGATGATTATGGCTTCTAAGCATTCAAATGAGAATTCCGGCGGATATTCACGCAGGCATTCGGGAGAAAACCATGATTCCGGGCGGCCGGAGCGTAATTACGATTCCGGTCGGGAGACAAGATACACCCCCGGATATCCGGATGAGTACGACGAATATGGAGAGGAAGATCCGGACGATGATGCGGAGTCTTATCTGGATCTGGACCTGGACCGGTACGCGAGATCTTACTCCGGCAGCCGTACAGGGAAGAAGGGCAGAAAAAAGATCTCGGGACGCGCGGATCATAACTCCCGCCAGAACAAGGTCAGGGAAAGGTCAGGCCGGCGAGAAGACCCGGAAAGTGACCTGCGGGAGAATACAGCCCGGAGGAGAACACAGGGAGCCGGAAAGCGCAAAAAAAAGAAGCGTGTGGTTACGGTTCTCACCTTTGTTATGGCACTCGTCATCGCCGGAGGCCTGGTGACGGCGGTATATCTGCAGGGACTGCTGGGCAAGATTAACCATGTATCCGCTTCGATGAATTCCGCAGGTGCTGTGGAGACCTTCGATGCTGACGGCGACAAGGCGAACGACACCCTGACGGCAAGTGACATCGACTGGGGCGATACCAGCGATATTGACGTCATGAAGGATAATGACGTCAAAAATCTCCTGTTGATCGGTCAGGACGCGAGATCTGGAGAGAGCGGGCAGCGTTCAGATTCTATGATTCTTTGCAGCATCAATACAAAGGAGAAGAAAATCAAGCTGGTTACACTGATGAGGGATATGTATGTACAGATTCCCGGATATCAGGCGAACAAGCTGAATGCGGCCTACGCGCTGGGAGGAATGGAGCTCCTGGACAAGACCATAGAACAGAATTTCGGCGTGGATATCGATGGAAACGTAGAGGTCGATTTTGACGGCTTCCTCGAGGCACTGACGGAGGTCGGTGATCTGGATATCGAGCTTACCTACGATGAAGCTACATATATGAATGCGAATGAAGGACTCGGATCCGCGGATGACAATGCGGAGGTAAACGAGGCGTGGGGACTGAAGGAAGGCATCAACACGCTGAAGCCAAAGCAGGTTCTCTGCTATGCCAGAATGCGTTATGTCGGAAATTCCGACTGGGACAGAACCGAGAGACAGAAAAAGGTAATCATGGCAGCTTATAAGAAGGTGCAGAATCTCAGTGCCACAAAGCTCCTGTCTCTCGCGTCCAAGATTTTTCCATGCATCACAACGGATCTGAAGAACAGCGAGCTGCTGAGCTACGTGAAGACTCTGTCAGTGAATCATATCACCACAATCGAGACATACCGTATTCCGGTGGACGGGACTTTCACCGAGGGACAGATCGAAGGCATGTCAGTGCTTGTTCCCAACCTGTATCTGAACAGCGCTTATCTTCAGAATTATCTCTACGGAAAGGCATTACCGGACGATCTGGATGAAAAGCTGGAGGAGGTCGCCTCCTCGTCCGCTTATTCTGACACGGACGTCTACAGTGACAGTACATCCTACAGTACCGACGGTGGTTATGCTTCGGAGAGCGATGGAAGCAATGGTTATACCGATTCGGGGTACGGCGGGGACTACAGCGGCAGCGGTACCTATAATAATGGAACCGACAGTACATACGGATCTGTGACATACGGAGATGCCACATACGGCGATAATACATACAATACGAATAATTCCGGAACTTCCGGGCAGTATGAAAGCGAAAACGGCTACGGGACGAACTACAGCGCGGATGGCGGCTCCGGATATTCCGATGCATCATATTACGGAAATGGCGCAGCCGGCTGACAGAGCCGCATCATAGAAGAGTCAGCTTTCAGAAAGAAAATATTTCGTTTTGACGCAGCAGTCTTTCACCAGGTCATTTTATTGATGGAATCCTTTCGTTTGCTATAGGCGGAAGCCCATAATTTTTCGTGTGGGCAGTTGACTGGTGAACGACCCAAGACGGGCAAGCTCGGCCGAGATTTTACGCGGCGGAATGATAAAAGGAAGAGATAAAAGGAAGAAACTATGACATATTTCACCTGCTTTTTTCTGGACAATGAGAAGGATATCATTGTAAATCTTTATCGCGACCTGGGAAGACTCTGCTATGAACTGGAGACGCCAAATCATCATTCCGGAAATCTTATACGGAATCTGGCAAAGCTCTGTGAGCTTCCGCTCTGCGAGAATGAACGGGGACTTCTGGTCATTCGCGGTGAGGTTCCGTGCTACATTGATGCGGCGAATGAGGAGGTCTATATTTTCCGCCTCGGGAACACCAAGGTCGCGAATATCTATCCGGACGGAAGGGTTGAGATGAAGGCATCCATTCCTTCCATCGCCAAGACGCTGATGAGTCAGACCCGGGACTATCGCTTCGACATTTCAAAAACGATCTTCAAGACCTACATCCGCAGGGAATATAAATTCCGTGCGGATCTTCACACGCATATGAACGGAAATCTGTCGCCGGACATTCTGATTGCCCTCGGTATCTACCACCAGATCCAGTATCCGCTTTACTACATCCGGAAGCTGAATCTCGAGCTGACACAGGAGCAGGAAGAGAGACTGGCGGCACAGCGGGCGAAGGTTGCAAGGCAGTTTTCCAGCTCGGATCTGAAGGGCAAATACCTTGACCGGAAGATCAACGACAATACGGTGATCAATTTCGCAGACCTGATTCTGAACAATCTGGATCACGCGGAGCAGAATATTGTAAAGATCCGGACGTCCCTAGCGATTCTGAAGGACGGACAGGCGGTCTTCACCAATCTGGAAAAAGTATATCTGTACCGTTATATTTTCACCAAGGGGAAGGAGAGCGAGGAGAAGTTGGAGCTCTCCGGCGTTCATCAGATCCCGGACAAGGACGTGCTGGCTGCGCTGATTCAGATGAGGAAGGACGGAGAAAATCCGGACTATCACCGGAATACGGTCTTTCAGGATGACCTCCTGTGGATTGCCAGAAGCTATCGCAGGCAGGGAATCTGCTATGCAGAGATCAGTGACACCACACTGGTAAAAAAATACGAGTCCCTGGAGATGCTGCAGGAAGTGCATGAGATCATGCCGAAGATTTACCGGGAGACCGGGGTCATGATCCGGTTCCTCGCCGCGATACGGAGAATCCCGCTGACCATCGTCAAGGATCAGGTGACGCCGGAGGATTACCTCATCCGGAATCTGAATGTGCTTCAGGCGGTTGCGCTTGATCCCTACGTGGCGGGCTGTGATTTTGTCGGAGAGGAGATCAATGACATTATCACGCTGAAACCGATGTTCCGGGAAATCGTCAAGATCACGAAGAAGGTCCCGGATTTTGTGATCCGGATCCATGCGGGCGAAAATGACAGCCAGAAGGATAATATCGCTCACAGCATCGAATGCGTGAAGGATTCTCTGGAGCCCGGGCAGAAGATGCCCAGGGTCCGGCTGGGTCACGGTCTTTATACGTACAGTCTGAAGACGAAAAAGGGCAGGGAGGTCATGAAGGCTCTGATCGAGAACAACATTGTTCTCGAATTCCAGCTAACGTCCAATGTGCGGCTGAACAACCTGAACGCTCTGGAGAATCATCCGCTCCGTCAGTATCTGGCAGCCGGCATCCGCTGCGTACAGGGTACGGATGGCGCCGCGCTCTATGGAACGAACTCGATTGATGAGCAGCTCTCACTTGAAAAACTGCTGGAGCTGACGCCGGATGAGATGATGAGCATGAAGCAGACCGAGACCGAGATCATCCGGGAGGGACAGGAATCCTATTCAAGGAAAAAAATCGAGCTTCATCAGATTCTGGCGGGCAGAGATCTGGAGGATGTGCTTCTGGAAAAAATGGAAGAGGCCGAGGCAGGGAGCGGAGGACTCAGGCTTCGCCGGAATCACAGGGTGGACGCGAATACGGAACTGAAAGACAGCATCCGTGAGCTTCCCTGGGACAGACTTCCGATTATTTTGATGGGCGGAAGCTTTAATTCCGAAAAGCGCGCGACCAGGATCACAGAAGAGGGATGCAGACAGCTGGACGCACTGCTTGAGAGCTTGAATCCGGAGGAGGTATTTTTTGTCATCGGCAACCGTCTCCGGGGATATGAGAAATATCTTCTGGAACACAACGAGAAGGGATTTCTGATTTATTCGTTCGTTCCGTCGCTGCTTACCCGCGGGGAGTGCCGGCAGCTCGAGGAGGCGGGAGTCCGCATTCGTGTGTCGACGGAGAGCGAGAGCATGGGCATTTACAAGAGCTTCAACTATGAGATCTTCGAGAGACGGCCTTCGCTTCTGATCGGCTTTGACGGGAATTCCGCCGGTGAGAACATGATCCAGGAGGCAAAGAACGGAAAGGGAAAGGCCGGAATCTTTATCTGGGAGAAGTCCAGAACCCTGCGGGAGAAGGCATCCTCTCTGGAGGGCTATGTCCGGTTTTTCAACAGCAAAAAACCGCTCGCGGATCAGGTGAGCGGTTATCTGAATTAGCAGATGAAAGTCGACAAATGCTGAGAAACCGGTATTTGTCGGCTTTCTTTTATTTACGCGAACAGTGAGCCGCAGCCGAATGCGAAGTATTCGTGTGCGGCGAGCGTCGCGATAGCGAGATAAAACTCGCGCAACGTGTTTTATCTCGTTAATACTGAGTGGGATTTAGTCCTTTGTAAGATTTACTTCTTCCAGATTGCGATCGTCGCGAGAAGTTTTTCCTTCTCATCTTCTGACATAGAATGAATCTCTGCGGTCAATTTGTTGTCGAGGGAGGTTCCCCGGTATTCGGGAATGGTTCGTCCGAGAATTTCATCAACCGTGATATCGCAGATGTTCGCGAAGTAGCACAGGACTTTAATCGACATAGCAGTCCGGCTGTTCTCTACATTGCTGATATAGCCGGGGGTTACATGAAGCTCTGTAGCGACCTCATTCTGTGTCAGTCCCTTTTCAATTCGCAGCTTTTTGATAGCTTCACCCAGACCCTTAAAATTAAAATCGCAATTATTCACCTGGCTGTCTGTCTGCTGTCTGTCTGTTTTTAAATTTTCCATCTGAGGAATGCTCCTTATCTGTCTATGTGAAATAGGTGTCATTTTCAACAACCTATATTCTATATTAACTATAGTTAGTATACAAATGAACTTTCTGTGATAATTTTGTGTCCTGCACGGATTTGCTGCGCGAGAATTGGATCTCATATCGAGCTGGAAAGTTTATGTTGAGCATCATTCAGACATGGATTGCAATTGCTTGAAAAAGTGATTTTGCTATTGATTTTTAGATCGGCTTGCGTTAACATTGTTTCGTAAATAAAAACAGGAGATCTTCAGGGCGGGGTGAGAATCCCCACTGGCGGTAAAGTCCGCGACCTGCCATTGCAGTCGAACCGGTGAAACTCCGGTACCAACAGTATAGTCTGGATGAAAGAAGATGCTACCATTCCTTACTTCGGAAGCAGCAGGATCAGAGCTGCAGGAGAAGTAATCGATAATGATGCTGATTCGCCCGTATCTCTAAGGATACGGGCTTTTTTTACGCGAACAGTGAGCCGCAGCCGAATGCGAAGTATTCGTGTGCGGCGAGCGTCGCGATAGCGAGATAAAACTCGCGCAGCGTGTTTTATCTCGTTGTGTGCAGAGGGCGGCTGTTCCGTTCCGGTGCACGCAGGGAAGATCTCTCTAGTCGGCGGATCCGCAGAATGCGGAACGCACAAACAGAAAAGAGGAGATAGCTATGGCAGACACAACAAACACAGCAGTAACAAGTGAAACCAGGAGACAAAACGTAACCGTGCACTACATTGCGGTGACCGGAATTCTTTCCGCAATCGCGTTTATTCTTCAATTGATTGAGATACCGGCACCGCTTATGCCGTCCTTTGTTAAGCTGGATTTCTCTGATCTCCCGGCTCTGCTCGGAGCCTTTGCGATGGGGCCGGTATGTGGTATTCTGATCGAGCTCATCAAGAACCTGATCCACTGTCTGTTCTCCGGATCGTTTGCGGTCGGTGAGCTCTGCAACTTCGTTCTCGGAGCAGTATTCACCGGTGTCGCAGGAGTTATCTACAAGCGCAGCAAGACCAAGAAGGGAGCTATCCTTGCATCGTTCATCGGCGCAATCGCTATGGCGGTGGTTTCCGTTCCCTTCAACTTCGCGGTTGTCTACCCGGTATATTACAATTTCATGCCGGAAGAGACCATCCTGGCTGCGTACCAGGCGATTTTCCCGGGTGTGAAGAGCATCTTCCAGAGCCTTGTGGTATTCAACATGCCGTTCACCTTTATCAAGGGAATGATCGATGTGGTGATCACCTTCCTGATCTACAAGCGCCTGTCTCCGCTTCTTAAGGGAAGAAACTGATTGGATTTTTATCATTGACCGCGTGACAGACGGGGCCGCTGCACATGCCGTATGGCAGGTGCGGCGGCCCCGTCTGCTGTATGAGCAGGTGCGGCGGCCTCGTCTGCTGTATGTTCAGACGCGGTTGCCGATCTGTTGTATGTACAGGTGTGGCGGCCTCGTCTGCTGTATGTACAGATGCGGTGACTATGTCTGCTGTATGAGCAGGTTCTGTGGCTTCGTCTGTGCGGGTCGGGAGGACGCGGCGGCTTCAACTGATGTATTGGAAAACAGAAGGGGAAAGGGTATAATTACAGCATCAGGGAGGGTTCAGATATGGCGACAATAGATGAGATTACGCAGCTGACAGATAACCGGTTTGTGAACATGTTTGAGGTGGACGGACACAACAAAAAGGGACATGAGAGCCACTACATGGTTGCATCGCGGGCGAAAAACGAGGATGAGCTGAAGATCCGTACGAGAAAAAACAACGCGGACGGCGTAATCATATACAGTCTGTACGGCGAGAAGAGGGACCGGGTGGTTCTGATCCGTCAGTACCGGTATCCGGTGGATGATTATGTATATGAGCTGCCGGCGGGCCTGGTAGAGAAAGGGGAGAGCTTTCGCGCGGCTGCTGTGCGTGAGCTTCACGAGGAGACGGGGCTTACGCTCACTCCGGTAGATGCGGATAGAATGTACGAGGAGCCCAGATACACAACGGTAGGTATGACAGATGAAGCCTGCGCGACGGTCTACGGCTATGCAGACGGCGAGATCAGCGGACGTTTTATGGAAGAGAGCGAGGAGATCGAGGTTGTTCTTGCCGACCGGGAGGAATGCCGGCGGATTCTGAAGGAGGAGCGTGTGGCACTGAACTGTGCCTATCATCTGATGTATTTCATTCATAATGATTCCGGTGACGCGTTCGATTTCCTGAAGGGATGATGAAGCCGGAGAGAGCTGAGAGCCGGACTGTGGAATGGCTATGCGGCGGGCTGGAGAGAGCTGAGAGCCGGACTGTGAAATGGCCATGCGGCGGGCCGGAGGCAGATGGAAAAGGAACTGCAATACGGCTGTTGTAAGAACGTGAGCAGCGTGTTATAATCACTAATTGTGTTTTTTCTGTGAAATATGACAGGAAACGTGTTATCGCGAAATCCGGATTCCCGGCAGTGCTGCGGAGATGGTATGGTTGCGGGCATGCGGACGTTTCCTGGAGAAGGGCTGAAATAAGCCGTTGATGAGAGAGGAAGTTGGCATGCAGATAATCGTTGTCGGCTGCGGTAAGGTTGGAAGGACGCTGGTAGCGCAGCTGTCCAAGGAAGGGCACAACATAACAGTTGTAGATACAAATGCGCAGGTTGTGCGGGATGTCTCAACCATCTATGATGTCATGGGAATTACCGGTAACGGAACGAGCTACAATGTTCTATGCGAGGCGGATCTGGAGCACACGGACATGGTGATCGCTGTTACGGAAAGTGACGAGGTCAATCTTCTGGTCTGTGTGATCGCGAAGCAGAAGGCTGATTGCTATACGATTGCGAGAGTGCGGAATCCGGTTTACTCCGAGGAGAGCAGCTTCCTGAGAAGCGAACTGCATCTGTCCATGACGATCAATCCCGAGCTGGAGGCGGCAAGGGAAATGGCACATCTGATGCAGTACCCAAGTGCCGTTGAGATAGACAGCTTTGCAGGAGACAGGATCAGCCTGATGCGGTTCAAGGTGCCGGCGGGGTCGTCCATTATCGGATCTCCGCTGAAGGAAGTGTCACAGAGATTTGATTACAGCATGCTGATCTGCATTGCGCAGAGAGGCAACGAAATCGTGATACCGAACGGTGATTTTACACCGGCAGCCGGAGATGTTCTGACGGTAATCTTGGAACCGCTGGAGGCAAACGCCTTTTTCCGGAAAATCAGTGTGCCTACGAACCGGGTTAAGAACTGCACCATCATCGGAGGAGGCGAGATTTCCTATTATCTGACGAAGATTCTTCTGAAAAACGGAATTGACGTCAAGATCATTGAGAAAAACCCAAAGAGGTGCTCGGAACTCAACGATATCTTCCCGCAGGCAAATATTGACTGTGCAGATGGAAGCGATCAGGAAATTCTCATGGAGGAGAATCTGGAGAACACAGATGCCTTTGTGGCCTGCACCGGAATCGATGAGGTCAATGCGATTCTTTCACTCTTTGCACAGGAGAAAGTCAGAAAAAAGGTGATCACGAAAGTCAATCATGTGGATTTCAATGAGGTCATTGATTCCCTTCAGCTGGACAGTGTGGTGAACCCGAAGCTTCTCACAACACAGCGGATTATCCAGTATGTCCGTGCGGCGAATAACAGTCTGGACAGCAACATGGAGACGCTGTACCGTCTGATGAACGGAAGAGTAGAGGCCATGGGATTCCGGATTCAGCAGAACTCGAAGCTGATCGGGATTCCGCTCATCGACATGCCGATGAAGACAAATGTTCTGATCGCGGGCATCCTGCGGAAGGGACGGCTGATAATTCCGGGCGGACAAGACATGTTCCAGGCGGACGATCATGTGATTATCGTAACGACGCACAGTGGTTTTGATGGAATTACAGACATTATCGCGAAATAAGCGGGCTCAAAGAACTGTGGCCGGCTGTGTACCAATTCTCTGCGGATGGATGACATTTGTAATGAGATAAATACGCTGCGGATGGATGACATTTGTAATAAGATAAATACGCTTTGGAGGGGTGTATTTGTTACGAGAGAATGCATTGCGGGTGTCTGAAAAATGTGTAATCCTGTGAATAAATGAGGCGGATATAGAAATGAATTATCCTGTAATTGGATGGGTGCTTTCGTGGGTATTGAAGATCGAGGGCTTTCTGCTCCTCGCACCCTTTGTTATCTCTGTGATTTACCAGGAACAGCAGGGAATAATCTACCTGATGCTGGCCGGAATCGCCATTGCTGTTGGTGAGATTTTCTCGAGACGGAAGCCGAAGAACATGCAGATCTATACCAGGGAGGGCTATGTATCGGTCGGGCTTTCCTGGCTTCTGATCAGTGCGTACGGCGGCCTTCCCTTTGTGCTGACCGGTGAGATACCGGGGTATGTCGATGCGGTATTTGAGACGGTCTCCGGGTTTACGACTACCGGTTCCTCTATTCTGACAGATGTTGAGGCACTCTGCCATGCATCGCTGTTCTGGCGCAGCTTTACGCACTGGATCGGCGGTATGGGAGTCCTTGTATTTCTGCTGATGCTTATTCCAAGCCGCGGAGGTTCGCACATGAACCTCATGAAGGCGGAGAGTCCCGGTTATGAGGTTTCGAAATTTGTTCCGCAGGTGCGAAATAACGCGAGGACGCTGTACCGGATCTATCTTTTCATGACGCTTGGCACAATTGCCGCCCTGCTGATCGCCCGGATGCACTGGTTCGATGCAGTGTGTCTGTCATTCGGAGCAGCCGGTACCGGAGGATTCGCGATTTTGAATTCGAGCTGCGCGGATTACACCTCCCTGCAGCAGTGGATTCTGACGATTGCGATGCTGGCGTTCGGCGTGAACTTCACCTTTTATTATCTGATGCTGATTCGCCACCCGAAGGATGCGGTGAATATGGAAGAGGTGAGGGGATATTTTGCGATTATTCTTGCGTCAGGAGCAGCGATCACGATCAACATCGCGCATCTTTATTCTTCTGTGTGGATTGCGCTGAAGCATGCGTTTTTCCAGGTCGCGACGATTATCACGACCACAGGATTCGCGACGGCGGATTTTGACAAATGGCCGTCGTTCTCGAAGACGATTCTGTTCCTTCTGATGATCTGTGGAGCCTGCGCCGGAAGTACCGGAGGCGGAATCAAGGTCAGCCGTCTCATTGTCGCGGTGAAATCCATGTTCCTTGAGCTGTATCAGCTGGTTCATCCGAGAAGTGTGAAAAAGGTACGCATGGACGGCGCGCCGGTGGGAAGCAGGACACTCCGGTCTCTGTACATCTTTCTTACAACCTATTTTCTGATTTTCGGGCTGTCGATCCTGCTGATCTCGGTCGACGGTTTTGATTTTGAGACGAACATGTCAGCTGTCGCTGCGACGTTGAATAATATCGGTCCGGGATTCTCCGTGGTCGGACCGACCGGGAACTTTTCGCGATACAGCTGTTTCTCGAAGATTATTCTGATCTTTGATATGCTGGCAGGGCGACTGGAGCTTCTTCCGGTCCTGATCATGTTCTATCCGAAGACGTGGAAAAAATGCTCCTGACGGAAGCGTGTCCGTCGGGAGCATCAGAGAGATTATTCTGCCGCTGTGTACCGGTTAAGAGCAGCAGGCAGATGCAGCAGATCTTTCACTGTGTACCGGTTAAGAGCAGCAGGCAGATCTGTCACTGTGTGCCGGTTAAGTGTGTCAGACCGATTTCGCAGTGATATACCGGTCAAGAAAATCAAACAGCTTCTGCATCTGCCCGCGGGTTCCGATGGTGATGCGGAGATAGTTGTCAATTCTGGGCTTATTGAAGTATCTTACATAGATATGCTTTTCGCGAAGTGCTTCGAACAATTCCTTTGCGGGGATTGTTTCATGTCTTGCAAAAATAAAGTTCGAGGAGGAATCTGCAAAGTGGAAACCGCGCTTTTTCAGTTCCTCTTTGGACCATTCTCTTGTTTCCACTATTTTCTGTACAATCTGCTGATGATATGCCTCGTCTTCCATAGCTGCGACGCCCAGAGCGATAGAGGTGCGGTTCATCGTATAGGAGTTGAAGGAGTATTTTACATCCTGCAGGTAGCTGATGAGTTTCTCGTTTCCGATCGCGTAGCCGATGCGCATGCCGGCGAGTGCGCGGGACTTGGAGAAGGTCTGCACAACGAGCAGATTTTCATAACGGCCGAGAAGGGAAAGAGCAGATTCCGCTCCGAAATCGACGTAGGCTTCATCGACGATTACGACTACGTCGGGATTCGACCTGAGAATCTCCTCAATTACATCGAGGGAGAGAGCAAGACCGGTCGGGGCATTCGGGTTCGGGAAGACAATTCCGCCGTTTTCCTGCGCGTAATCCGCCGGATTGATCGCAAAATTTTCATCCAGCGGGATCTGCCTGTAGGGGATGCGGAAGCAGTCTGCCCAGACATCGTAGAAGGAATAGGTGATGTCCGGGAACAGGATCGGCTTGTCAGAATTAAAAAATGTCTGAAAGGCCATCGCGAGCACATCATCCGAGCCAACACCGACGAAAACCTGGGAGGGCTTTACCTGATACTGTTCTGCGATAGCGTTTACAAGGTCTGTCGCCGCCGGGTCGGGATACAGACGCATGTCGTCGATGGAGATTTTTCGCAAAGCCTCGGCGACCTTTGGCGACGGCGGGTAAGGATTCTCGTTTGTGTTCAGTTTCACCATATCCGGCTGGTTCTTCGGCTGCTCACCGGCTACATAGGGGACTACTCTGCGTACATTATTCTCCCACTTTGACATGACATCATCCTCTTTTCCATTGTATTTATCGTATTCATTTTGCATAATTCCGGAATGCATATGTGATACAGCAGGCAAACAACCATGAATTATGGTGTCACCTGCTGTTTATTAATTCTTATTGATTATGACATTTCAAGAGGGAAAGATCAATACATAGTTTAATGCATTAGCATGATAAATTCCACTGCTGGTGAGTTTTTGTCGAAAGAACGATGTTTTTTGACTCGGTCCCGGAAGCTTTGAGAAGGATCTGTATGCCTGACAGTACCTTTCAAGAAGCAGCCGCAAGGCAGCGGGAGAGCATGCGGACTTTTCTCCAGTATTCAATAATCCTTTCTGTTATGTGCGTATGCGCAAGTCAGCGGAAGGGTGTAAGTCCCGGAAAAAGTTCAGTTGTGACAGCCGATCCGTACGATGTGCGGGTGATGTTCTCCCGTGATCCAGTCCACATCGTCGGTGTACCAGCTCATGATTTCGAGCATCTTTGTCTCCCATTGAATTGTGGCCTGCCGGCCTTCTTCTGTCTCTGCGGTTTCCATGGTGGTGTCGATTTCATCATAGCCAAAGATGTAGTCCTCCGCATTCCAGATGGAGAAGTTGCTGTCCGGACCGGGATCCACCTTGCCATGGCGGGCGGCGATCAGACCGTCGTGGCGTCTCTTGTACTCCTCCTGAAAATCGCCCTTGAGCTTTGTCACAAATACCCGGTGGCGGATCAGCTCCTTATTCGGGCGGACGATTCCGAAGTCATGGTACATCAGGCGCATCTCCTGATCCGGTCCGGAGATCCACCTGTAGGAATCTCCCACTTCGGCTTCCAGGGAGCGGAATTCCGCTTTCTGATGTTCGGAAGGAGTCGGAGAAAGGGCATCAGTTTCATAATAGCCAAAGACGAGATCCTCGATGTTCCAGAGACTGAAATTGCTGATTTCCAGGTCATCCATTAGTCGGGTGAGACGGTTCCAGACTCTTCCGAGTCCGGAACGGAAGTCGTTAAATTTTTCCGGTCTGATTTGTAAGGCGATAGCGTGTCTGTTCATTCAAAATACCTCCTTGTAAGGCTTTCCCTTTTGCTTTTTCCTATGTTTTTCTTGTGATTTTTCTGTTACCCGTATTCGCAAACCCGGACGGGAGAAGTGATCAGCAGAACCGGACAAGAACAATCGAAACCTGTGACTTTCCGGATCGAAACCTGTGACTTTTCGGATCGTTTGCGGAATCGGGCACAGAATGTTATACTGATTCTGTCTTTTTATTTTATGCGATTTCTATGAAAATTTAAGAGTGATTTTTTTATATTAAAAGGAAAAAATATGGATAATGAGTTGAAGTTCGCTGTTCTGATTGACGCGGACAATGTGTCGGAGAAGTACATCAAGATTATTTTGGAGGAGACTTCCAATAACGGAATTGCGACCTATAAGAGAATCTACGGTGACTGGACAAGTCAGCGGATGAATTCCTGGAAGCAGGTCCTGCTGAATAATTCCATCATCCCGATCCAGCAGTACAGCTACACGACAGGAAAGAATTCGACGGATTCGGCGATGATCATCGATGCCATGGATATCCTGTACTCCAATACCGTTGATGGATTTGTGATTGTCTCTTCGGACAGCGATTTTACCCGGCTGGTGGCGAGACTGCGGGAGGCCGGGAAGCAGGTGATCGGGATGGGCGAGACTAAGACACCGATGCCGTTCATCACCGCCTGCAACCAGTTCAAGTATCTGGATATGCTCTACGAGCAGAAGCAGCAGGAGGCGGCGGATGCCGAGGCAGAAGCGGAGTCTGAGGCGGAGGCAGAGGCTGCCGCAGCTGCGGAGAAATCTCTGGCGGCGCGAAAGTCGGCAAAGGCGGCTGCAAAGAAGAAAACGGTCAGAAAGACGAAGACAAAGGAAGAACGGGAGCTGGAGAAGAAGCGGCAGAAGGACCTCAGCCGTGTCCGCAATGCGCTCAATACGATCATCGAGAAATTCTCGGACGAGGACAACTGGATTTTTTCCGGAAAACTTGGCGATCAGCTGTCCAGACGGATGCCGGAATTTGATGTGCGGAACTTCGGATACAACAAATTCACGGCTTTTATCAAGTCGCTGGGCTCCTATGAATGGGAGGAGCGGAAGGACGTGAACGGACAGAAGCAGATTTACTTCCGGATCCGGGAGAATCAGAACGGGAAGGAAAATGAAAAGTAAGCGGACGCGGAGGGAGCCCGGAGAATAGAGGGTGAACAGACGCGGAAGGAACTTAGAGAATAAAGGATGAACGGACGCGGAAGCAACTCAGAGAATAAAAAGGGAAACGGACGCGGAAGGAGATGAAGGCATGAAATTCACAAAAATGCACGGGTGCGGCAATGATTATGTGTATGTGAACTGTTTTGAGGAAGAGGTGGAAAATCCGTCGGAGGTTGCCATCCGGGTGAGTGACCGCCATTTCGGGATCGGATCAGATGGTCTGATTCTGATCAAACCTTCAGAGAAGGCGGACTGTGAAATGGATATCTACAATGCGGACGGCTCCAGGGCTAAGATGTGCGGAAACGGAATCCGATGTGTGGCGAAATATGTATACGACAATGGAATCGTACCGAAGACGAGAATGAAGATTGATACCCAGAGCGGCATCAAGATTCTGGATCTGACAGTGGAGAATGGAAAGACGAAGACGGTGCGCGTCAATATGGGACCGGCGGAACTGACAGCGGCGAAGGTTCCTGTGCTTTCGGACAAGGAGAGGGCAATTGATGAACCGATTGTGATTGACGGAAAGGAGTATCGCTTTACGGCGGTATCTATGGGAAATCCGCACGCGGTGGTGTTCATGGATGACGTGGATCATCTGAAAATCGAGGAGATCGGTCCGAAGTTTGAGAAAAACGCAATCTTCCCCGAGCAGGTGAACACTGAATTTATCCGGGTTCTCAGCGATGACACGATACAGATGCGCGTGTGGGAGAGAGGCTCCGGTGAGACGCTGGCCTGCGGTACCGGGTCGTGCGCAGCGGCGGTCGCGTCGATCCTGAACAAAAAGGTAAGGGATGATGTCCCGGTTACCGTGAAGCTCCGGGGCGGAGATCTGACCATCGAATGGGATCAGAAGGAGAACCGCGTCTACATGACCGGTCCTGCCGAGACGGTTTTTACAGGGCAAATAGATCTGTGAGAAAAACAGCAGCTGCATGGAAGGAAATTTTCCATGTGGCTGCTGTTTTTTTACGCGAACAGTGAGACGCAGCCGAATGCGAAGTATTCGTGTGCGGCGAGCGTCGCGATAGCGAGATAATACTCGCGCAGCGTGTTTTATCTCGTTGGGGGCGGGGCACATGTTCGATCAAGTGCCGGGCGCGGAACAATTTCGCATGGAGTGCGGAGACAGATAGCTGACCGTGCGTATGTGTGCTTATCTGCCGGGCGCAGAACAATTCCGCATGGAGTGCGGAGACAGATGGCTGACCGTGCGTATATGTGCTTATCTGCCGGGCGCAGAACATTTCTGCGTGGAGACAGATAGATGAATGTCAGAACGGAGAGTTCTTCTGCTTTCCGCGAGGGGCGGCTTCTGCAGCGGAAGATGACTCTGCGCCGGGCATCTCCGGAAGCTCCGTCATATCGTAGGTATCCAGGAAACTGTGACGTTTTCCCTCGTGATCCTTGTAGCCCAGCACCGCGTTCATACAGATGTTTTCCATGCTGCGGAAGATATTGCCCTCTACGGAAGGAGTCGTTTTCTTGAGCTGGGCAATCAGCCGCTTGGCTTCGAGCCGCTTTGATCCGGTGCCGCCGTGTCCGTCAACAGAGCAGGTGTCGGTGAAATGGCAGGCGCACCGGATGAACTGGAGACCGTTCGCGTCTCTCCATGCCTTGATGTCATCTTCACGGATCAGATAAAGAGGACGAATCAGCTCCATTCCCTCGAAATTTGTGCTGTGAAGCTTGGGCATCATGGTCTGTGTCTGACCGCTGTAGAGAATACTCATCAGGGTTGTTTCGATTACATCGTCGTAATGATGTCCGAGCGCAATCTTATTGCAGCCGAGATCCTTTGCCTGTCGGTACAGATAGCCCCGGCGCATTCTGGCGCAGATGTAACAGGGCGATTTCGGAATATTATCAACCGCGTCAAAGATCCGGGTCTGGAACATGGTGAGAGGAATCCCGAGAAGACCGGCGTTTCCCTGAATCATGCCGAGCGTCGTCTCGCTGTAGCCCGGGTCCATGCACAGATATACCACTTCAAAGGGAATCTTGTTCCGCCTCTTCAGCTCCTTGAAAAGCATCGCCATGAGCATGGAGTCCTTGCCGCCTGAGATGCAGACCGCGATCTTGTCGTTCGGGCGGATGAGGTCATAGTCGATGATTGCTTTGACGAAGCGGCCCATAATGTCATGCTTGAAGCGCTTACGGAGACTTTTCTCAATCTCAGTGCGGCGCTGTTCATTCCCGGATTCGGACTTCATGATGCGCACAAGCCAGTTTCCGTAGCCGCCGTCCAGATGGTAGGCGTCATAGCCTTCGGCCAGAAGCTTCTCGGCGGGGTCCCTGCTCAGTACGCCGAACATACAATAGAGGACCAGTTTTTTGTTCTTCGGCAGCTGAAAGCTGCCGTTCAGGAGGTCCTGTCTGGAAATGCGCACAGAGCCCGGAATATTGCCAAGCTGGTATGCACTTTCGTCACGCACGTCAATGATTATATAATCTTCCGCAGCCCAGGTCTCAAGTTCTGCGGGAGTAACTGTCTGTATACTCATTTTCTGCCTTTCTTTATTACATATTTCCGTGATCTTGTATTATATCCTTCCAGTAAAAAAATAGCAACCAATGCGTCTGTCTGAGTGAAACATTGATTATTCGATTGCTGGATTTAGAATCAATAGCGGCTTTTTCATATTTGAAATTAGAATTTGCGACAGCTTTTTGCACAAGGAATCGGTGAGATCTTTGTATGATTTGGTCATTCAGAGATACTTTTCAACGGGGCGCAGCATGCTATACTTAAAGTAATTCCCGAAGTACACGGGAAGCATTCTTTTTTCTTATTCTTTTTGACATCAGCTGTTCTGGCGGATGTGATCCCACGAAATGGAACTGGCAGTACGTGATTTCTAACGTGAAGTGGAACTCGTAATACCTGACTATATAAATATGAGATATTATCGGATTTATTTTGGCAGGAGAAAAAAGTGAAGCACGCGCGCTTGCACGGAACCGCACATGATCAGCGGTAAATCAGATCATGGACAAAATTCGCACGTGTGCATCTGCACAGGCAGACAGGCGCAGGAATGCAAAGAGAGGGGGATGTTATGAAAGAGTTGTTGTTGCTATTTGAGCAGACAGAAAATTGTATGAAAAAGTTGAGGGAAGAAATCCGATCTCTGGAAGCGATGTACCCATCTGACGAAGAAGATGTGGTTTCCTGTTCTCTTCGTATGGAGGAGGAGCTTGCTGAGCTGCGCCGCAACACGGTGCGCATGAAGGTACTGCTGTACGGAATGCTGCAGCATATGTCTCAGGCAGTTTAACATGTCGTGAGCAAGAAGTCCCTCATCACTATAGGTGAAGGGATGAATTGCGATAAACACGGCTTTCTTTTGACCTTGGCATCACGTGAGTTTTTGCGAAGAGTTTTTCAGGGAGGGGTATGAAAAATGATTTTTCCAGACGAAAGGGCAGGACGTCTCCGGACGGTGGAGCACTATACGCTTGAGATGCAGGATCTGATTAAGAGAATGGCCGAGATCCTGGACAACTCTGCCGGATGCTGGATGGGAGACAATGCAGATTTCTGCAGAGAGCATGGCAGGATTTACGCAGGAGAGGCGGCTGAGAACCTGCATATGCTGCTTGACGCGGCATATGAGATGTGTGAAGGGGCGCAGAATGTTTACAGGACAGATTCTGGACGGACGTTATGAGATCCTGAAGGAAATCGGAAGAGGCGGGATGGCCAGAGTGTATCTGGCGATGGATGTCAGACTCCATAAGAGCTGGGCTGTGAAGGAAATCCGGAAAGACGGGCAGGACGGTGAACACAAGGTGGCGGTGAGCTCACTCCTGGCGGAAGCAGAAATGATGAAAAAACTTGATCACCCTGCACTGCCGAGAATTGTGGACATTATTGACAGGGATGAGTCGGTCTGCATTGTTCTGGACTATGTGACCGGGGAATCGCTGGACCGTCTGCTGAAACGGCAGAAATTCTTTCCGGAAGACCAGGTCATGAACTGGTTTCTTCAGCTGGCTGAGGTGCTGGAATATTTACATCGTCAGAATCCTCCGATTATCTATCGGGATATGAAGCCCGGCAATATCATGCAGACACCGGAGGGATTTCTCAAACTTATCGATTTCGGGATTGCGAGGGAATATAAATACAAGAATCAGACAGATACAATTGCGCTCGGAACGAATGGATATGCCGCTCCGGAGCAGTACGGCCATGCGCAGACAGATCCCCGCTCGGACATTTATTCTCTTGGAATTACCATCTTTGAACTTCTGACCGGAATATCTCCGGGAAAAGATCCCTATCAATACCAATACCATCCGATCCGGAAGATCCGTCCGGAGATTTCGGAAAGCACAGAAACCATACTAAACCGCTGTCTGGCTTTTGCACCGGATCAGCGGTATCCGGACTGCCGCGCACTGATCTTTGATCTCAGGCATCCGGAGCGAACAATTTCCAGTGTGCGCAGAAAACAGAAAAGACGGACTGCTTTATTTTATCTTTCAGCGGTCATGGCTGCCGGATGCTGCCTGGGCGGTCTGACCTGCAATGTAGCTGCTGTACAGCTGAACGAGAGAAATTATGAGAGAAGGATCAGTATCTCACAGGCTCTGCCTGCGGAGGACAGGATCAGAAGTTACCTGGATGCGATTGAGATAGATGGAGGAGATGTCCGGGCCTATCAGAAGCTGTTAGAGGTATATCGCGAGAAAGGCGTCTTCGGTGAGGCGGAAAGCCGGATTTTTCTGGAAGCGTGGAGTACCAACCAGGCGGCCTTGAAAAAGAACAGCAAGGCGGGAGCTTATCAGAAACTGTCCTTAGAGGCAGGAATTCTGTATTTGTATTTATACTCCGGCGGGGATGATTCCTTTCGCAACAGAGTGCTGAAGGCACAGCCGTTTTTCCGGGACGCTGCGGAAGAAAAGGAGAACAGGGAGGTTTCTGCCAGAGCCGGATATTATTCGTCGTTCTGTACCTTCTGTATACGATTCGCGTTTGACAATACCAGTGTTCGGGAGCCTTCTCTGGAAGATTACCAGAAGCTGCTGGAGTCGGTCAGAATGAATATTCTTCAGCTTGAGGATTACCAGACAGAGGATGCCGACTATGTTCGGATGATCATGTATGAGGAATTCGGAAATCTGATCAATGCTTACCGGAAAGGAATGGCGTCCTGCGGAATCAAAAGGGAGGAGGTTCTGGATCTCCTGGACCAATTGATGGAAAAAGTCCGCGCACTGCCCGTAACGCAGCAGAAATCCGTTCAGCTGCAGGAGAAACTCCTGGCGTGTTTTTCTGAATATCATGAGAATCTGGACAGAACCTGGGAAAATACCGAACAGAGAAGAAAAGCAGAGCAGGAAGAGCAGAGGAGAGCGGGAGAAGCAGAGCGTGAAGAGCAGAGGAGAGCGAGAAAAGCGAGAGAAGTGGAGCAGGAAAAACAGGAACAAAACGGAAAAGAGTGACGGATTCGCATCTTATACAAAGGGGAGGAAAGTATGAGAGCAGGTACGCAGCAATTATACCTGATTTCGGAGATCCTGTTTGTTTTTTCCGGGGCGGGAATTGCATTTACAGTTTTTCTGGGAATCCGTTTCCGGATCTGGCAGCAGATCCGGACAGACCGCGAGGAAAATGCGGTTATGGGGCAGGTGCATCCGGGAAAGGAAAGACGAAGGAAGCTCTTTGCCAAAGAGAAATATCAGGACATTGATGATGCGGAAGAAGCATCTCCGTGCAGGGAGGAAGAAAATACAGCGGATCTGGTATCTGACAGAGGAGTAGAAGAAAAAGTAGTGGGTCAGGTTTTCGATAGCACTGGAGACAATGTGACGGAAGCCCTCGGGGCAGATGCAGAGAGCGAAACCGAGACAGTGGCCCTCGGGGCAGATGCAGAGAGCGAAACCGAGACAGTGGCGCTCAGGGTTGATCCGGGGAGTGAGAGCGAGACAGCCGCGCTTAGTTATAGTTGGAAGATGGAAGGCAGGTGAAGGCAGATGAAACAAAAGCTTGTGTTATTGCTATTGGCGGGCGCTTTGATCATGAACGGTTCGGGGCTGCAGACAGACACAGAAACAACTGTGGAGGCGGCAGAAGATAGTGTAAAAGAAGAAACAGACAGCATCAGTTTTGTGGAGAACTCAAATCCAGAAGAAGTCATAAATACGAAGACAAGTATGGATTCAATTCAGGAAGAAACCATGAATACGGAAACAGGCGAGAACCCGGTTCAGGAGTCCCCGCCCATGATGGAAGAAGATTTTTCATCGGAAAACGAAAAGAGGGAGAAGGACCTGGAAAAACCTTCTTCTGCAGATTCAGAAAAGAAAATGAGCGAAGAGGACCTGGAAAAGCAGCCTTTCGCAGATTCAAAAAAGAAAGTTAGCGAAAAGGACTTGGAAAAGCCTTCTTCTGCAGATTTAGAAAAGAAAGTAAGCGAAGAGGGCCTGGAAAAGCAGCCTTCTGCAGATTCAGAAAAGAAAGTGAGCATAGAGAAAGCGGAGAACAGAAATGATGTTGGAGAAAACAATGGAACAGAAGACACCGAGGACCAGGAGATGAATCATGCTGCGGCAGAGGATGTAGAAGAACAGAAAAAAGATACGGACACAAAAGACGAAGATGCAGATCAGAATATCGATCATGCTGCAGAAGAAGATGTAGAGATAGAGAAAAACGATCCGGATAGGAAAGAAAAAAAAACGAAATCAGAACTGCCTTCACAAAGTCTGGAAGAAGGAGATAGTGACAAAAAGCCGGAAGAAGCAAAGGAAGACAGACCGGTTGGAAACAGAGCGGAATCAAGTATCACAGAATCAAATATCATAGAATCAAATATCATAGAATCAAATATCACAGAATCGGGAAAAAACGAACCACAGATCACAGAGTCAAAAAGTGATGAATCGAAGATCAGTGAGTTAACAAGCACCAAACCGGAAACTGGAGAGATGAACAGAGCAGATCCGGAAAAATCAAAAGAAAAGGATAATATGATTCAGAGTGTCCGCAGTCAGGAGGAGCTGAAACGAAAGGAGAGAGAATCTTCGACAGGGGAGCAGCTGACAGCGAAGCAGAAGGAGCCGCCGACAGCTGAGCAGAAAGAGAAGCCGGCAGCGGAACAGACGAAGGAGCGGGGTGCAGAGCAGAAAGATAAGCCAGCTGAGGAACAGCCGGAAGTTACGGTACCGGAAATCTATGAACAGATAAATACAGATAAAAAGGAAGAAAAGTCAGGTGAGACAGAGGAACAGACCACGGCAGTAAAGGTGGAAGAAACAGAGGTCGGGACTGAAGAACAGAAGAAGATACAGCAGGTTATGAATACAGAGAAATTGGAGAGCATGCTGGATTCGGCCAGAATAGGAATCAGTGAGAATAAGGACAGCGAAGGAAAGAACAAGATGGTTCTCAGGCTGGAAGGAGCTGCATTTGAGGCGGCGAAGCCGGTGAAAGTCAAGATACAATTGATCAGAGAGAACGGAACAGTCACAGGGAATGCGGGCGGCCAGGAGAATGAGATTCTGGTGACCCGGGAGATTGTGCCAAACCGCGTGTCGGGAACAACGGAAGCTGCGGGGGCAGGGAATCGGTCAACGGAAGAACCATGGGAGATGGAAATTCTTTCCAGAGAAGATACCGGCAAGATCCTGCAGGAAATTCCGGATAATGATGGATATTATAGAATGGCTGTGACTTATGAGGATGAAGAGGGAAATACCGCTTCCCGGGATATTCCATTTAAGGTGAATCGCTTTGGCTCCGTCTATGTTTACAGTCAGAGCTGCAAGGATCTTCAGGATTCTTACGTCCGGAGTGTAGAAAGGGATCTGGTTATTTCCGAATATAATCCGGACAGACTCGTCGCAAAATCACTGAAGGTTGAGATAATCAGGGATGGAGAACCACTGGAGCAGGTGTTATATGAAGTGCATAGTGGTGAAGATGATAAGCAGGAAGACCGTGAGCAGGAAGATCGTAAGGGATGGTATCGCTATGATTACATCATCAGCCGCAAGAATTTTGAGAAGGACGGGATCTATCAGGTATCGGTTTCTTCCGCAGATGAAGCAGGAAATAAGCCGGACAGCATGGATTATTATCAGAAGCCGATCTTATTCCGAGTGGATTCCACGAATCCAGAGGTGAATTTTATCCGGCTAACGGAACGGTCGATGAAGGTCCATGCAGAAAATATTCTCCGATATCAGGCATTTGATGCGATTCGCCTGAAGAATATCAGGGTTCTCGTGGACGGAAAGCTGCAGCAGGAGATATCGGACATTCCGGATGCGACGAACTATCAGGGAACCGTCAGATTGACCGGACTTCGGAAACATAAAGTGCAGATTGTACTGACCGACATGGCGGGTAACTCGTATCGGTCAGAAGAACAACAGGTGTATGGGATACCTGTCTGGCTTTATTTAGTAATGGGTATCATCTGTGCAGGAGTGATTGGCGTATCGTCGTTATTGGTGATTTTCAGAAAGAGCAAACGATTGCGCCTCAGGGGTCCCCGTGTGATAAAACCGTGAAAAGCCGGTTGTATTAAATCAGATTTATGTTTCAAAATTTATTATGGAAGCGGGACTCCGGACAAGAAGCGAAGGATTCCCGCTTTTTTGTACCCCATCTCATATCTGTGCGACTGGACTTATGCAATCGATGGCAAAGGGGGAAAAACGGGTGCTTGACAAATGCTGGCAGGGTTAGTATGATGATCTCATAATTAATTGTACACAATATAATTTCATTTCTGCTGTCTTCTTATGAGATTACAGAAAGAATTCATTAACAAGGATAAGAAGTAAATCTGGGATGCAATTACGGCATGAATTCTGGCAAAGGAACAAATATTAATTCTGTACAAGTCATGCGCAATAACAGGTCATGCACAATAACAGGTCATGCGCAATAACAGGTCATGCGCAGTAACAGATCATGTGCAATATGAGAAGCTTGGCAGATGAAGACAGACATATGCAAAAATATACAGAAAGGCGGGCTATTTGATATGACAGAAGAAAAGAAACAGGTCACAACAGATATTGTAATCATCGGAGGCGGGACCGCCGGGCTGACCGCTGCGATCTATGCGGTGCGCGCCGGAAAGCAGGTAATTGTGCTGGAGGCGAAGGCATACGGCGGACAGATTGTGAACACACCGGACATTGAGAACTATCCGGGACTTGCGCATGTCAGCGGGTATGATTTTGCGACGGGCCTTTATCAGCAGGCGATCGATCTCGGGGCGAGATTCCGCTACGAAAGAGCTCTCGGCATCCGGGAGGATAACGGCGGGAAGATTGTGGAGACCAGAAAGAGAGAATATCACTGCAAGGCGGTGATTCTGGCAACCGGAGCGAAAAACCGCACACTTGGAATTGACAGAGAAGAGGAACTGACCGGAAAGGGAGTTTCCTACTGCGCCACCTGTGATGGCTCGTTTTTCAAGGGACAGGATGTCGCTGTGAACGGCGGAGGCAATACGGCGCTTGAAGATGCCCTGTATCTGGCAGATATCTGCAACAGGGTTTATCTGATTCACAGAAGAGATCAGTTCCGGGGCGACGCGGCGGATGTGGAGAAGCTGAAGCAGAAGAACAATGTAGAATTTGTCCTGAACAGTAATGTGACCGGGCTGATCGGAAGCGATAAGCTCACCGCGGTCGAGGTGACAGACAAGATTTCCGGAGAGAAGAGGGAGCTTCCGGTAAGCGGTCTGTTTGTCGCGATCGGTCAGGTGCCGGACAACAAGGCATTTGCGGATGAAGTAGACCTTGCTCCGGCCGGCTACATCGAAGCCGGAGAAGACTGCGCTACAAGAACTCCCGGCATCTTCACTGCAGGAGACTGCCGTACCAAGACAGTCCGGCAGCTGACAACCGCTGCGGCGGATGGAGCGGTCGCGGCACTGGCGGCGTGCAGGTATATCGGAGCCTGAATAACATAGGTCTCTTTCCTGTTTTTTGAAATTAAATTGTTCACAATCGTTGACAACGCCGGTAATTATGCTATACTACATATAATTAGCACTCAATATTAATGAGTGCTAACACACCTGCAGAGGGCAGGGACAGTTACGGCAACAGAGAGCTTGAGTTCTCTGGAGATTGCAGAAAAGAGGAACGAGTATGAAAAGTTATCTGGTTATACCTTCATATGATACAGTAATACTCCCTGACGTCGATTATCAGCTCGGCGTTGAGGAACTGAACGAGGATGAGAAGAGCCGCATCAAGATCGATGACAACAAGGTACTGATCGTACCGATGAAAGAAGCAAAGGGCAAGATGGACCTGACCATGAGCGATGTCTATGGTCTGGGCGTGCTCGCAGATGTACTGGACATCAATTCAACAAAGGTTGGATACCGGGTGCACGCCAGAACCCGGGAGAAGGTGGAGATCACCAGCCTCACCGGAAATGGTGACATTCTGGAGGCAACCTTTGAACCGAAGGACGAGGTCCTTGATATCACGCTCAAGGGTGAGAAGGACCTTCTCGACACCTTGAAAAAGGATATCACTGAGCTTACCACCCATTTCCAGGGCGGGCAGATGGCGGCCGGCTATGTGGAGAGATGCAAGAGCATCAATGAACTGGGAGCGATGTTCTGTCAGTTCCTGGATATGAGTCCGGATGAAAAATATGCGCTTCTGGAGACAGACTCGATGAAACAGAGAGGACTTCTGATCGAGGAAGCACTGAAACGGTTTAAGGGCACCGTTGATATGCAGGAGGCCCTGAACGACAGATACAATGCGACGGAAGGCAATTTCTACAAGAAGGCCGCCATCGAGAAACAGATCGGGCTTCTGCAGAAGGAACTGGATGACATGGATCCGGATGCGGCGGAGGAAGAAAACGACTACCGGAGAAAGATCGAGGAATCGGGAATGCCCGCCGAGGCAAGAAAAGAGGTTGACCGGGTTCTGAAGCGCTATATGGAGATGCAGCCGAACGATCCCGACCGTGCATCCTCCGAGAATTATCTGGATTTTGTAACCTCACTGAAATGGAAGCCGGATGAACTCCCGAAGGTCGATCTGAAGGAGGCCAGACGGATTCTGGACAAGGATCACTACGGTCTGGATAAAGTAAAGGAAAGAATTCTGCAGCAGCTGGCAGTCATGGCACTGAAGAATAAGCAGGAAGGATCGATTCTGTTGCTTGTCGGCGCTCCCGGAACAGGTAAGACCAGTATGGGAAAGAGCATTGCCGAGGCGCTGGGCAGAAAGTATGTCCGGATCAGCCTGGGAGGCGTACGAGATGAGGCAGAGATCCGCGGTCATCGCAGAACCTATGTCGGCGCAATGCCCGGACGTATCATGGAGGGAATCAAGCGCTCCGGCGCCATGAATCCGGTTGTGGTTCTGGATGAGGTCGATAAGCTGACCGAAGGAGGATTCAGCGGAGACCCGTCGAGCGCACTGCTGGAAGTGCTGGATCCGGAGCAGAACAACACCTTTGTCGATCACTACATGAATATACCGTATGATCTGTCAAATGTATTTTTCATCTGCACGGCGAACAGCTGGGATACGATCCCGCAGCCTCTGCTTGACCGTATGGAGGTAATCCAGCTTTCTGGCTACACTCCTTACGAAAAGGAGCAGATCGCAAAGAAACATCTCCTGCCGAGAGCGATGGAGGATACCGGTCTGACACGGAAGGATCTCAGTGTAACGGACGGCGCAATCCGCAGAATTGTCTCGGAATACACCAGCGAGGCGGGAGTCCGCGGATTGAAAAAACAGCTGGACAAGCTCTGCAGAGTTGTTGCCGCAAAGCTGGTAGAGAAGCGGATGGAAGAGGAATCCGGAGCATCATCCGAAGCAGAGGAAAAATGCGAAACTGCGGCTGGAGCAGAGAATACTTCTGAAAAGACGGCGGCATCTGAAAAGGCGGATGCTGAAACGGAAAAGACGGAGAAAAAAGAAAAATCAAAGAAAATCACCGTGAAGGAGAAGGATGTGCCGGAATATCTCGGCAACAAAGGAATTCTTCACGATCGCGTGCAGAAGCACAATCCGGCCGGTATCGTGACCGGACTTGCATGGACACAGGCGGGCGGCGAGATTCTGTTTATAGAGACGACGGCGATGCGGGGCAGCGGACAGATCAAGCTTACCGGTCAGCTGGGCGATGTCATGAAGGAGTCGGCCTCCATTGCGGCCAGCCTTCTGAAGTCCTACTACATCAACAGCGATCTGAATTTCAGAGAGAGAGATATTCATATCCATGTTCCGGAGGGAGCAGTTCCGAAGGATGGACCGTCTGCAGGCATTACCATGTTCACCGCATTGACATCGCTGGTCAATAACAAACCGGTGCCTTCCGATCTTGCGATGACCGGTGAGATTTCCCTGAGAGGCCAGGTACTTCCGATCGGCGGGCTTCCGGAGAAGCTCATGGCTGCGCAGAGAGCCGGCGTGAAAAAGGTGCTGATCCCGAAGGACAATGAGAGAGATCTCGAGGATGTACCGAAGGAGGTCAGAGATCATCTGACCATTGTACCGGTGGAAAATGTCCGTCAGGCAATTCGCGAGGCAATCGGAATCGAGCTTCCGAAGCCGGCACACAATCTCTTTGAGAAAATGAAGGGCGACGAAGAAAACGAGCCAGCGGAGAAGAAGTAAGCGAGCCGGCAGAGAAGAAGGAAGAAAGCGGGAGTCGGAATGAAGGAATATACGATTCGGAGAATCGCTGCAATATCCTCGGAGTTTCCGGGTAAGTTCGGAATCCCCAGGCAGAGCGGACTGGCAGACACAAAGGCGGAGATTATATTTGAGCCGGAGTATGCCTCGCCGGAGGCTGTGCGCGGTCTGGAAAAGTTCAATTACCTGTGGCTGATCTGGCAGTTCTCGGAGAATGCAGACAGCGGCTGGCATGCGACGGTGCGTCCGCCAAGGCTGGGAGGAAATACAAGGGTGGGAGTTTTTGCCACCCGTTCCCCGTTCCGGCCAAACGCGCTCGGCCTGTCATCCGTGAAACTGGAGTCGATTGAAGAGCGGGAGGGAATCGGGCCCGTTCTTCATATCAGCGGAGCGGATCTGATGGATGGAACGCCGATATATGATATCAAGCCATATATTCCATATGCCGACATTCACGAAGACGCATTGGAAGGCTTCACCGGCGGGACTAAGGACTACCGTTTGAAGGTAATACTCGGGGAAAAGCTTCTTGCAGACAGCGGATTTCCGCTGGAGAAAACCGGATCACTGCGTCAGGTACTTGCTCTGGACCCGCGCCCCTCATATCAGGCCGATCCGGAGAGAAGATACGGGATGGAATATGCGGGCTATGAGATCGGGTTCAAGGTTCGGGAAGACATTCTCGAGGTAACAGACATCACGAAAGTTAACAAATCGTGATGGTCTTTCAATGAATCCTGGTATCCGGTCATTGATAACAGACATCATGAAAGTTAACAAATCGTGATGTGAAATCGGCTCGGGAAAACGAGTCGATATTTAAATACATTTTTTATGCAGCTGGTTATTATGCCAAAAGGGCGGCAAAGCCGTTCCGGGACTGTCCGGAGCGACTTCGCCGCTCTTTTGCTTTTTTAGAATTGCTCTCATATTTATGCGTGATAGGCCATTTGCGACACATATTTTACCTTTATCGGGCAGAGAGCGTTAACATTGCACACAATGAATTTATTTATTGTTAACGTATGACCGGTTACGCTGTTTACATATCGCATGGCATGATTAGAACTGCATTGAGTGATGCGATTCCATCATTCAATACGAGAAAGAACACGATTTTTTCGGAGCAGAAGATATCAGGAACAGGATTAGAAAACCAGAAATCCAGAAGAGATTCGTATCCGGAAAGTAGAAAACATCCATGAAGGAAGAAGGAGAATGACAATGAAACGTAAAACCATGACATTTGTTCTTGCCGGAATTCTCGGCGCATCTCTGTTGGCAGCAGGCTGCGGAAGCACATCGGCATCATCATCGGAGCAGAGCAGCGCAGATACTTCTGCTGCAGCATCCTCAGCCGAGACCACGGAGGCAGCATCCTCAGAAGAATCCGAAGAAAGCACAGTTGCAGCATCCTCCGGAGATGAGGCATCTGCTGCAGCATCATCTGATCTTTCCGGAACAGTCGGAACAGACGGATCCACCTCTATGGAGAAGGTTATCAGCTACCTGAGCGAGTCCTTCATGGAAGAGTATCCGAACGTTGAGGTCACCTACAATCCGACCGGTTCCAGCTCTGGTATCCAGGCAGCGACCGAGGGAAGCACCGATCTCGGACTTGCAAGCCGTGACCTGAAGGATGAGGAGAAGGACGGACTCACACAGACGACCATCGCTATTGATGGAATTGCCCTGATCGTAAACCCGGACAACAAGGTTTCAGATCTTTCAATTGATCAGATCAAGCAGATCTACACAGGCCAGATCACAAACTGGAAGGATGTCGGCGGCGATGACGCTGAGATCGTCTGCATCGGACGTGAGGCAGGTTCCGGTACAAGAGACGGATTCGAAACCATCACAGACACCAAGGATCAGTGCAAACTTTCTCAGGAGCTGACTTCCACAGGTGATGTCATCCAGACTGTAGCAGGAAATCCGAATGCAATCGGATATGCTTCAATGGCAGATCTGAACGATACCGTTAAGACTCTTACCGTTGGCGGAGTTGCGTGTACCGAGGACACCATTCTTGACGGAAGCTACAAGATTCAGCGTAACTTCAATGTAATTACAAACGACAGCAAGAAGCTGAGCCCGCAGGCACAGGCGTTCTTCGATTACATCACCAGCGATCAGGCAGCTGACCTGATTGAGAAGGCAGGAGCTGTTCCGGTTTCCAAGGCGAACAAGTAAGATCAGAATAAACCCGGAATATAGAACAGAACAGCGACGGAATATGAAGTGACAGAAGCATAATTCTTACAGGTCCGACACGGGAAGCGCGGGCTTGTAAGAATTTATTTACGCGAACAGTGAGCCGCAGCCGAATGCGAAGTATTCGTGTGCGGCGAGCATCGCGATAGCGAGATAAATCTCGCGCAGCGTGTTTTATCTCGTTACGCGAATTATTTATGCACGGCACAGCGATAATTTTTTACAGATTTAACAGAATTCAGAATGGTCGTAAGGATCAGGGAAAGGCAATATGCAGATATCATCAGCAAAAGAATCCAATAAGAATAAGCAATCCGGATACGGAGATGCGTCCGGAAACGGAAAAGCTACATTTTACAGCGTCACAGGTCCATCGCTGTCCGAAAAGGGTCAGAAGAAAAAGAACGCGGCGGAAAGAGTGATGAGCGGTATCTTCTTTGTATGCGGAATGATTGCCATCGCATTCGTTCTGTTCATTACAATCTTTCTGGTCACATCCGGTGTTCCGGCAATCGGAAAGATCGGAATCACGGACTTCCTGTTCGGCTCAGTATGGGCATCCACGGCCGCTGACCCGAAGTTCGGAATCCTTCCCTTCATTCTGACATCTGTATACGGAACTCTCGGAGCAATTGTGATTGCTGTTCCGATCGGCCTGCTGTGTTCCATTTTTCTTGCGAAGATGGCCAGCAGCAGGATCGCGGAGCTGATCCGGGCAGCTGTTGAGCTTCTTGCCGGAATTCCGTCCGTTGTCTATGGTCTGGTAGGGATGATCGTCATTGTGCCGATGATCCGTAACGCGTTTCATCTCTCAGACGGCGCGAACCTTCTGTCGGCAATCATTGTTCTGTCCGTCATGGTACTGCCGAACGTCATCAGTGTGTCGGAAACCGCACTCCTGGCTGTTCCGAAGGAATATGAGGAAGCAAGTCTCGCTCTCGGCGCGACATGGACAGAAACTGTATTCAAGGTATCAGTTCCTGCAGCCTCGAGTGGAATCGCTTCCGCAGTCGTTCTCGGTGTCGGCCGTGCGATCGGAGAGGCAATGGCGGTTATGATGGTATCCGGTAATGTCGCGAATATGCCGGGACTGTTCAAGAGCGTACGCTTCCTGACAACAGCAATCGCGAGTGAGATGTCCTACTCTTCAGGACTTCAGAGACAGGCACTGTTCTCCATCGCACTGGTACTGTTTATATTCATTATGATCATAACACTGCTTCTGAACTTTGTATTCAAGAGCAAAAAAGAGTGACAGAAGGTAAGGCTATGCACGAGAAAATATCATTATCCAGAAGAATAAAAATTAAAGTTGTCAACATCCTGATGTATATTTCCTTCATCCTGATCCTGGCGCTGGTAGCGGGGCTGATCGGATATATCTGCTACCGAGGCATTCCGAACATCAGCTGGAAATTTCTGAGTTCCAAGCCAAGCCTTCTGAAGGGAGTCATTGGAATTCTCCCGAATATTCTGAATACGGTATACATTGTACTGATCACCCTCGTCATTGTACTGCCTCTCGGAGTCGGAACGGCGGTATACCTGAACGAGTACGCGACCAACCGCAAGCTTGTAGGTGTGATTGAATTTGCATCGGAGACCCTTGCGGGAATCCCGTCAATCATCTACGGACTTGCCGGTATGCTGATTTTCGTACAGTTCTGCTCCATCGGAACGAGCCTTCTCGCCGGATCGCTGACCCTGGTAATCATGACACTTCCTACAATTGTCAGAACAACACAGGAAAGTCTGAAGACGGTTCCGGACAGCTACCGCGAAGGCAGTCTTGCACTCGGTTCCGGAAAATGGCACATGATCCGCACCGTAGTCCTGCCGTCCTCGATAGACGGTATTGTGACAGGCTGCATTCTGGCCATCGGGCGTATCGTCGGAGAGAGTGCCGCGCTTCTGTTCACTGCCGGAATGGCGAACAACATCCTTTCGATCAAGGACGCGGTAACACCCGGAAACGCGGGCTCCACACTTACCGTAGCTCTTTACATGTATGCAAAGGAAAGAGGAGAGTTCGGCGTGGCCTTTGCCATCGCGGCAATTCTGCTGATCCTCACCCTGATTATCAATCTTTCCGCAAAACTGGTGGCAAAAAAACTTAAGGTTAAGGTAGACTGACGGAAAGCATTGCGGCAGCAGCCGTATTCATCCGGAAAGTTTATATGTGACTGTAAATTTTTATCCGAAACAGGTACGGAACAAAACTGTGCATCAAGGCGCGGAAGGTCGGCGAAAAAGTTGCCGACGGCAGATTCGGATATTTCAGGAGATCTATGCAGGTATAAAAAATGGCGAATATTATCGAAGCACATAATCTGAATCTCTGGTATGGAGATCATCAGGCATTAAAAAATATCAACATGGACATTCAGGAGCATAAGATTACAGCTCTCATCGGCCCCTCCGGATGCGGCAAGTCCACATTCATGAAGACATTAAACCGGATGAATGATCTGGTAGAGGGATGCCGGATCGAAGGAGATGTCAGACTGAATGGTGTCGACATCTACAAGGACATGGACGTAAATATCCTTCGGAAAAAGGTAGGAATGGTATTCCAGAAGGCAAATCCGTTCCCGATGTCCATTTATGACAACGTAGCCTACGGCCCGAGACTTCATGGCGTGCACAGCAAGGCGGCACTCGATGAGATCGTTGAGCGCTCCCTGAAACAGGCGGCAATCTGGGACGAGACCAAGGACAGGCTCAAGAAGAATGCCCTCGGAATGAGCGGCGGGCAGCAGCAGAGACTCTGCATCGCCAGAGCGATTGCGGTCGAGCCGGAGGTCCTTCTGATGGATGAGTCCACCAGTGCGCTGGACCCGATCTCAACGGGTAAAATCGAGGAGCTCTGTCTGGAGCTGAAGAAGAAATACACGATCGTAATGGTTACCCACAACATGCAGCAGGCAAACCGTATCTCTGATATTACGGCGTTCTTTCTTCTCGGAGAACTGATCGAATCCGGAGAGACACAGAATATCTTCCTGAATCCAAAGAACAAGAAGACAGAGGAGTACATCACAGGAAGATTCGGCTGATGATTCGGATGAGTCCGGCCGGAGCCTGATATTTTTCCGGCGCGGATGGCGGGTCGCACAATCTGGTTCAGGGGATGGAGAAAGAGGAATACAGATAAAATGGCAAATAGAAAAGAATACGACGACGAACTTCGTGAAATCAATGTGCTGGTTCACGAGATGGGAAAAGAAGTGAAGAGATCCATAGACCGGATCATCCACGCGTTCTCGGAGAGAGACGCGAAGCTGGCTGCAGAGGTCATGGAGCATGATGATATCATTGACAAGATGGAGACGGACATTGAGGAGAGATGCATCGGCATCGTGGTGAAACAGGCGCCGCTTGCATCGGATTGGAGAAAAATTGCCTCCTACATGCGAATGATCAGTGATCTGGAGAGAATCGCGGACAACAGCAGTGATATCAGCATTTACATTGTGAAGCTTTCAAAGATGCCGGAGGTTGAAGCACCGGAAGAATTTCACCGGATATTCCTCACAATGAGGGAGATGGTCGGAAATACGATCGAAAGCTTTTTTACCGGAAATATTGAACTGGCGAAGGATATCTCCACACAGGACAATATCGTCGATAAAGGGCTCGATGATATTATGGAAAAAATAATTTTGAGGATCAAGGAAAAACCGGAGAATACGGAGCAGTATGTGAACTATCTGATGATCGCCAAATATATCGAACGGATGGCAGATCACTCAGAGAACATCGCTTCCTGGGTATCATTTATTGTCAAGGGAAAGCTTCATATGAAATATACGGACCGTTATCAGAAGGAAAGCCAGCAGTTCCAGTTCTATGAATAAATCTGTTGAGCAGGCAATGTTAACAAAGCTTCGTGCTTTTCACAAAAATCAGAACGGAAGTAAAGCCGGGAGGCAACTCCCGGCTATTTTATGAGAGAAAAAAGTTAACGCTTAATATACAATTAACATAAGAAACCTATCGGAGTTTACATTGCTTTTTATACAATGTAAACTATATCAGATGGGAAAAACACAAGAGAATGATGCCGGTGATTGTTCCGGTATCAGACATCTGTGGGACGAGGAGAATACCGATCATGATATATATACTGGAAGATGACGACAATATCAGAAAGCTGGTCAGTTACGCGCTTTCCAGAGAAGGCTATGAGGTAAGGGGATTTTCAGAACCGAAATCCTTCTATCACGGAATGGATGAAGCACTTCCAGAGCTGATTCTTCTGGACATCATGCTTCCCGGTGAGGACGGGCTGAGCATTCTGAAGAAAATCAGAAAGAATATCCGTACCGAGGATGTTCCGGTCATCATGCTGACAGCGAAGAGCAGTGAGTATGACAAGGCGAACGGACTTGATCTCGGCGCGGACGACTATATCGCAAAGCCGTTTGGCATCGTCGAGCTGACTTCGAGGGTGCGCGCGGTACTGCGAAGATCCGGCAGGACCAAAAAGGAGCCGGAGGACGAATATCATGTCGGGAAGCTCTATGTTAACCCGGATAAGCATGTCATCCAGGTTGACAATGAGGATATTTCTCTGTCTTATAAGGAATACTGCCTCCTGATGGCACTTCTCGAGGCAAAGGGAAATGTTGTACACAGAGAAGAACTCCTTACCAAGGTATGGGGGGAATTTTACGGAGAATCGAGAACCCTGGATGTGCATATCCGTAAGCTGAGGGTAAAGCTCGGCGATGAAGCGGGTAAATACATCCAGACGGTGAAAGGAATCGGTTACAAGATTGAAGCGTGCTGACGCCTGGTGAACACATATGAGTCATAAAATATTCAAATCAACCTTCTGGGTTTCCATTGTGATATTTGTTCTGACCATGGGAGTCACAGCGGCGCTGCTGTTCAGTTTTCTGGAAAGCAGAACGCTGGATGAACTGAGAGAGGAAGCAAATATACTGTCCTATGGAATTGAGGCACAGGGCCAGGAATACCTGAACCGGATAAATACAGATCGAAGGGTCACGCTGATCCGGCGTGACGGAACGGTGCTGTACGACAATGAGGCAGATCCCTCGACGATGGAAAATCACAGCAACCGGGAGGAAGTAGAAGAAGCGGTGAAGAGCGGAAGCGGTCACAGCATTCGGAAGTCTGAGACGATGATGCGCGAGACGATCTATTTTGCGCAGAAGCTGGATGACGGTACAATTCTTCGTGTCGCGGTCACGCAGGACTCCATCTGGGCGATCCTTGCAAAGCTGATCCGGCCCGCCGTCATTCTGTTCATGGCGACCGTGCTGCTGTCCCTGTTTTTATCCAACATGGTGACGAAGAATATTTTAAGTCCGCTGAACCGGCTGGATCTGGATCATCTCGACAACAATGATGTGGTGTACGATGAGCTCGCACCGCTGCTGAACCGGCTGCAGACGCAGCAGGAAACGATCCGGAAACAGCTGAATTCGGCAAAGCAGAGACAGGAAGAATTTAATCTGATCACAGAGAATATGTCCGAGGGCTTTCTGGTCATCGACAAGAATACGGATATCCTGTCCTGGAATCCTTCGGCGCTGCGGCTTCTCGGCATGACCGATGAGCCCTCGGGAAGCGTCCTTCGGCTGAACCGCACCAGAGATTTTCGCGAGACGATCTTCAAGGTATTGAGCGGGAAGAAAGAAGAACTGACCCTGCAGAGAGAGAACCGGACCTACAAGCTGATCGCAAACCCTGCCTATGATGACAATCAGGAGGAAGTAATAGGTGCGGTTTTTGTGATCCTCGATGAGACGGAAAGCATCAAGCGGGAAAACTTCCGAAGAGAATTCACTGCAAATGTGTCACACGAGTTGAAGACACCGCTTACCTCCATTTCAGGCTTTGCCGAGCTGATGATGGGAGGAGGTATGCCGGAGGAAACCGTCATGGATTTCTCCAAATCAATTTATGACGAGGCAAGCCGTCTGATTTCCCTGGTGAACGACATCATCAATCTGAGTTCGCTGGATGACGAAAATATGGAGTTTGACTGGGAGATGATTGATCTCTATCAGATCGTGTCGGAGGAGATCAGTCATGTACAGGCAGCCGCGGACAAGAAGGATGTAAAGATCAGGCTTTCCGGCGTTCACGGCAACATCACCGGTGTCCGGAGAATTGTATCGGAAATGATCTACAATCTCTGTGACAATGCGGTCAAGTACAACCGGGAACATGGGAGCATAGATGTGAATATCGCGACGACCACCAACCATGTGATCGTGAGTGTGCAGGATACCGGAATCGGTATACCGGAAGCGGACCAGAGCCGTATCTTCGAGCGGTTCTACCGGGTGGACAAGAGCCACTCCAAGGCGGTCGGCGGAACGGGACTCGGCCTGTCCATCGTAAAGCACGGGGCGCAGCTGCACAATGCCCAGATCAAGGTGAGCAGCAAGCTGGACAAGGGTACGACCATAACCCTTCGTTTCCGGAAGCATGCATAAGACCTGGCCATAACAAGTCAGACCTGGATAAATCAGACCGGTTAATAAAAGCCGGATCAGCCCTGGTCGGATCCAGTAATCATCATTGTATGGATGCGGTAATGACTGGATCGTCATCGTATGGATGTAGTAAAACCGGGTAAGTATTGATCAGACGGATATAGTCTTTCAAGAAAAAAGATGCAGTGGACGAAAAAGGATGCAGCCGATCAGCTGCATCCTTTTTTTACGCGAACAGTGAGCCGCAGCCGAATGCGAAGTATTCGTGTGCGGCGAGCGTCGCGATAGCGAGATAAAACTCGCGCAGCGTGTTTTATCTCGTTGAGTGCGCTCGGCGGGCGCACATTCTAGAGGGAAAAAGTCTCCTTAGGAGACTTTCTCCTACTCGATAACTGTCTGTCATTACCCGTTATTTGCGTTCTGAGCGGCATCTCCGGCATTGTCATAACCGGAAGTGTCCGTGCCGCTATTATCGTAACCGGAGTTGTCATATCCGCCATTTCCGGTTCCGGAGCTGTCGTACCCGGAATTATCGGTTCCTGTGTTGTCGTAGCCGGAGCTGTCATAATCACCATTGCCGGTCCCGGAGTTATCGTATCCGGAATTATCCGTGCCGGTCGTTCCGTTATCATATGTTCCGTCTGTAGTGCCGGCGCCGGAACTGCCGTCATCTCCATTCGCTGGAATATCTGCGATATCGGTATCCGGAGCAGCCTGCTGACCAGAGTTGTCCGGTACGGTATAGACGGGCTCCGTCCAGGTCTGGTCATCATTATCGGAAGCGTCCGTGCCGCCGGTGTCTGATGAGGCCTTCGGCGCGGGTGTCGGTGTGGCTGACGGGGCGGATTTGAAGATACTGTCATCCGCGGAAGAACCGTAAAGGTAGCTGATCAAAGCTTCATGGCAGGCATTCAGATCCGGGACAAGAACAGACTGACCGTCGATGGTGTCTGAATAATACATGCCGTCGCCCGGAAGAGTAGCCGCATTCATGTCAGATCCGCACAGAAAAGCAAAAATACACGCTCTTGTCAGATAGAGGTCTGTCATATCTGTTGTGATGCTTGGTGCGGCCTGATTCATTACCTTCAGCATACGGAAGGGATTGGACTTCATCTTCGCGAAGGCTGCCTGGATGATTTTCTTCTGACGATTTACGCGGTCCCAGTCGGAATTGCCGACATATCTCATCCTGGCGTAGCAGAGTGCCTGCTCCGGGGTCAGAGAATTGACTCCCTCTACGAGCCCCCAGGGTTCGTCCACCTGGGCGTTGTCCACACTGGATCCCAGGCCCTCATTCGCATTCATATAGGTCGCCTCGTCGTAGGTCAGGTCTATGTCCAGATTTCCCACAGAAGTTATGGCCTCCAGGAAGCCGTCGAGATCTACAACCGCGTTTCCGTCGATGTCAATGCCGAAGTTCTCCTGAACTGTCTCATCGAGAGTTTCCAGCCCTCCTGCGGCATAGGCGGCATTCAGCTTTGCGGAATAATCTGTGCCGGCAATGGGCACATAGGTGTCACGCATCAGAGAGACCAGAGTGATCTGCCGCGTTTTTGCATTAAGGCTGCAGATGATCATGGTATCTGAACGGGTCTGGGTTTCTCCCTCCCTGGCATCCTCTCCGACGAGGAGAATATTCATGACGCCGCGCTCCTCATAGGCATCTACGCCGGCAGCTTCTGTCGCTTTATCCGCAGTCGTATCCGCTACAGGTTCCACGCGGTTCATCCTGCTGAATGCAATATGGAGAAAAACAGCCACAAGGACAATGAGGACAAGAATAATACCCAGAAGGGTCAGGAAGAAACGGCGAACCGGATGTCTACGCTTCCTCCGTGGACGCCTGCCGTAATCATCGTCATAATCGTTCGTCGGACGGCCGCCTCTGCCGGAATGGTTTCCATAGGAATCGTTATCGTCATATCTGTCCGGTCGGGGTTTCTTGCGCTTCTTCGGCTTGAATCCGAAATCATAATCATCACCGATATCATAGGTATCATCGGAAGGATCGTCCTGGTATTCATCATCATAGGGAGCATCGTTGTAATTGTTGCCGCGATAGCCGTTGAAACTCGCAGCCTGGTCGCCGTTGACGCGATAGCCGCTGAATCTCCCGGCATCCTGTCCGCTATCATAGCTGTCACGGAAGCTGTTCTGGCGCCCGATATCATCGAAGCTGCCCGCATTGCGCATGCGCTGATAATAGTTCAGATTGTGCTCTGCTCCGGACTGTCCGGGACTGCTCTGAAAAGAATCAGAGGAAGAATCGGTGAATGCCGTATCATATTCCGGAACATGGATTTCCCGCGTCGCCCCACTGAGATATTCATCGTCTCTGTTGTTCATAAAATAAAAACCTTTCGCTGTTGTAGGCAGAAACACTGCCTGTTCCCTCAGAATGTCTGTTCGCGGGATTGCCGCATATGCTTTCTGGTGATTCCCTGCAGAGGAATTGTGAGATTATTCCTCAGTGTCCGCATCTTCCGGTGTATCGCGGCGCCTCTTCTTTGTCAGATCCGGAAGCTTGACATCGCGCTCAATCTGCTCGGCAAACTTCATGTAATTGGACATGGTATTTCTAACCTTGAAGCGGCCGCCATTGTTCGGGCGGATGGTCAGGCTTTTCGCGTGCATCGCGTCTTCAGCATTCTCCTTCTTCACGGTGCGGATTTGATCAAAAGCAGTGATTTCCGGTTTCCCGAAAGATCCCTGGTAGCGGATGGTATTGCCCTCGACGAAAACCCTTTCACAGAGGGCCTTTCTCTGCATCAGGAAAAAAATCAGTCCGGTGACAAAGGCACAGACAAGCTCCACTGCGATGGCAATTATCTGTCTCTGAGAATCACCCTTCAGTGCCAGCCATCCGATAAAAATCTCTATGACACAGCCCAATAGCAATATACTGAAGCCGATAAAAAGGCCGCTCAGCGGATTGCGCATAATATAATGAGACGGATCCTTGTCCTTCGACATCTGCTTCTCATAGCGGGTCACGCCTGCAGTTGCCGTGCTGACGATCGATATCAGAAGTATCAGCACACTTAAGATGACGCCGGACCATTTGATCAGAAACGGTAGAATGTTGTCCATGTGAATGAGCCCCCTTGGTAATAATCTGAAATATAAGCCATTGAGTATTTCCGGTCCAGCGGATACCAACCACTGGAAGCAGGTGAAGGTACGGCGCTGTTTATCGCTATTTACATTTATATAGGAGATAAAGCCGGATAAGATAAGAAAATTCTAGCATTGCCTTGTATCAATGTCAATTTTTGAACGTATTTTGCACTGTCAGACGAAGCAGTTAAGGCTGAGTGCTGCAGCGAAGTATATCTGATTTTCGGCGAAGAATACTTGTTTTCCAGGACGATGTATCCACCTGGTTGAGCATCTGGAAACTATGGCCTTGCGGAGCAATGTAATTCCCGGATCCGGCATCAGAAGATACCCGCTCGCCGGGGGCAATTTTTACGGATTTTTACCTGCCTTCCGCGCCGAACTTTACTTGACATCGTCTGGTGGACAGTTTAAAATATGGAAATTGCGAATATGCGCGCAAATGACGGTAATTTCTTTTATTCATGAGGTGAAATCATGGCAAATAAGACAGTAGTTACATATGCAGGCCTGAAGGCACTCGAGGACGAGCTGCAGGATCTCAAGGTTACAAAGCGTAAAGAGATTGCAGAGAAGCTGAAAGAAGCCCGGGCGCAGGGCGACCTCTCCGAGAACGCGGAGTATGATGCCGCAAAGGACGAGCAGGCCCAGATCGAGGCAAGAATCGAGGAAATTGAGGCGCTGCTGAAGAATGTAGAGGTAGTCGTTGAGTCCGAGGCGGACGCAAACAAGGTAAATATCGGCTGCAAGGTCAAGGTTCAGGACATGACCTACGACGAGGAGCTTGAGTTCCAGATTGTCGGTTCAACGGAGGCAAACAGCCTGAAGGGGAAAATCTCCAATGAGTCTCCGGTTGGAAAGGCTCTTCTGGGACACGAGGTAGGCGAAGTGGTTTCCATCGAGACGCCGGACGGCGATGAGCAGTACAAGATCCTCGGAATCGAGAGAAACATCTGATAGATATTTTTTTGGAACATAAGGAAGCAGGAGGAAGAGATGGCAGAGCAGAACCAGAATAAAAACGGGAAGCAGAAACCGGTACAGGATATGAACCAGATCCTGAAGGTACGTCGCGACAAGCTGAAAGAGCTGCAGGATGCAGGCAAGGATCCGTTCAAGATCACAACCTACGACCAGACCCATCACAGCCAGGAAATCAAAGATCACTTTGAGGAACTCGACGGGAAGGACGTATCCATCGCGGGACGTATCATGAGCAAGCGTGTCATGGGTAAGGCTTCCTTCTGCCATATTCAGGATAAGCTGGGACAGATTCAGTGCTATGTGCAGCGCGATTCTCTGGGAGATGAGCCCTACAAGGAGTTCAAGCATCTCGATATCGGCGATATCGTCGGCATCAAGGGCTATGTATTCCGGACCCAGACCGGAGAGATCAGTGTCCACGCAAAGGAAGTTATTCTTCTGTCAAAATCCCTTCAGCCGCTTCCGGAGAAGTTCCACGGGCTTCAGGATACCGACACACGGTATCGTCAGAGATATGTGGATCTGATCATGAATGAGGATGTCAAGAAGACATTTATTAAAAGATCCCAGATTATCCGCGAGATCCGTAATTTCCTCGGTGAGCGTGACTTCATGGAGGTGGAGACCCCCATGCTGGTAGACAATGCCGGCGGAGCTTCCGCACGTCCCTTTGTCACCTACTATAATGCGCTCGGCGAGTACAAGAAGCTGCGGATTTCTCTGGAGCTGTATCTGAAGCGTCTGATCGTCGGCGGACTTGAGAGAGTCTATGAGATCGGACGTGTATTCCGGAACGAGGGACTCGATCAGAAGCATAACCCGGAATTCACGCTTATGGAGCTTTATCAGGCATATACCGATTACAACGGCATGATGGAGCTGACCGAGAGCATGTTCCGTTATCTTGCGGAAAAAGTTTGCGGAAGCACAAGCATCTATTATGGAAATAAAGAGGACGGCACAGGCAAGATCATTGACCTCGGAAAACCGTTCCGCCGTCTGACGATGGAAGACGCGATCAAGGAGCAGACCGGAATCGATTTTGAGACGATCAACACAGACGAAGAGGCAAAGGCTCTCGCAAAAGAGCACAACATCGAGTTCGAGGACCGTCACAAGAGAGGAGACATCATCAACCTGTTCTTCGACGAGTACTGCGAGGACAAGATGATCCAGCCGACCTTCATCATGGATCACCCGCTCGAGATCAGCCCTCTGACAAAGAAGAAACCGTCCGATCCGAGAAAAGTAGAGCGTTTCGAGCTTTACATCAACGGATGGGAGATGTGCAACGCTTATTCTGAGCTGAACGACCCGATCGACCAGAGAGAACGTTTTGCTGCTCAGGATGCCCTCTCCGCACAGGGCGATGAGGAAGCACAGCACACAGATGAGGATTTCCTTCACGCGATGGAAATCGGTATGCCTCCGACAGGCGGCATCGGATACGGCATTGACCGTCTCTGCATGCTTCTGACAAACAGTGCATCCATTCGAGACGTTTTGCTCTTCCCGACACTCAAGAGCTTATCGAAGGATAACACTCAAGTACATGAGGACAAGAAGGACGAGACAGCAGGATCTGACAATAACGGATTTTTCACCCCGAACGACAAGATCGACTTCTCCAATGTGAAGATCGAGCCTCTGTTCGAGGAGCAGGTTGATTTTGATACCTTCAGTAAGTCCGATTTCCGGGCGGTGAAGGTTAAGGCCTGCGAGGCAGTTCCGAAGAGTAAGAAGCTGCTGAAATTCGTTCTGGACGACGGGACAGGCACAGACAGAGTCATTCTTTCCGGCATTCACGCTTACTATGAGCCGGAAGAACTGGTTGGAAAGACCCTGATCGCCATCACCAATCTTCCTCCGCGGAAGATGATGGGCATCGACTCCTGCGGAATGCTTCTCTCCGCTGTCAACAACAAGAAGGACAGCGATGACGAGGAACTCCACCTTCTCATGGTGGACAACCACATCCCGGCAGGCGCGAAGCTGTACTGATCCGACCGAAAAGTACTTGGATTTGTGTAACAAGTTGCAGACTTAGATAAATTCGTGGACATGAATTGCAACATGGTTGCAACGAATCCGCAGTTTTTGAAGAGGACTGACGGATTCAGACATGTAGCAAGACAGAAATCATAGAGTACCCACTGAGGCACTTTCTTTAGAAGAGATTCTGAAGAAAGTGCTTTTTTTATTGTTTTTGAATCCAAGACTAGGGATACCACAAATCCAAAGCGAAAGGAGAAATGCAATGAGCAAGACCAGGATCGGTGAGGAACTGATGACAGACGAATATTACGATCTGGAACGAAGGACAGAAATAAAGGCGGAGGCAAGCCGATTGAAAAAGAAATTCCTGACCTGGAGGGAATGTGAGATTGTCTACAGCCTGCAGCACAGGAAGCTTCTGAAGCTGGCTGACGAAGCCGGAGCGATTTACCGTTTCGAAGGGGTTGTACTCATCAACCGGGATATCTTCGATGCCTATCTGGAGAAGTTCCGGCAGGAGCCTCTTACCCAGGGACAGGTCCGTAAGGTGAGAAACCGCTGGGAGCAGATGAAGGATGAAGGGTAATTTATGGAAGATTTCAGATCGATTGGATGAAACAGACATCCGCTTCGCGCAGAAGCAGTTCTTTGATCTGAGATCGGGGTACGAGTACTACGGACTGACGGAAAAGGTGATCCTTCGCATGGCAAGAGAAGCAGGAGCTCTCTACAAGATCGACACCACTTATCGGGTCCGGAGAGATCTATTTGATGCGTATTTAAGGGAACAAAGCAGAAAGGAGAACGAACATGAAACCACTTAGTCAGGCAGCAAGAGAGGCAAGAAGTAAGAGAAAGAAGTATGTAAAGTTTCAGGAGGGTGCAGAGCTTTACAGTATGGGAAAGTCCAAATTCATGGAGATGGCCCATGATTGTGGTGCGGTTATAAAGGTTGGAAGAAGTGCATTTGTAGACCTTGAGATTTTCGACAAATATTTTCAGACATTCAGATTATGAGGGAGGAAGAAATCATGAGCAGGATCATAGCAATCGCGAATCAGAAGGGCGGCGTGGGTAAGACCACGTCTGCCGTTAACCTGGCCGCAGGCCTGGCAGATAAGGGAAAGAGGGTACTCCTGGTGGACCTGGATCCCCAGGCGTCCCTCACCCTCAGTATGGGATACCGGGAGCCGGACAAGCTGGAGCATTCCGTTACCGAGGTTATCTCCGCAATTGTGAATGATGAGGAGCTGTCGGAGAACTTCGGAATCATCCATGTGAAGGACAATCTGGATCTCCTTCCTTCCAATATTAATCTTTCTGCCGCAGAGGTATCCCTGGTGAATGCTATGAGCAGGGAACTGATCCTTCGGACCTATATGGATCAGATCAGAACCAGGTACGAATATATTCTGATCGACTGCATGCCGTCGCTGGGAATTCTTACCGTAAATGCCCTGGCCTGTGCAGACAGTGTTCTGATCCCAGTTCAGGCTGCCTACCTTCCGGTCAAGGGCCTTCAGCAACTGATCAAGACGATCTATACGGTCAAGAGAAGATTGAACAGCAACCTTCAGATTGAAGGGATTCTTTTCACCATGGTGGATCGCCGGACGATTTATGCCAGAGAAATCGTAGATGAGGTCAATGAGGTTTACGGCAAGTCCATACCAATCTTTCAGATTGAGATCCCAATGTCAGTCCGGGCATCTGAGACCAGTCAGCTGGCAAAGACAATCTATGACTATGATCCGAATGGGAAGGCGGCGGATGCCTATTCGAAATTGACAAAGGAGGTACTGGAGCATGGCTGTTAAGAGGGAGAAGGTTCACTTTGAGACTGTGGAGGAGCTTCTCGGTGCGCCAGTTGAAAAGGATGCGACAACAGAGATCCGGATTGACCAGATTTATCCCTTTGAGAATCATCCCTTCAAGGTATTGGATGATGACAAGATGGAGGAACTGGTCGAGAGCATCAAGGAGAATGGAGTCTTGTCACCGGTTCTGGTCCGTCCGGATGATGAGGGAGGCTATGAGATGATTTCCGGCCACCGCCGGATGCATGCGGCAAAGCTGGCAGGGCTTACCACGATACCGGCGATTATCAAGCCTATGACCAATGATGAAGCGACAATTGTCATGGTGGATTCCAATATGCAGAGGGAGGAAATCCTGCCGAGCGAGCGGGCCTTTGCATTGAAGATGAAGCTGGATGCTATGAGGAGACAGGGAAGCCGCGTGGACTTAACTAGTGGACCTGATGTCCAGAGCATGAATTTGACAGAAACTTCTCGACATGATGTCGAGAAGTCTCGTGAATCCTGGAGCAGTGAGGCGGTTGGCAGATCCATGGGCATGGGCGGTCGTCAGGTGCAGCGCTATATCCGGCTGACAGAACTGATACCGGAGCTGCTGGATTATGTGGATCGGAGACGGCTTCCCATGATTCTCGGTGTCGAGATCTCCTATTTCAATAAGGTTCTTCAGAAATGGCTGTATCAGTACATCAGGGAGAATGGCATGGTCCGGCAGGCACAGATCGATGCCATTAAGAAGAACAACGTTGATAATCTGACGCAGTACAGCATGATCGAAGTGCTGAATGCAGCACTGCCACAGAAGAAGCAGAATGGAAAGCTCACGTTCTCCAAGAGAAAGCTGGATCGCTTCTTCACGGCAGATTATGACAACGAGGAACGCGAGAAAGTGATCCTGCAGCTTCTGGAGAAATGGAAGGAGAATGGTGAACATGGCATTTGATTATATCGACAGGGATGAATCCCTGCAGTATGCATTCATCCGGATCCCAAAGGCAATGATGGATCCGGACGGATATTTCGGAAATATCTCCAGTGGTTCAAAGATGCTCTACGGTCTCCTCCTGGACCGTATGTCTGAGTCCATGAAAAACCACTGGCTGGATGGACAGAACAGGGCCTATATTATCTATCCCATCAAGGAAATGGCGGATGACCTTGGTATATCTTCCAGGAAGACCAGTGACTGCCTGCAGGAACTGGAGCAGATCGGACTTGTTGAAAAGAGGCATCAGGGACAGGGAAGGCCGGATATTATTTACGTGAAAAACTTCGCTGTCATCGAGTGATGAAGCAGGATCCCGGTGAGTTCAGAAGTGCAGATTCTGCATGTCTGAACGCAGACGGAAAGGAGGAAAATCGAGTGAGCGACCAGATACAATTCAAGTATTTCTATGGAACAGAATCGGAAATGCTCACCTTCTACCGGATCCCGAAGCTTCTGGTTACCAGCGACTTCTTTAGTAAGGTCTCCAATGATGCCAAGGTTTTATACAGCCTGATGCTGGACCGGATGTCACTTTCGGCCAGAAATCATTGGTTTGACAAGGAAAATCGGGTCTATATCTATTATTCCGTTGAAGATACCATGGAAAATCTGCACTGTGGGAAGAATAAGGCGATGAAGACGATTGCAGAACTGGATGCGAAAGGGGGGATCGGACTGATCGAGAAAAAGAAGCAGGGGCTGGGGAAACCGGACATTATCTATGTGAAAAACTTCTTCCTGGAGTCAGAAAAAAGCGGTTCTGAAGTTTACAATTTAAACCTCTGCAGGTCCCGAAATGAAACCTCCGGAGGTTTACAAAACGGACCTCTGGAGGTTTACAAAGGGGACCCTAATAAGAATAAAAAAAATAATACTGAGTTTAATAATACTGAATCAGATCTCATCTCATCCGGAGAAAACGGAGAGAAGAGATCTGATGTGGCAGGATACACAGAGCTCATCAAGGAGAATATTGAGTATGGCTGCCTTCTGGAGCGATTTCCCTACGAGAAGGACATCATCGACGGGATCTGCGACCTGATTCTGGAGGTTGTGCTGTCTAAGAGGAGTCAGATTGAAATCGCAAGAGACAGTTATCCGGCGGAACTTGTCAGATCCAGATTCCTGAAGCTGGAATACAGCCATGTGGAATATGTCATTGAGCGTATGAAGGACAACACAGCAAAGGTCCGAAATATCAAGAAATATCTCCTTGCCATGTTGTTTAATGCTGTGTCTACGATGGGGAGCTACTACCAGGCAGAAGTCAGTCACGATATGTATTATCCAAAGGCAGAATAAATGCGTGTCAGAAAAGCTGACAAACATCACTAAATATGTTATGCTGAGGGTAGGTCAGAAATACTAACATGGAGGTAATAAAATGAGCTTCGGGGAGAGACTGAAAGAGGCAAGAATTCTAAGTGGAATGAGGCAGTTGGATGCTGCAAAAGCAATGGGAATGTCCAGGCCTACCTTGTCTGCAATCGAAGCTGACAAAAGGCCGCTCCGGGCTTCTGAAGTCCATGAGTTCGCAGCCCTTTATCATGTATCAACGGCAAGCCTTATGGAGGATGAAGAACCAGTCCTGGAAGAGAAAAATACAGAAGAGACCACCCGGAAAGAGAATAAGCGCAAAGAGGCAGATCAAACCACAAAAGAGGATAAACAATTTGCCAGACTGCTTGAGTACCAGAATGGATTCAAGAGACTGAGTAAGAAGAAGCAGGAAAAGGTTCTAAAGTACATCCGGAAGCTTCAGGACGAGGAGTGACCCGGAAAAGGGGGTAACGGTAATGCTGCTTTATATCATCACAATATTATGGTTCGTCATTTCGGCGGCATTGATTATCATTTCAGCCTGTTTCTATGCTGCGATGACGATAATGCCCTATATCAGCGGTGCGCTGATCAGCCTGTTCATCTGCACGGAAGTGCCATGGGCAGGCAGAATAGTGCCCGGGCATCCTGTCATGAACTACCTAATGATCCTTCTTGTGGTTGAGGTTGTGGTTGCGGTACTGATGAATATTAAGGCTACCGGCAGGGCAACGGCATTGTCCTTCAGCGAAATAATGATTGCTGTCATTAGCATGATTGCACTCGATGCCATGAAACCGGATTCTGTAGGATATTGTGTGTTTGTAACGATCGTTTATCTGATCCTCAATCTTGTATTCCTCGTTTCAAATTCCTCAAAATATAGAGCTGACAAGGAGGATAGCCCGGTTGGAACCGTAATATCCTCGCTGATTTGTGCATTTTCCGCGTATTTTGTCCTGGCTATTCCCGCTGAACTTTTATGGCAGAAATTCATCGAGGCAAACTACTCTCCGGCTATGCCGGTTTTTACTGTGATTTATTGGATCCTTCGGATTTCGCTTTGCGGCGGAATTGTCCTTCTGGGCATACTAAAAGCAAGAAAAACAGGGCTTGTAGAAGTCATGTAGAACAAATTTAGAGGAAATTTAGATCCTGTGTAGGTTGTACCTCTCTTTTGAAGCTGATACTATTATCATAGACAAGCAAGACGAAAACACCTGAGCGGTGATTCGCTTGCTTGTTTTCTTTTGCAGAAGAATGAAATAGGGACTTTTGATGAGCGTCAGCTCGAGACCGGAATGGCCGCGGGTCTGGCGCTTTTCTTTTGCCCGAAATCAGGTGACGACCTGATTTCAGACAAAGCACAAGAGAAAGGAAAACAGCCTGATGGATTATGAACAGTTTAAGGCAGCGTTCGCAGAGGATCTCAAAACCAATCTCCAGAAGCTGGGGATCGAGGCAGATGTCAGTGAACATCACATTGAGAAGCTGAATGATTCCTACGATGCATTAAGTGTTACGCCGAAGGGAAGCAGCATTGGCGTCAATGCAAACCTTGATGAAATTTTCCACGCAATGGAAAGGGGTAGAGATTACAGCGAGGTGCTTTCCGGAGTTACCGAATCACTGAAAGGCAGCCTTGAGCATATGCCGAAGTTTCAGGTATCGGATCTTACCAACTATGCGGAAATGAAGAACAGGCTTGCCATGGAGGTCGTATCCGCGGAGCGGAACGCTAAGATGCTTCAGGATGTTCCGCATGAGCAGATGGAGGACATCGCCGTTGTCTACCGTCTGGTGCTGGATTCGAGTAAAGACGCGAGCAGCACGATTCTGGTCACCAACGATCTGATGGACAAGTTCGGAATCACACATGAGCAGCTCCACGATGACGCCATGAAAAATGCACCACTCATTCGCCCTGCAGAGATTAAGGGGATGGGGGAGACACTGAATGAAATTGAGCACGGACCTGTACTGGAGCCGGATCCGGATGAATTCCTGTTTGTGGCAGGTGTTCCAGACCAGACCCACGGAGCTGCCGTCATCGCGTATCCGAATTTCTTTGAGGAGGCCGCTGAAAAGCTTGGCGGTGATTACTTCATCATTCCCAGCAGTATTCATGAGGTGCTTCTGGTTAAGGATACCGGTGAAATGAATGCCAGGGATCTGGCAGCCCTGATCAGGGAGGTCAATGCCACGGAGGTTGCTCCGGAAGATGTTCTGACGGACCATGCCTACCATTACGACAGCAAGGAGCATATTTTCGAATCGGCAGACAAATTCGAGGAGCGCCAGGCAGAAATGGAGGCTGCGGGACCGGAGGAGGACAGGGGATCTCTCATTGAGCAGCTGAATGCAAAGAAGGAGGAAGCTGCAAAGGAGTCACCGGAAAAAGCCGCAAAGGATGCGGTTAGGAAGAGCCGCGGAGGTGAGGCATTATGAGCATGAGCACTACCGTTATCTTTGCGGGGCATATTCCGGTGGAAAACAGATACGGCGGTGGGGACTTCATCCAGGGAGCTCCGACACCTTCCCCACTGAATTGTGAGCATCCCTGCTGTTATGGCAAGGGAAGATGTTTCTGCTGGCCCTGCATGAAAGAGATCCTGGAGAAAAGGAGAAGCGGACAGAAGGGGTGATCTCTTGGACTATGACTACTTTTATGAGGAGGAGTCAGAGCAGTTTGCCTTCTACCGGATCCCGAAAGTTCTGTTTACGGATGAGCGGTTCAGACGTATCTCCACATCGGCCAAAGTGCTGTATGGACTGCTTCTGGACCGTGTTTCATTGTCCGCGAGGAACCGGTGGGTCGATGAGCAGGGCAGAGTCTATATTTACTACACGTTGGAGAGTATTCAGGCAGATCTGCTCTGCGCCAATGAGAAGGCAACGAAGCTTCTGAAGGAGCTGGAGCGGTACGGACTGATCGAGCGGACGGTGCAGGGACTCTGCAAGCCAAACCGGATCTATGTGAAGAATTTTATCCGCTCACGAAAAACCGGACTCCGGAATCACGAAAATCGTGAGTCCGGGGTCACGAATTCCGTGAGTCTGGAGTCACGAAAATCGAACGGAAATAATACTGATATTACTAAGACTGAGTACAGCGATACTGATCTTATCTCTTCTGGGGACGGGAACAGAATGGAAGAGAGGCAGGCGTACCGGGAGTATTTCATGGATGCACTTTCCATTGATCTCATGAAGGAGCGGTATCCCTATGACACGGATGCCATCGAGGAGATTCTGGAGCTCATCCTTGATACGGTCTGCACCAGCAGAAAGACCATAGGCATTGCCGGGGAGCAGAGACCGGCGGAGGTTGTGAAGAGCCGCTTTAAGAAGCTCGATTCCAGCCATCTGGAATTCGTTCTGAAAGGGCTTTCTGAAAATACGACTCTGGTCCGGAACATGAAACAGTACCTGTTGGCGTCACTTTATAATGCGCCGCTTACGATCAACAACTACTACAAATCCCTTGTCCACCATGACATGGCGGAGGGGAATATCTGAGGAGAATGAAGAAATGAGTAAACACATTGAGATCAGACTGGATCCCCTGACGGATGGATTCACAGAAAATAAAGCAGCAGTTGATGCTATCCGGGCAGACCGTCATGCCCTGATTATTGCAACTAATGGAGATTTCAGGCTGACAGATATCAGAGAAGCTGACAATATTTTGAGAGAACTTGCTGCTTCCGAGTGCAGTGGATCAATCATACTCGAGGATGTGCCGGATGGTATTGATTTCCTCGTTATATTCAATGACCATAAGGCTTTTGATCTGGAGGAAGGCCGATTTTTTGTCGGCAGTATGTTGGTACTGAAGATGGAGGACAGGCGGCTTCATGGACTTACTGATGAGGAGGTTTATAAGGTGAAGGACATGATGGATGGAAGAATGGCCACCCTGGTTGATGAAGGTGATACTTTCTCTGCGTTGACACTTTTTTAAGGAGGATCGTATGAGCAGAACAATTCCAAGAGCCTATGTAACCGCGGCATGGGACAAAAATCCGGTGGTCGCAAAGGAGGAAGCCAGGAAGTACTGCAGTGAGCTGATCAGGGAAGGGTATCTTCCTCTGTGCCCGGTACTGGCCTTTGATGGGATCTTTTCCACGGAGGATACGGAATCCCATAAGCGCAGAAGAGAAATGTCAGAGGATCTGCTTCGAAGGGCGAGATTCCTCGTGATCTGCGGTAAGGAGCAGAACGACGAAGTGAATGATGATATCGCCATCGCTAGGAAGGCAAAGGTGATCGTCACATCCCTGGAAGGTGTGATCGGATATGAATGAGGGCCGCCTCTGGCTGGCCTTTTCTTTTGCCTGGAATCAGGGAAGGAGGTGAGCCCGGATGATGAATGAAGAAATTGCAAAGGAGATAGTAGATGGGGCTGCCAGAGGGTTAAAGGAAGAAGTAGTTAAGCCAGCACAGCGCATAGTAGTGGAATGCATTGGCAAACCGACAGCGCAGATGCTGGTCAAGGGGCTGAAAGCAGCTGTCACCGCGCCGGGAAAAGCAATCAGGAACAAGCTGCATCCGGAACACGGCGAGATGAAGGTAAAGGATCTCATCCGGAAGGACCAGGGGGCACAGGCCATCGACATTGATGGAGCAGGGCTTGGGGACTTCCGGAAGATTGCCAACAAATACGGGATGGATTTTGCCATCGTTAAGAGCACGGAACTGGATCCGCCCAAGTATTCGGTATTTTTCAAGGCCAGGGATGCGGACGCCATCAATGCGGTCGTGAATGAGTATACCGCGAAGCAGATGCGGATCGGGAAGGAGGGCAGGCCAAGTCTTCTGGAAAAGCTCGGTAAATTCAAGGCGATTGTAGCTGCGCTGCCGAAAAAGGTCGTGGAGAAGCATAAGGAGGTGGATCGATGAACAAGAAGCTGAAGAAACAGCTGATCCTGAACATCCCCTATGTAATTCTCGGCCTTTTTGCCACTAATTTTGGCGAGGCCTGGAGGATTTCTGAAGGAGTGAATGCCTCTGAAAAGCTGCAGAGCATGATCCTTGGCGGAGGCTTCCAACAGGCCTTTTCAAATCCGCTACCAAGCCTCTATCCGCTGGATCTGACTGTCGGTGTCTGCTGTGCGCTGGTGCTCCGGCTCGCTGTCTACCTGAAGGGGAAGAATGCAAAGAAGTTCCGGCATAACGAGGAGTACGGCTCCGCCAGATGGGGCACACACGCGGATATCGAACCGTATGAGGATCCGGTTTTTGAAAATAACGTGATTCTGTCGCAGTCAGAGCGTCTCACCATGAACTCAAGGCCGAAGAATCCAAAATATGCGAGGAACAAAAACGTGCTGTTGATAGGCGGCTCCGGTTCCGGCAAGACGAGATTTGTCCTCAAACCGAACCTTCTACAGATGCATAGCTCTTACGTGATTACTGATCCGAAGGGCACTGTGTTAAATGAATGTGGCAGAGCGCTGCAGATCGGTCCGGTAAAGAAGGATAGTGAAGGAAAGCCAATGAAAGACAAGAACGGCAGGCTCATTCATGAACCCTATCAGATCCGGGTGTTTAATACGATCAATTTCAATCGGTCGATGCATTACAATCCCTTTGCTTATATTCATTCTGAAAAGGACATCCTGAAACTGGTAACGACACTGATCGCCAACACCAAGGGGGACGGCAAAGCGGGCGACGAGTTCTGGGAGAAAGCGGAAAAACTGCTGTATAGTGCCTTGATCGGCTACATCCATTATGAGGCGCCGGAGGAGGAGCAGAACTTCTCCACACTCCTGGAGATGCTGAATTCTATGGAGGTACGGGAGGACGATGAGTTATTCAAGAATCCGGTGGATATGCTCTTTGATGAATTGAAGGAGAAGGATCCGGATCATTTTGCCGTTAGACAGTACATGAAATTTAAATTAAGTGCCGGCAAAACGGCGAAATCGATACTGGTCAGTTGCGGCGCGCGGCTTGCTCCCTTCGACATTAAGGAACTTCGGGAGATCACAGCCTACGATGAACTGGAGCTGGATACCATTGGCGACCGGAAGACAGCGCTATTTCTCATCATGAGCGATACGGACAGTACTTTTAACTTCCTGATCAGCATGATCTACACGCAGATGTTCAATCTGCTGTGTGAGAAGGCAGACGATGTGTACGGCGGAAGGCTTCCGGTCCATGTCCGGTGTCTCATCGACGAGATGGCAAATATCGGGCAGATTCCGAACCTGGAGAAACTGATGGCGACGATCCGCTCCCGTGAGATCAGCGCGATGCTGGTGCTGCAGGCAAAATCGCAGCTCAAGGCCATCTACAAGGACAATGCAGAGACCATCATTGGCAACTGTGATTCCCAGATTTTTCTTGGTGGCTCGGAGAAGACGACGCTGAAGGATCTGAATGAGGCACTCGGCAAGGAAACGATAGACATGTACAACACCGGCGAGAGCCGGGGCAGTCAGCAGTCCTACAACATGAATTACCAGAAGTTGGGGCATGATCTCATGTCCCTGGATCAGCTGGCAGTGATGGATGGCAGCAAGTGCATCGTGCAGGTAAGAGGCGTGAGACCATTCTTCTCGGATAAATACGACCTGACACAGCACCCGAACTACAGGCTGACAGCAGACTATGACAAGCGGAACTGGTTCGACGTGGAGAAATATCTGAAGCGGAGGCTGGTCCTGCATCCGGATGATACCTATCAGGTGATCAGAGTGTAAAGGCATCCTGCAAGGGATGCTTTTTCTGTGCGAAAGGCCAGAAGATGAGCCGCCGTGCTTGCACGAGCGGACATTTGACGGCCAACGGTCAGCGGGAAGCTGGATTGGAGGAAATATATGGCAGAACAGAAGGAATTGATGCCGGCGGACATTCCCGACTGGGTGCGGGACGCAGAAGAGGCAATTGCGCGGGGAGAGACATTGGATGTGCCGGAAGTGAAAGAGATTTCTATCAAGTTCGGCAAGGGGCTGGTCGGGGAGCCCTTTACCTCAAAGAGCGGGAAAGAGCTGGTTGAGGTGAAGATCCCGAATACGGATCCGGCAGACAAGACTCCCTGGGCATCCTTTGTGATCTCTCCGAAGATGATCCATGACAACAAGTTCGGAAAAGGTGTCTGGATGAAGCTCCCTGAAGATCAGACCACAAGAGTTTCCAAGCCCTTTATTGTCACAACGGGACCGGATGGGCAGAGGAGATGGGACCGCAATGTGCGGGATGTACCCAATACGGAACTCAAGGCAATGATGGAGGCTTATAAGACAAGAGACCGGGCCGGGAACAGAGAATCAGTTAGAGATTCCCTGCAGGAGAAGAAGGAAGAGGCTGCCAGGCAGCCGGAAAAACCTAAGACTCCCCACATAAGATCGAAAGGAATGGAAAAATGATGATCCGGATACTTCCAAGGCCACCCAACCAAAACAAGTCCGTCACCCGATTGGGACAATTCCGTCCAGTAAAAGCGGCAGATAGAGATAATTACTGACAACTTCATATGGAACTATAGGTACAGGACTGATCGGCAAGGCGCCGGCCGGTCCTTTTTCATACAAACCACACACTATCAAAATTTTGGAGGAAAAACTTATGGCATTCTTTAATTCGGCAGTTGGCGTTCTTCAGACACTTGTTATCGCACTTGGTGCAGGTCTTGGTATCTGGGGCGTCGTTAACCTCATGGAAGGATATGGCAACGACAATCGTGCGACACGTTCGTAAGTGAAAAGCTTGCGCACAAAGTCGAAGGGCATTGACCCGAAAACTTTGGAGAACTGATATTCCGATTGGTGAAATGAGGGAGTAACGCCCTGAAGCGCCTACCTAATACTCCGAATGGCAGGAAACCATGCAACAGGTTTCCCCCAAAGATGTTATAGAGCTCGGTGAAGTCGGCAGAGAGCAGTCGTAAGTATGATTTTCAGACGATACACGAAAGCTGTCCAGCGGTGGATGGTGCTGCCTATATGCCGGGGTTCGGTTACCCATGGTCAGGATGATAGAGATATCTGACGAATTTCTGAATGTACGAGTCTAAACGTTGATACTGTCGAAAGGCAGTACACCTTTTACGGTGGTGTCCGTGGATAAGTAAGACTGGTTGTTATGAAAGTCCATGCATCGTTACAGGCGATGCGGTTATGCATGACCGGATACAGGCTTAGAGGAAAGACCTAAAGGTATCCAATGATAGGAATATCGGAACGTGGAAAGCTGGGAACATGGAGGCTGTTGCAGACCGATGAAGTGGTGGATGGGAATACCTTCGCGAGAGGGCAATAACCGTTCTTTATTCTAGTGAGAGCAGTGGCATGGTACCTGTGAAGCCGTGAACAAGTAAGCGGTGGAGGGACGGCCACAAGTCGAATTCAGTAAAAATCATAAAATACACAACAAACACAGCTTCGAGTATGACAAAGAAAATCCAAACTGGAAGGAGAGGATGCCTGTGCCCACTTCGGAGCAGCAAGAAAGGAAAAGTAAACAAAGAAAAATCCGCAATTCAGAGTATTACGACATGGAGTCAACCTTTGACCGCCTGTATGCCGAAAGCAAAAATGGAAAAACCTTCAATCATCTGATGGAAATCATTGAGAGCGAGGAAAACATCAAGCTGGCTTATCGGACGATCAAAAAGAATACAGGAAGTAATACGGCTGGTGTGGATAAGCGGACGATAAAAAGCCTCATGAAATTAAGTGAGGAAGAATACGTCCGCCGGATACGAAATCAATTCAGCAACTATCACCCGCGCCCCGTAAGGCGTGTGGAGATACCAAAGCCCAATGGAAAGATGAGACCGCTGGGAATCCCCACGATCATAGACCGCATTGTCCAAAAGTGCGTTCTACAGGTCATGGAGCCGATCTGTGAAGCAAAATTCAGTGAGAATTCAAACGGGTTCCGCCCGAATCGCTCAGCTGAAACAGCGATTGCACAGTGTATGCGGCTGGTGCAGGTACAGCACCTGTATCATGTCGTTGATCTTGACATCAAAGGATTCTTCGACAACATCAACCATACAAAACTGATTCGTCAGATTTGGGCATTGGGAATCCGTGACAAAAAGCTGATATGCATCATTAAGGAAATGCTGAAAGCGCCGGTCATTATGCCAAACGGTGAAAAGGTCTATCCGACCAAGGGAACACCACAGGGCGGAATCCTGTCACCGCTACTTGCAAATATCGTATTGAATGAACTGGACTGGTGGGTTGCTTCCCAATGGGAAGAAATGCCGACCAAAACAGAATTCAAGATAAGAGAAAATGCGAGTGGCACAAAGATCAAGAGCCATTCTTACAGAGCTTTGCGCAGAAGCAGACTGAAAGAAATGCACGCGGTCAGATACGCAGATGATTTCAAAATCTTCTGTTCCTCTCACGAGGATGCCGTCAGAGCCTATAAAGCTACAGAATTATGGCTGAAGGACAGACTGGGGCTGGATATCAGTCCTGATAAGTCCAAGGTCGTGAACCTGAAACGGCAGTACTCTGAATTTCTCGGATTCAAGCTGAAAGTTCGTAAAAAGGGCAGGAAATATGTCATTCGGTCTCATATGAGCGATAAGGCGTACAAAAAGGCGCATGAAAAGTTATCCGAAGAAGTGAAGAAGCTGGCTCATTCGTCAGAAGAAGCACAGTTCATGCAGTTACAGAAATACAATTCTGTCGTTGCAGGACTTCACGAATACTACTGTATTGCTACAGAAGTATCTCATGACTTCGGAAAGCTTGCCTTCAGTATTAACAAACAGCTCAGAAACAGGCTGAAAGGCGATCTGTCCAAAACAGGATATCTCAAGGATGGGTTTATCAAGCGGAAATATGGAGAAAGCAGACAGCTGAGATTTCTTCACAAGCGGCCTGTGGTTCCGGTGGGATTTGCACAGCCCAAGAACGCCCAGCACAAACGCAAGGCGGTCAATAAGTATACGGTGGAAGGTCGTGAGTTGATTCATAAGAATCTTCAAATTGACACAGAAACAATGCTTTGGGTGATGCGTAATCCTGTCCGGGGTCGATCTATAGAGTATGCGGATAACAGGATTTCACTGTATGCGGCGCAGTACGGCAAATGTGCTGTCACTGGGGAGCCAATGGCTCCTCATGACATCCACTGTCACCATAAACTTCCAGTCAGCAAAGGTGGAACCGATGAATATGCCAACCTGATTTTGATTAAGAAGGATGTGCATACCATCATCCATGCAACACAAGACCCAACAGTCGAGAGACTCCTGAAATTCCTTAATCTTGAACAAAAGCAACTTGTAAAACTTAATAAGCTTCGTGCATTGGCAGAAATGCCACCCATTATTCTTTGAATGAAATGCTGTAACGAAGTGTGTAAGTTGTGTGCTTCATGTCCCAAAACTACTGAATTCGATGGAACGCCGTGTGCGGTGAAAGCCGCACGCACGGTGTGGAGCGGGGGAAAATCCTGAGATAATTTCAAGGGATTACCTATCGCTATCCGGCGCGAAGTCTCAGGGTATGAAGCAGCTCATGGCCGGCGGCGGTGTGGCGCTCATCGGCACCACCCTTGTTCCGCTCCTTGCCGGTCTTTTCGGTTGAAGATTGATGTAATCGTAACCGCCGGACCGTAATATCCGGACCCGCAGGACAGGGGAGACGAAAAAAACAGAAGGGCTGGTCCTGCAGCCCTCCGGAAAGGAGAGAACCGCTTGGATGCACTCAAGGAAAAACTATTTGCATGGCTGAAAGAAATCCTCATTTCGGGCATCATGGATAACTTTAGCAGGACATTCACCAACTTAAACAGCAAGGTTGGGGAAGTGACGAATCAGCTTGCACAGTCGCCGACCAGCTTTGAACCCGGTGTATTTTCGATGATCCGAAACATCTCCGAGAATGTCATCATGCCGATCGCTGGACTGATTCTGACGTTCATCGCCTGCTACGAGCTGATCCAGCTCATCATCGCGCACAACAATCTCGCGAACTTTGAAACCTGGATCTTTTTCAAGTGGGTGTTTAAGACATTTGTCGCGGTGACGCTGATCAGTAATACGTTCAATATCACACTTGCCGTATTTGACGTGACAAGTTATGTGATCAGTCAGTCTGGCGGCATCATTCAAAACGGCACGGCTGTTGATGCGTCGGCACTTGCCTCTGCGCAGGGAACGCTGGAGGCAATGGATTGCGGCGCGCTGTTTGGGATCTTCCTGCAGAGCCTCATCGTGCAGTTCCTGTTCAATATCATTTCGGTCCTTATCTTCGTCATCGTATATGGGCGAATGATTGAGATTTATCTCATGATCAGTATGGCGCCGATCCCCTTTGCGACCTTCGGAAGCCACGAGCAGAGCATGGTTGGACAGAATTATCTACGGTCCCTGTTTGCCCTGGGATTCCAAGGATTTCTCATTATGATCTGTGTCGCAATCTACGCTGTCCTGATCCAGTCGGTTGCATTTTCCAGTGACATCATGGCGTCGCTCTGGAACGTGCTCGGATATACGATGCTGCTTTGCTTTACGCTGTTTAAGACCGGGTCGCTTGCGAGAAGCATTCTTCATGCGCATTGATAAAAAGGCATGGCCGGCAAAGCTTTATAGAACACAGAGAGGAGGAAGAAAACGTAAGTGGCAAGTTATATTTCGGTCCCGCGGGACCTCACAAAGGTAAAGAGCAAGGTCATGTTCAATCTGACCAAGCGGCAGCTGATCTGCTTTTCCCTGGCGGCACTCATCGGAGTACCGTCTTTTTTTCTGCTAAAGCGCACCGGGAATATCAGTCTTGCGGCGCTTGGCATGATGGCGGTCATGATGCCGCTGTTCTTTTTTGCGATGTATGAGAAAAACGGGGAGCCTCTGGAGGTGATCCTGTTCCATTTCATCGAAGCACAGTTTCTCAGGCCGAAGATCCGGGTGTACCGGACAGACAATTACTACGCCGCGCTGATGCGGCAGGCAGAGGTAGAAAGGGAGGTAGAGGAGATTGTTTCCAGGTATCAGGAACCTGTTCCGGCGAAGGGAAAGAAAAATCTATCAGGTGCCGGAAAATCTTAATGGAAGAGACCGGAGAAAGGTCGCGGAGATCATCCGGAATGCGCAGCGTGACGACGGGATTCCGCGCACGACCCAGCAGAGCATCCCGTTTGACCGGATGTTTCAGGACGGCATCTGCCGCGTCGGGAAAGACTATTACACGAAGACCATCCAGTTTCAGGACATCAATTACCTGCTCGCCCAGCAGGACGATCAGAAGGAAATCTTTGAGGAGTGGTGCTCGTTTCTCAACTTTTTTGACAGCTCCGTCCATTTCGAGCTGAGTTTCATGAACATGGCGACGGACTCGGAGAAGTTCAAGGCGGGGATCGCGATCCGGCACCAGAAGGATGCCTACAACGACATGCGCGACGAATACACGGGCATGCTCATGCATCAGATGGAGGCCGGCAACAATGGTCTGACCAAGACAAAATATCTGACGTTCGGCATTCACGCGGACGGCATGAAGACAGCAAAGCCGCGGCTCATCCATATCGAGATGGATCTTCTCAATAACTTCAAGCGCCTTGGCGTTCAGGCCAAAACACTGGACGGATCGGAGCGGCTGATGCTCATGCATCAGATCTTTCACATGGGAAGCGACGAGAAGTTCTTTTTTGACTGGGGACTGCTGGCACCGTCCGGGCTGTCGGTAAAGGATTTCATTGCGCCGACGGCGCTGAATTTCAAGACGGGAAGAGTTTTCCAGATGGGCAATCTGTACTGCGGGATGAGTTTTCTCTCCATCACAGCCTCGGATATCAGTGACCAGATGCTGGCTGACTTCCTGTCCATCGAGTCATCGGAAGTTGTGACCATGCATATGCAGTCCGTGGATCAGACCGAGGCGGTCAAGAAGGTGAAGCACACCATCACGGAGCTGGACCGGTCCAAGATCGAGGAACAGAAGAAGGCGGTCCGCTCCGGCTACGACATGGATATTATCCCGTCGGATCTCGCAACCTATGGCAATGACGCCAAGGCGCTGCTCAAGGAACTTCAGAGCCAGAACGAGCGCATGTTCCTTCTCACGTTTCTTATTCTCAGCACGGGAAAGACCGAGCAGGAACTGGAAAACAACATTTTCCAGGCAAACAGTATCGCACAGAAGCATAACTGCAACCTGGTGCGGCTTGATTTCCAGCAGGAGCAGGGACTCATGTCATCCCTGCCGCTTGCGCATAACGAGATCGAGATTCAGCGTGCAATGACCACGAGCAGCACAGCGATCTTTATTCCCTTTACCACGCAGGAACTCTTCCAGACCGGCACAGGCGCGCTGTACTACGGTCTGAATGCCCTCTCCAACAACCTCATCATGGTGGATCGGAAGAAGCTCAAAAACCCGAATGGGCTGATCCTCGGGACACCCGGATCCGGCAAATCGTTTGCTGCAAAGAGGGAGATCGCGAATGCCTTCCTCGTGACGGATGACGATATCATCATCTCTGATCCGGAGGCGGAGTATTCGGCACTGGTCCGGCGTTTCGACGGGCAGGTCATCAAGATCGCGCCGACGAGCGACCAGTACATCAATCCGATGGATATCAACATGAACTATTCGGATGACGACAACCCGATCGCCCTGAAGGCGGATTTTATTCTGTCGCTGTGCGAGCTGATCGTCGGCGGGAAGGAAGGCCTGAATCCGGTGGAGAAAACGGTCATCGACCGGTGCATTCACCAGATCTACAACCGGTATTTTGAACATCCGGGACCGGCAAACATGCCGCTTCTCGAGGATCTCTACAATGCGCTTTTACAGCAGCCGGAGCCGGAGGCAAAGAATGTGGCGACGGCACTGGAAATCTATGTGCGCGGTTCGCTCAATGTCTTCAACCACCGGACGAACGTTGACATCCACAACCGCCTCGTCTGCTATGACATCAAGGATCTCGGCAAGCAGTTGAAAAAGATCGGGATGCTGGTCGTGCAGGATCAGGTCTGGGGGAGAGTGACGGAGAACCGGAGTGAGGGAAAATCGACGCGCTACTACATGGACGAAATGCATCTGCTTCTGCGTGAGGAACAGACGGCGGCGTACACGGTGGAAATCTGGAAGCGCTTCCGGAAATGGGGCGGCATTCCGACCGGGATCACCCAGAACGTCAAGGATCTACTGGCTTCAAAGGAAGTGGAAAACATCTTTGAGAACAGCGATTTCATCCTGATGCTGAATCAGGCAGTCGGCGACCGGGGAATCCTCGCAAAACAGCTCAACATCAGCCCGCATCAGCTTTCCTATGTCACACATTCCAGCGAGGGCGAAGGACTTCTGTTCTATGGCAACGTCGCGATTCCATTTGTAGACCGCTTCCCGAAGAACACGGAGCTTTACAAGGCGATGACGACGAAGCTGGCCGAGATAACGCCGGAGGCAGAAGCAAAAAGTCAGCCTTCAGCAGAAGAGGGGAGCCGGGAAGGAGCTTCCCAAAACAAAGAGCTGAAAGCAGATCGCCAGACTATGGATGAGATGACAACAAACGCGGGAAAACAGGTCCGGACGCCGGACAGATGAGAGGTGAATCATGGCAGGTTATGTGGACACCGGAAATCCGGACGCAGAGCACGGATTCCGGAAAGAAAAAGAAGAGGAGGGAAACAAGACGAGGGCACCGAGCCACGGACGAAAGCTGAAGAATGCATCTTCTGCAAAACGCGCTGCCGGAGCCAAGTTCCGCCAGGACAAGGCGGATCTTTCGATGAGCGCGGAAGAGAGAAAAGCGCTGGCAAAGAAGAAACGCTCCCATGAGAAGGCGGCAAGGAAGGAATTTCTTGATACAAGGGCAGCACATGATACTGTGGACCGTGCCAATGAAGATGAAAATGCCGGGACGGAGGCGCTGAACCGCGGAACAGAAGCTGCCGAAATCGGTATGCGGGCGGCGGAAAACCATTATTATGGGAAAAAGCTGAAAGCAACTGCGGAAAGACAGGGAAGAACAGCGGCGGCAGAATCATCTGTGGAAAGTACTGCAGCAGAAACCAACGCTATGAAATGGGCGGACTTTGGAAAATATGTAAAAAACAGCTCCAGCTATGCTGCAAGGATGGGAAAAACCGCCAGGAAAGCTTCGGAAAAAGCGGCCGCCACAGAGCTCAGCGCAGGCGTGGAAGGAAAAGCCGCGCAGCACCGGCTTATGAAGAAGGAATTCCAGAGAGCGGCAAATCAGAAGGCCTCGGCGGAAGCCGCAAATTCTGTGGGGAGTCTTGGCAGAAAGTTTACGGACAAGGCAGAGGACCTTGTGGGCAAAATCGGAGAGTGGGTTACCGAGCATTTTTCGGAATATCTCCCGGTTCTGCTTGCCGCAGCTGCTGTTTTGATCGCCGTGATGGCTATCGCGGGCGGAGCCTCAAGCGGACATCTTATCTCAAGCCTTTTTGGAAGCGGGTCGGTAGCATCGTCGTATACGGCAGAGGACGCGGACATCAAGACGGTCAATCAGGATTACAAGGATCTGGAAGCGGATCTACAAAAGACGGTAGACCGCATCGAATCCGATCATCCGGGATATGACGAGTACCGCTATACTCTCTCCGAGATCGGGCATGATCCCTATGAACTTGCCGCCATGCTGACGGTTCTCTACGAGAGCTACAAGCCGGAGGAGGTCCAGGGAAAGCTAAAGGAGATCTTTGACAGGCAGTACGAGCTGGAGCTCGTGCCGGAGACGGAGATCCGCACCAGGACAGAGACCAGAACCGGACACCGCACCGTGCACAATCCCGACGGGACAACAGACCGCGAGGAATATACGTACGAGGTGGAAGTGGAGTATGAGTATCACATCCTGAATGTCACCTTGACCAATGCTTCGATGGACAACGTTGTCAATGAAATCGAGTTTACCGAGGATCAGATGGAGAGATACCTTCTGCTTAAGGAGACCTACGGGAACAAGAAGTACCTCTTCGAGGACGACATTTATGCAAATCCGGAGGCAGACAGCGGCGGATCATCCGGAGGAACATCCGGCGGTGAAAGCTACAAGCCAAGTGGAGAGGCACTTACGGATACGCAGTTTGCGGCGATGTGGCAGGAAGCATCCAAATATCTTGGCAGAGCTTATGTATGGGGAGGATCCAGCCCGTCAACGGGTTTTGACTGCAGCGGCTTTGTCTGCTGGGTCATCAATCATTCCGGTGTGGGAAATGTCGGCAGGACAACGGCAGAAGGACTCCGGCAGTGGACGGATCCCATCCCCGCGTCAGAGCGGCAGCCGGGAGACATCATCTATTTTCAGGGAACGTATGATACGCCGGGTGCAAGTCATGTCGGGATTTATATCGGCGATGGGAAAATGATTCACTGCGGCGATCCGATCAAAGTCTCTAACGTGGACAGCGGCTATTTTAAGCAGCATTTTCTGGGCTACGGGAGAATTCCGTAAGAACGGATATCAAGCGGAGCATTGGTACGTACTATCCCAAGTCTGTGGGCAGGTCCCGGACGGATGAGAAAAAGAAATATGACACTGGTGACAGGGGCTCGAAGCGGAGTGCTTTAGAGCCCTTTTTTAATGGAGGAAAACGAATGTACGAAAAACTCGACAAGCTGCGCGAGGAAGTAAGGCGCGCGGAGAAAAGAAAGAAGTACGCCGATGAAAAGTTTAACACGCTGCAGGAGAAGCTCCGGGAGGCGGAGAGTATGCAGATCCTCGCGGATGTTGGTGCGATGCATCTGACACCGGAGCAGGTCGCCATCTTCCTTTCCATGGCGGCATCCGGCAAGCTTCCGAAGGTCAACCCGGATGGCAGCATAGAGCAGGAGAATGCAGACGGGTCCGGAGATGAACCACCGAAAATGTCCGGACAGGAGGAGACAATGGCGGGTGAGCCTAATCCGGAGGAGAGTTTCACAGAAGGCTTTCGGTTTACGAACGAGAAACGTACGGGAAACGGATCAGAAGAGAATACGGATTTTGATGCGGAGGACGATGACGAATATGGAAAGGAGGACGAGCTTGATGGGTAAGATCAGTTTCAGACCGCAGCTTGTGGCTGCAGCGATGCTTTCTGCAGTACTTGCCGGATCATTCCCGGTGACGGCATTTGCCAATACGGGGAAGGAAGCCGATTGCATCTGTGAGACAAGGTGCGGGAAGGAAAGCGTTAACGAGGAGTGCCCGGTGTGCAGAAGCGACATCGCACTCTGCCAGGGCACGGAGCCGGAGAAAACAGAGGAAAGCACGGAGACAGCGACGGAACCTGCACCGGAACCCGAGGAGCCGCTCACGCCAGACGGAAATATGAACCTTGTGGATGATTACGGAGATCATGAAGCATCCGGAAAGCAGTTCATCACACTGACGACAAAGAATGGCAATTACTTCTATCTGATCATTGACCGCGATGACTCCGGGAAGGAGACCGTGCACTTTCTGAATCAGGTGGATGAGTCGGATCTTCTTTCCCTCATGGATAAAGAGGAAGTGAAGGAATATACTACCCGGCAGGATGAGGAGAGCATGGGAGACAAGCTCAACGATGGGGAAACTTCCAAGGAGAGCAGTTCGGCAGAACCGGCGCAGTCCGCGCAAGCACCGAAGGAGACAAAGCCCAAGGAGAAGAAGACACCATCAGTTCCGGTTGGAACGCTGGTGCTGCTTGTTTTGACAGGCTTTGCGGCCATTGGTGCCTACGTGTATAAGAAGATCGGAAAGAAAAATAAGAAGGATGACCGGCCGGATCCGGACGCGGATTATCAGGAGGGCGAAGAGGAAGACTATCTGAAAGAACTGGAGGATGACGGCAATTTGGAAGAAGATGGCGAAGGTCCGGAAAATAGTTCAGATGGTTGATAACGGATAGATCCTTCTCTTTGAGAAAAGGCAAAGTGAGAAGTATTCATTGTTCTCCTGGTCGCTTAATGGTATGTTTGACTTGTAGACGAAATCGCTTGAGGCCGCAAATTGCGACCTCAAGCTTTGAGAGATTGCAAGAGCAGTGATCATGAGCGTAGTACATGATACATAGTCAGTGTAAGTGAATAGAGAATCGGGGGTAAATGAATATGTCGTTAAAGGAATCCTGCATAATCCTGGACCTGGTAATGGCTGCCATTTTCTTTTTGATTGGGTTCTTGTTTTACAGATCAAACGGGAAAGCAGCGAACTTCTTAACAGGCTATAATATGAAGTCCGCTGAAGAACGCAAAAAATATGATGAGAAGAAAATGTGCAAGGATTACGGAAAGCATATGATGCTATGGCCGATTCCCTTTTTCATTGGAGCTGTTATTGACTTCATTTTTCCTATAAAGGGAACTTTGATCGCATGGGTCATATGGTCAGGCATGTTTATCCTTTTACTGATCGAAAGACATAAAAGAGAAAGATAAATCAGAATTTGGAGGGTAAGGCATGAACCATTGTGGAACCCGCATGATAGAAACAAAAAGATTACTGCTAAGAAAATTCGTAATAGAAGATGCAGATGCTATGTTTCGGAATTGGGCATCCGATAAAGAGGTTACAAAGTTTCTGACATGGCCTGTTTATACCAGTTTGGATACCGCAATCCATATATTGAATGAATGGACTACGTCCTATGAAAAGCCGGACTTTTATCAGTGGGCAATTGTGCCGAAAGATATCAATGAACCGATTGGTTCAATTTCTGTCGTATCAACCAATGAAAAAACGCAGATGGCAGAAATCGGTTACTGCATTGGCAGGCCGTGGTGGAATCAGGGAATCACCTCGGAAGCGTTGAGTGCAGTAATAGATTTCATGTTCGACCAGGTTGGCGCAAATCGCGTCCAGGCAAAACACGATGTAAATAATCCTCATTCAGGACTGGTTATGAAAAAGTGCGGAATGAAATATGAAGGTACCTTGAGAAGCGCGGCAGTTAATAATCAAGGTGTCTGCGATGTGAGCATCTACGCATTATTAAAGTCAGATCGATAAATCCCAGCTTGCGGAGGCAATGATGATAATTCCTGTAAACGAACAGAATATAATGGATGCGGCAATTATTCATTCCATATCCTGGAGAGAATCACACAGAGATTTTTGCACTCCGGAATTCATAGAGATCCATTCACCCGAACGACAGCTAAGGTATATACGCGATAAGATGGATAAAGGAACCAGGTTCTTTATGCTTGTGGATGAAGCTCCTGTGGGTGTCGTTTCGGTGACAGAAAACCTGATCGAGGATCTTTATGTCCTTCCGGAAAAACAGAATATGGGATATGGAACGGAATTGCTGCAGTTTGCAGTCGGTCAATGTCCGGATACTCCTTCGTTATGGATCCTTGAGAACAATGTTAACGCGGAAAGGCTATATCGCCGTATGGGCTTCACGAAAACCGGAAGGATCAACGCGATTACAGATGAACTCGCAGAGATCGAGATGGCATTGGAACAGACAGATTCAAGTTTGTATGTTCCTGGATAAATGAACAGTAATTACCAGCTGGAAGCCAGTGCAAATTGTGCTTCCATTTTTTAGTTGCCGGAATTTCCGGCAATGAACCACAACTACACATGAAGTTGGCAAGACAGATGCCAATTACTTTAGACCGATTGCTTTTCGAGAAGAAAGGCGTCGGTCATTTTTTATGCCATGAGAAGGAGGAAGGCAAATGGCAAGACGATCAAGATATCTGCACTATGACGAACAAATGACTGCGCTGATGAAGCGCGGCAATCTTTCGCAGATTCCGGCGGACAGGAGCCACACCCGCGGATCCGTGATAGAGAAACTGAAAATGCTGGGAGCAGCGGAGCCACATAAGAATGCGGGAAAAGCAGACCCAAATGGAGGCAGCAATGGATAAGGAAGAGCTTGTTTTTACAACCATCGATGATTTAATCCGGTACCTTGGCGAATGCGGAGAGGATGTACAGATCCACATGGAAATTGAGGTAGAAGGGGAAAGGAGGGCACCTGATGCCGCGGAAGAAGGAGACAGCCGGTCAGTATTCCATGGATGATTACCGACTGAAGCAGGTGGATATCCGGTTGAAACTGATGGAGGGGCCATCCTACTACAGCCAGACGCCGCTCACAAGTCCGGAAGGCGCAGCGGCAGTCATGCGGGATGTGCTGAAGGAGCTTGACCGGGAGTGGGTGTGCGTTGTCAATATGGACAATCATTTAAAGCCCGTGAACTTTAACATCGTCTCCATCGGCAGCATCAATCAGTCGCTTGCGCCGATCCAGAACATCTTAAAGAGCGGCATTCTCTCGAACTGCAACAACATCATGCTGATGCACAACCATCCCTCCGGCGATAATGAACCGAGCCGGGAGGACCTGCAGCTCACAAAGCGCCTGGTCGAGGCGGCAAAACTCATGGATATGAATGTTGTCGATCATGTGGTGATCGGCGGACAGAATGGGAATGTCTACAGCATGCGTGAGCATGACCCGGACATGTTTGCGAGTAAGGATATCGATCTGGATTACATTCACCGGATGATGACAAAAGAAGAACCCGGTGGAAATTATGCGGCTGGAGAGCGCATGGAGCGGGCAGAAGAGGGAAGAGGTCAATATTCGGCAGGGCAGAACTATGATCCCAAGGCTGCCGATGAGGCGCGCAGAAATGAGATGAAGGAGATCACCAGGAAGCTCGAGGAAGGTGTCGCCGGAATTTTCTCCAGTGAGAAATATCAGAAGTTCCTCGATACGATGGCAAAGTTCCCGCAGTATTCCATCAATAACAGCCTCCTCATCATGATGCAGAAGCCGGACGCATCGCTAGTCCAGTCCTATACCGGCTGGAAGAAGATGGGGCGGTTCGTAAAGCGTGGGGAAAAAGGAATCCGGATCCTCGCACCGACGCCATTTACGATTGACCGGGACCAGGAACGAATGGATGCGGATGGAAAGCCAGTCCTTGACCAGGATGGGGAGCCGGTGAGGGAAACTGTACAGATTCGCATGATGGCGTTCAAGCCGGTCAGCACCTTTGACATCTCGCAGACGGAAGGAGAGCCGGTTCAAAGTCTTGGCGTGGATGAGCTGAAGGGCAGCGTCGATCAGTATGCAGCGTTCTTTTCGGCGATGAAGGAAGCAAGCCCTGTTCCTGTCGGCTTTGAGAAGATCAAGGGCGGCGCAAAAGGATATTTTCATACGACAGAAAACCGGATTGCCATCAAGGAAGGCATGGATGAGATCCAGAACGTAAAAACGCTGGTACACGAGATGGCGCACGCCAAGCTCCACAACATGACCGCACAGAAGAAGCGGGAGGATGGGGGACAAACCAAAAGCAGCAAGGAGGTGGAAGCGGAATCGGTCGCCTATACGGTCTGTCAGCACTATGGAATCGACACGTCCGATTACAGCTTCGGCTATATCGCGGGCTGGTCCGGCGGGAAGGAGATGCCGGAGCTCAAAGCATCCCTTGACACGATCCGGACTGCTTCATCGGAGCTGATTTCCCGCATCGATGAGAAACTGCAGGAGATCTCAAGAGAGCAGAATCCGGTTACACTTTCCGATCAGATCGACAGGCTTGCTGCAGACCTCGATCAGTACGCCCTTGACCGCGACCCGTATGGATATCAGGACGCTGTAGAAAATCGGGAGGATGGTATTGGGCAGATCCGGGAGCAGCTGGAGAAGGGAGAGCTTTCCGGAATCCGGGAGAGTATCCGGCAGGATCTTGTGGAAGCGGAAGGGTCAGAAGACGCGCTTCGTGAGACTGCTGAGGCGCTTCTATCCAGGCTGGATGCACTCCAGAAGGAGCTTGATGAGGGAAGAGAAAACATCGCCGATGAAAAAACAAATCTGAACCCGGAGATGCCGGAAAAGGCATCAGGAGAGGCTGCGTCTTGCAGAGAGGCACAAAAAGAAGAGGGAAAGGCAGTGCAGAAGGCTGGCAGGATGGCGGGGCAGCATGGCAAAACCTCCATCCTCCAGAAACTCTCTGAGGAGAAGGAGAGAATGGAGAAGAAGCCGGATCAGAGCAGAAGCCCCAGGGGCAAGGACCCGGAGCGCTGATCGGATACGTACGAATACAGGAAAGAAGGGGACGCTGGGATACCTGGCGTCTTCTTTATTTGAAAGGGAGGAACCAATGGGATACAGACTTGTGATTGCCGAGAAACCTTCTGTGGCGCAGTCCATTGCGAAGGTGATTGGCGCTGATAAGAGACAGGACGGATATCTCGAAGGAAACGGGTATCTGGTCAGCTGGTGTGTAGGGCATCTGGTGGAACTTTGCGAGCCACAGGATTATGACCCGAAGTATGAGAAGTGGAGGAAGGAGGATCTTCCGATCTTTCCGGAGTCATTCCGCTATCAGGTTTCGACGGAGACAAAAAAGCAGTTCCAGAAGCTAAAGGAACTCATGGAAATGGATGATGTAGAGGAGCTGATTGAGGCGACAGACGCAGGACGAGAGGGAGAACTGATCTTCCGCCTGGTTTATCAGGAGGCGCATTGCAGGAAGCCATTTCAGAGACTCTGGATCTCCTCGATGGAGGACAGCGCGGTACGGGAAGGCTTCCGGAATCTGAAACCTTCATTGGCGTATGATGCGCTCTATGAGGCGGCACTCTGCCGGGAGCGGGCAGACTGGCTCGTCGGCATCAATGCGACGAGGCTGTTTTCGACGCTTTACCGGCAGACTCTGAATGTCGGAAGAGTGATGACGCCGACGCTCGCGATGCTTACGGCACGGGAAGAAGAGATCCTGAAGTTCAGGCCGGAGCCGGTCTATTCCCTTGCAATTACTGCGGGAGCAGTGAGGGCAGTTGGAAACAAAACGAAGGACAAGGCAGAGGCAGAAAGAAACCTTGCATTGGTCAAAGCAGTCGGCAGCGCCATCGTGTCAAAGATGGAGCAGACAGAAGGCGAAGAGAAACCGCCGCTTCTCTATGACCTGACAACACTGCAGAGGGATGCAAACCGGCTGTATGGATTTACTGCCCAGCAGACCCTCGACATCGCACAGAGCCTCTATGAGAAAAAGCTCGCGACGTACCCGAGAACAGACAGCCGGTATCTCACGAACGAAATGGAGGACACCACAAACCGCCTCGCCTGTCTCATGAAGGAGAAATGGGGTTACACAAAACTCGTTTCGCTGAATACGAAAAGCGTCTTGAACAGCAGCAAGGTCAGTGATCATCACGCTATCCTCCCGACGGAGAATGTCTATGACGCTGTTTTCGGCGATCTCCCATCAGGAGAACAGAAGATTCTCTCCCTTCTTGCGGCAAGACTGCTTTCCGCTCTGGGAAATCCCTGCCAGTTTACAGAGTACCATATGGAACTCACAGCCGCAGAACAGACCTTCAAAGCTTCCACAAAGAGGATCACCGATCCCGGCTGGAAAGAAGTGGAGAGCTGGATTTTGGGAAAGAGAGCGGAGGAGAGCACAGAACTGTCGGAGGAAGAGGAAAATCAGGCAAAGGATTCGGACGCAGATCCAGAGGCATCGGGAAATGAAGGCAGCAAAATCCTGGAAGCGCTGTCCGCGGATCCGGATTATTTTGCTGAAGGGAAATCCATGAAGATCATGGACGTGCAGCTTCGCGAGGGTACGACAAAGCCGAAACCGCGGTTCACGGAGAGTTCACTCCTCTCTGCGATGGAGCGTGCAGGTGCCAGCGAAACCCCGGATGAAGCAGAGCGGAAAGGTCTCGGGACGCCGGCGACGAGGGCAGGCATCATTGAAAAGCTGGTCCGGATCGGTTTTGTCGAGCGGAAGGGTGAACGGAAGACAAAGTATCTTGTTCCGACGCATAAAGGGATATCTTTGGTGACGGTCATGCCGGAAGAGATCCGCTCTCCGCTTCTTACGGCGGACTGGGAGCAGAAACTCCTGAAAGTGGAAAAGCAGAAACTTGCGTCGGAAGACTTTATGAAGGAAATCGGGGCAATGATTTCAACTCTTGTTACTACCTATGAAGCTGTGCAGGATGCGGAAGTGATGAAACGCGAGCCTGCTTTGAGGATCGGGACTTGTCCTGCCTGCGGAAGCGACATCGTGGAGCGGCAGAAAGGGTACTTCTGCAGCAACAGGGACTGCCACTTCGCACTCTGGAAGGAGAACCGGTATTTTGACGCGATCGGAAAGAAACTGACAAAAGAAATCGTAAAGAGCCTGCTCGAAAGCGGCAGGGCGAATCTTACGAAGTGCCGCTCCAGAAAATCCGGAAGAACTTATGATGCGTTGATATGCATGACAACGGGAACAGACGGAAAGCCGACATTCCGGATGGAGTTCCCGGACAGGAAAGGAGCAAAAAGAAAATGATGAAAGCGCAGGGAGAGAAGATACGAAGCTGGGATGAAGTAAACGGGCAGGATGAGAAAAAAGCTCCGCCGGATCAGTCGCCGTCGGAGGCGATGGAGGGCCCGATGCGGGCGTATGGACAGGAAAATTACCTGAAGGCCGCCGAGGAGCTGTCGGAGGATGACTACAACTCGATTGATGGCATTTTAAATAATGGAGACAGGCGGGAAACGGATCCTTCCAGGGAAGACACAAGTGCGAAACCAGAAGCTCAGAAAGCTGAAGCAGAGAGAGAATCCGTCATGGAGAAAATCCGGGAACATGAGGAACGCATTCGAAGTTACGCGCCTGAACAGGTCCGCTTCCGGAAAGATGCGCTCTGTCCGGACCGGGAGCTCTGCTGATATGGCAGAGGAGAAGAACCGCCAGATGATTCAGTACCATTTCTTTGCAACGAAGGAACAGGCAGAACAGATCGAAAAGCGGATGCGCAAGATCGGTGTGCGCAATAAATGCGCGTACTTCCGGAAAATGGCAATCGACGGATATTACATCTGCGTGGATCTTGCCGATGTGAAAGAAATGGTTCGGCTTCTTCGCATTTACGGCAACAATCTGAACCAGCTTGCCAGGCGGGCAAATGAAGGCGGCAGCATTTACCGGGATGACGTGGAGAACCTGCAGCGCGAAATGTATGAGTTATGGAAAATGATGCGGCAGATTCTGGAGAGGCTCTCGCATCTTAATTGATGCCGGAGAGGAGGTGATGACAGATGGCGGCGACTCGGCTGATTGCAATGCATGTGAATAAGGGAAAATCCATCGGGCAGTGTCTGAAGGATCGGACCGACTATGCAAAGAATGAGGAGAAAACCCAGAATGGTCAGTATGTCTCCGCCTATGCCTGCGATCCGGAAACTGTCGATCAGGAATTTCTGCTCTCGAAGAAAGAGTATCTTCGCATTACCGGGCGGCAGATTCCGGGCGACATTATCGCGTACCAGATCCGGCAGTCCTTCAAGCCTGGCGAGGTTTCCGCGGAGGAGGCAAACCGCATCGGATACGAAACGGCGATGCGCTTCACACACGGAGAGCACGCGTTCATCGTCGCAACCCATACGGACCGCGCGCACATCCACAATCACATCATCTTTAATTCCACAAATCTCTCCTGCGACCGGAAATTTAAGGACAGCTGGTTCATCGCCCTTGCGCTGCAGAAACTGAGCGATCAGATCTGTCTGGAGCATTGCCTGTCCGTCATCAAGCCACGAAAGCCAGGGGAGAGGGATAACATATCTCCCTATCGCCGCGTCTCCTTCCGGCACATGCTGAAAGAAAACATCGATGCGATCCTCGTTTCAAAGCCGGAGAGCTTTGAAACATTTCTCGAAGTACTCAGAGACAAGGGCTATGAAATCAAGAGCGGTAAGAATCTGGCGGTCAGAGGAAATGGACAGAACCGCTTCATCCGGTTTCACTCCCTTGGCAGGGGTTATACGGAGGAGGATATCCGGAAACGGATTACCTGCGAACTGGAATTTGATCCGAAAGAGGAGAGGCGCGCCTGGCGAAAGAGCAGGAGATCACGCGGCAAGGATCCTGGTGCAGATCTATTCACAGAACGCGCTGGTGACGCATGCGGCAGAATCGGTGATGCAGCTGCAGATGCCGCCGGAGAAAACAAAAGTCATGGCGCTGAGCGATATGGACCTTATGGGACGGACGGGAAGGACTTTGACCTTCTGATTGATATCAACCGGAAGATGCAGGAAGGAAAGGGCAGAGGATACGAACGCTGGGCGAAGATCTTCAACGTGAAACAGATGTCCAAGGTCCTGCTATATCTGCAGGAGCATGACATCCGCGACTACGAGGAATTGCAGGAAAAGGCAAAAACGAGTGCCGCCAAGTTTCATGTCCTGTCCGATACCATCAAGGAGAAGGAGGCAAGACTTCAGGACATCGCCGATCTCAAGATGCAGATCATCAACTATGCAAAGACAAGAGATGTCTATGCTGAATACCGGAAGACCGGATACAGCAAGAGATTCCTGGAAAGTCATCGGGATGAAATCCTTTTGCATCAAGCAGCGAAGAAAGCATTTGACAAGCGGGGGCTTAAGAAACTTCCGCGCGTAAAGGATTTGTCTTCAGAGTACGGCAGCATCCTTGCAGAAAAGCGAAAGCTTTATGAAGAGTATCGCACGGTCAAGAAGGAGATGATGAACTACCAGATCGCAAAACAGGATATCGACCGTTTCCTAAAGATTGATGAAGAGCAGGGACGACAGCAGGAAAAAACAAGATAAGGAAATATCGATGATCAATGGGCAGGTGGCAGTCATGAGGCTGCTGTCTGCCCTCTTTTTTATTTGCCGTAAAACGACGGTCATAGAAAGTGCCAGACTCTCTGGCGCGCAGCCTGTCCGCAGGACAGTTCTCGGGGGATTGGGGGATGTCCACCAACAAGCGGAGTCCTTTTTGTACAAAAGGACACTGCTTGCCAATATTATCTCGAATTTGGGTTAATACTGTAACTGATGTTGTGGGAAAACAGCCTTCAGGCTCTACCGTTATTCAAATTTGATAAATCTGTGTCATAAATCACGAAAATATGATTTGTATTTGAAGAAAACCATAAATCGGTTGAGTAAATAACACTACAATGGTAAGATAAAATCATCAATTTTTTGTCTTATCATTTTTCAAAATCTAACCATGTGAAGAGGTGCCCGATGAGAGTCAGCTACGATAGGCTTTGGAAAAAGTTAATTGATGAGAAGATGAACAAGCGTGACCTTATGCGCAGAGCAAAGGTCAGCACGAATATCATCGCCAAGATGGGCAAAGAAGAGCCGATCGCACTCGAAAGCGTGGCAAAGATCTGCGCTGTTTTCAATTGCTCCGTGGATGACATTCTGGAACTGGACTTAAATTCTATCGATTACAAAAAGGAGAATCAGGATGGCTGATAAGGATTCTTTTTCATTTGAAATTAAGACATCTGTCGGTGAGATATCGAAATCTTTCAAGGGATGGTCAAAGGAACTGAATCTGGTTTCTTGGAACGGACGGAAAGCGAAGTACGACATCCGGGAATGGAGTCCTGAACACGAAAAACTCGGAAAAGGTGTAACCCTCTCAGAAGAAGAACTGCGAACGCTTGGAAAGCTGATCGATCAGGAGATCAAGCGGCTTGATCGCGGTGTTTCTGATGCGGTGGACTATGACGAATTATAGGAGGGTTCTGCATGATAATAGTAAGTGTTCTTAATCAGCGGTATCCCTGTCGAACAAGAGATCGTCTCTGGTACCGTGAGATTAAGACTGCCATCGATAAAATTCTTGCTGGAGATCTGACGACAGCTGATATTGGTAAGGCAAGTCTTGATGAAAATATTTTTAACGCTTCCAGCACATCTAGGAGCAAGGAAATTGCGCAGGCCGTGACGCGCAGAATTAATGCAGTAGATTCGGCGTATTTATCTTTCTTTGTGGGGAGGAATACAGAAAGTCAGCAGCTGCTCTGCATTGTGATGGTCATGCTGACAGATCATTCTTTTCTGGAATTTATGGATACGGTTTATCGGGAAAAGCTGATTCAGCATGACGATATTCTGCGGGACAGCGACATCATGGGATTTTTCCACCGGCTACAGGAAAAGGATGAAAACGCGGCAAAATGGACGGATGCCGGAATCAAAAAGGCAAGAGATAATTACAAATCCATGTTGAAGGAAGCGGGGATGCTGTCAGAGTTTGGAACAGAGCGGAAGATCATCCGCCCGATTCTGGATAAAGAGATGGTAGATTTTCTTCAGTCAGAAGGGCTGACCAGAATTTACAAAATTCTGGCGGGGGAACGGGAATGAAGACGATAGAAGAACGACTGGATCTTTTGGAAAACAAAATGCGGCAAGAGAACTTCCGCAGTAATACTGGTCTTGGTAATGAGGTCGGGTACTATGTGTTCGATTATGATCCGGCTGATGAATTGAAAGTACGGGAGCGAATCCGCGAACTTCAGGAAACGAATACCATGCTGAAGTTCGGCTATCAATTGATTGTCTATGACCTCTATGAGCTGATCCTTAAACTGCTGCAGGATGAGGATGTACTGGATGATCTGAAGGATCTGGAGGAAGAAGAAGGAACAGACTACGTGTTCGCTTCGATTTCCGACATTTTGAAGTTTGATGAATCGGACAGTCTGATCGTGAACTATATCGTGGACAACACACCAGATGATGCAGTTGTCTTTCTGACCGGTGTAGGCAAATGTTATCCGATTCTGCGCAGTCATAAAATCCTGAATAACCTGCATCAGGTGATGGATCATTGCCCGGTTATTCTGTTTTATCCGGGAAAGTATACAGGAAGTTCTCTTCATATCTTCGGCGAAATGAAAGAGGATAACTATTACCGCGCATTTCCAATTGTAGAGCGCTGACATGATAGTACATGAGGAGGCAAAGCGTATGAGTGAGCAAGATAATTCTTTGGCGATTATTGACAATAATGCAGTAAAGCTGAACCGGGTAGATGAGGCTATTGATTATAAAACAGATGCTCGATTCAGGCAGATTGACAACCGTACAGCTGCACAGGTTTCTGGCTTGCTGCAGTATCTGCCCCAGGCAGCTGCAGGAAATGCCTTGAAAGGAACTTTCCGCGTTGAATTTCCGCAAGGTATCTCTGGAGCATTAGTGCAGCATGGAAATGGCTATCTTTCTGTAATGAAGGAACCAGATAATGGAAAGTTTGTGGGACAGGCCACGTTTATCCCGACATCAGAAAGTGCACCGGCTCTGCTTGGCCTGTTTACGGCTCTTTCTGTTGTAACGAGTCAATATTTCCTTGCTCAGATCAATCAGAATCTCGAAGAGGTTCAGAAAAAACTGGATCAGGTTCTGAACTTTCTTTACAGTGATAAGGAATGCGAGATTTATGCCGAGATGCAGGCAGTACGAACAATTTACGTGAATTATCCTGCAATCATGAATGCTGCAGAACAGCGTACAGCCTCGATTGCGACTATTCAACATGCGAAAATTGTGGCGGAAAGGAATATCCAGTTTTATTACCGGGATATGAACAAGCGGGTCATGGCAGAATTGGAAGATAGAGGCATGCCTCTTCCTGATCTGATGAACCGGCTAAATGATGATAAAACCAAGAATCTCGCATATGGCTTGCTTGATGATTTGAACAGTTATAATCAGGCGATTAATCTGTACAGCATCTGCTCTATCATGGAGATTGTCCTATCTCAGAACTTTGAAAATTCCTATCTCGATTATATTGAAGAAGATCTAACGGACCATTACAAAGCTCACAACATTATCATCGGCAAACTGGATGGAAAATTAACGGCGCTGGCAAATAAGAGGGGAACATCAAGGCTGGATCCAGTCATGAAAGATGTGCAGAACCTTCTTGGAGAGGGATCGCCGGAAAAGAGATATAAGGATGTTATTGGCCAGATTCGAAGTTCTTATAATTCTAGAACAGAATATAGGATTCTGGAAGACGGGACAATATATCAGAAAATCGTGTGAGATTGGGTACACGATAATTTTATGAGGGGGCAATGCTATGAGAATCTATGACATGTTCGCTAAGAAAATCGATCGTCCGATTACAGGGGTTATCAAGGTCGGGCAGATCGCGGACAGCGACAAAAAGCAGGAGCTGGAAGAATACGTAGTCACCAGAGAGCTGACAAAGCATTTCCGGGACTTCTTTGTAAATTATGCGCGGAGCATTGACACGCCAACCGACGAAATGGGCGTATGGATCTCCGGCTTCTTTGGAAGTGGTAAATCTCACTTCCTGAAAATCCTGTCCTACATTCTCGACAATACTGTGGTGGACGGCAGGAATGCTATCGACTATTTCAGAGACAAGGATAATCTCAAAGACAATCCGATGATCCTTGCCGATATGGAGCGAGCTGCCCACACGCCGACACAGTCGATCCTCTTTAACGTGGATTCCAAGAGCACTGCATCTGCAAAATCCGACAGTAATGCCATCGTGATGGTGTTCAACCGTGTCTTCAATGAAAAGCTCGGATATGACGGGGCAAATCCTGCTCTTGCGGATCTGGAGCGGACACTGGATGAAGAGGGAAATTATCAGAAGTTCAAGGATACCTTCAAGGAATTAAACGGCAAGGAGTGGCTTGAGGAGCGGAACAAATTCCGCGTGATCCGGGGAAAGGTTGCAAAGACCCTTGCTGCTATGGGACGTATGTCCGAGCAGGAGGCTATGGACTGGACCAAGGCAGCTACGACGTCCAATTATGAAATCGCCATTGAGGACTTTGCTGAGAGGGTGCATCAGTATATTGAGAAGTCCGGGCAGAGAGTGGTCTTTCTGGTGGATGAGATCGGGCAGTTCATCAGCACGGATTCCCGCCTGATGCTGAATCTCCAGACGATGACGGAAGAGCTCGGCACGCGTTGCCATGGAAAAGCATGGATTGTGGTCACTGCACAGGAAGACATCGATTCCATGATGGAAAACATGGATGCCAGCATGGAGAGCAAGAACGACTTCTCCAAGATCCAGGGCCGGTTCAAGACACGGCTTTCCCTGACCTCCGTCAATGCGGATGAGGTCATCCGAGAAAGAATCCTGAAGAAGAACGAGGCTGGAGAAACTACGCTCAAAGCTCTGTATGAATCTGATGAGACGCGCATCCAGAATGCTGTCGTATTTAAGGGCAATGGCTATGAAATGCGGAAGCTTCACAGTGCGGATGAGTTTGCGGCGGTGTATCCGTTCCTGCCGTATCAGTTTCATCTGCTCGCTGATGTTCTGAATTCAATCCGTTTGAACAGTGCATCCGGCAAGCATCTGTCGGAAGGAGAACGGTCCATGCTGGGCGCCTTTCAGGAGGCTGCCAAGAAGGTGGAGAACAAGGAGGAAGGTGTCCTGATTCCGTTCTACAGCTTCTATGACAATCTGCTAAAGTTTCTGGATCACACCCATGCATCGGTCATCCAGAGGGCGCAGGATAGTGACCGGATCAATCCGCTCCATGAAGAGGACTGCTTTGCGGTCAATGTTCTGAAGACCCTGTTTCTTCTCAAGTACATCGACGGAATTCCGCTTACCGTGGATAACATCATGAACTTCATGATAACGGATATCCATGAGGACAAGGCAGTTCTTAGACAGAAGGTGGAAGAATCCCTGCAGCTTCTCACGAGAAGCCTTCTGGTTGCGCAGATTCAGGATACTTATGAATTCCTAACCGATGAGGAACAGGATATTAACCGTGCGATCCGTGACCGGAATATTCAGCAGGGGGATGTCATCGCTGCTTTGACCAAGATGACGTTTGACAGCATCTATCCGAATGCGCGGTATCGGGTGCCGAAGTTTAACGGTCGCTATACGTTTGGCTACAACCAGTTTGTGGACAACCGTCCGGCGAAGAACAGCCAGAATAATTCGATCACCCTGCGGATCGTTACGCCAAAATATACTGGAAGCGGTTCTGTGATTGGAACGGATGACAGTTCTATGACGATCTTGTCTACCGCACATGAGGTTGTCATGCGTCTGCCGAATGATAACGCGGTTTATTACCGGGATATGCAAAATGCCCTGAAGATTGAGGATTATATCCGGAATGTGTCGGATCCTCAAAAAGGAAAATCCACCGTCATCCGTGCCACAAAAATGCAGGAGGCTGGAAAGGCTAAAAACAGCGCCATCGATTCCATGAAAGAGGCGATTGGAAGCGCAGAGCTGTTCATCAATGGAGCACATGTGACGGATATTCATACCCATGATGCCGTAGGCAGAATTAACGAAGCGCTGGGCAGATTGGTCGGGAATATCTATTACAAGCTGGACTATATCACGAAGCCGGAGGATGATATCGACATCAAAAACCTGTTCCGGAAGGATAACCAGATGAGTCTGGATATCAAGGCGCAGGATGAGGAAAATCGTCTGGCTGTGAAGGAAGTGCAGGAATACATCCATAATGTGACTTCTGCCCACACTATGATTTCCATGAAGAGCATCCTTGACAGTTTTAGCAAGCCTCCGTATGGATATCAGGAAACCGACACGAAATGGATGGTCGCAAAGCTCTTTAAAGAAGGAATCATCAGCGCAACCGTCGATAAGGAGCCGGTGACACTGTTCAACAGACAGCCAGAGGAGCTAACCTCCTACTTCACGTCACGCCGATATGATGAAAAGATCCTGTTCCGCGCAAAGCCGACGATTGATCAGCAGAAGATCAAGGCAGTGAAGGACATCATCAAGGCACTCTTTAACCATACCGAGGTGAGTGCTGACGCGGACAAAGTGATGGCAACCTTTAAGCATGATGCAGAAAATCTCATCCGGGAGATTCAGGGCATGCTGGAGCAACAGCGGTACGTTCCGCAGTTTCCGGGACGGGGAACGCTGGAGTCTGCCGCAAGGCAGCTGTCCGGTGTTACCGGGATGAATGAGGAAGCTTCCTTCTTTGACTGGGTATATAAGCACAGAGATGACTTCCTTGATCTCGCGGAGGACTTGGCTCCGGTTATCACGTTCTATAACAGTGATACGCAGCGGAGCATTTTCCAGGAGAAAGGCCTGAAGACATTAAAGCTCTATGAGAACAGCAAGGAACATATCACTGATCCGGAGATCCGGAAGGTAGTAGATCAGATCCGTGATATTGTGATCTGCCAGATGCCTTATGAGAGGATTAAGGATCTGCCGAACCTGTATCAGCAGTTCATTGAAATTTATGGACGTATTCTGGATGAGAAGCTGGAACCAGTAAAGGTGGTCATTGACTCTGACCGGCAGACAGCACTCAATGCGCTGGAAGGCCAGCCGTTTGAAGAAAAGTACAAGTGCACCGTTCTGAATGCATTTGCAGACTTGTCGGATCGCGCTGAAAAACAGAATGATATTTCTGATATGCTGGGCTTTAAGGATAAGGCAGACAGCCTCTTAAAGACCTATTTGGATAAATTTGCAAGACTTACGGCAGAAGCGGCTGCTAAGGCTTCTGAAAAGAAAGGCAATCCGGTAACTCCGGAAGACCAACCTGATTCACCTGATCCTTGTGTATATGAACCCACAAAGCCGTATGCAAGGAAAACCAAGAATCTGATGGTCAGTGATCTGACATCCAATATTTGGGTGATCAAAGATGAGCACAGCCTGAACCAGTATATGGATCAGCTTCGGGACAGAATCGAAAAGGAACTGGACAGCGATACGGATATTATTATCCGCTTTTGAACCGCTGGTAAGAGTGTGTTGAGAGAGGCAGGGTAGAAATGGATAAGACAGCCATCAAAAATTTTGCAGTATGGGCAAGAGTCAAGCTCATGGAAGATATACGGACCAGACTGGGGCTTCTGGGAATTACGGAAGATGGAATTTCTGATCCTCTGCCTGCCTCAACGAATGAAGTGAAGTATTTTGACATCGGGGCAGATCATCCGGTGTCCATCAAGGGAAAAGCAATCCGCCAGAGGGAACAGCTGGCGGAGGAAATACGAAAGGCAGGGAGAGAAAGCAACTACCAGTCTGCTTATCGAAACTTCATTGAATCGTCCGCGTATGACTGGTTCAACCGCCTCATTGCCATACGTTACATGGAAGTGAATGAGTACGCGCCGCTGGATGTCCGCCTGCTTTCCTCTGTAGAACCGGGAAAACAGGATCCGGATTTGGTATCGACACCGTTTGATGGAAGTCTGGAATATTCCGAATCGGAGACACAGCAGATCCTTGCGTGGAAGGAGCAGCATGACAACAACAAGCTGTTCCGTTTTCTGCTGTTCAAAATGTGTAATCGGCTGCATGAGGTGCTTCCAGGTATTTTTGAGGCAAGAGACGATGCATCGGAGCTTCTGATGCGCCAGTCCTTTATTGATAAAGATGGAATCATCCATCATCTGGTGAATGACATTCCGGAAGAAGACTGGAAAGATCAGGTCCAGATCATCGGCTGGATTTACCAGTACTACAACTCTGAACTGAAGGCGGAGGTCTTTGCCAAGAAGGAGAAGGTAACTAGGGACGAGCTCCCGGCGGTGACCCAGCTCTTTACACCGGACTGGATTGTTCGTTACATGGTGGAGAATAGCCTTGGAAGGCTCTGGATTGAGCACCTGAGAGGGCTGAACCCGGATATTGATGAGAAGGAGACGGCAGATAAGTTTGGCTGGAAATATTATCTTCCGGAGGCAAAGCAGGAGCCAGAAGTAGAGCAGCAGCTCGCCAAAATCCGAGAGGAGTATGCGGCACTGAAGCCGGAAGACCTGTCCTGCCTGGATCCCTGTATGGGCAGTGGGCATATCCTTGTCTACATGTTCGACGTGCTGGAACAGATCTATACCTCTGTTGGTTACAGCGAACGTGAAGCTGCAAAAGCAATCCTGGAAAACAACATCTACGGTCTCGACATCGATGACCGTGCTTATCAGCTCGCCTACTTTGCCGTCATGATGAAGGCAAGACAGTATAACCGTCGCATCCTGACCTGCGGAATCAAGGCACATGTCTACTCCATTCAGGAGAGCAACGGCATCACAAAAAATCAGCTTCAGGAGATGGGAGAGAACTTGTCTCCAAACGAAAAGGCAAAAGCTCTATCGCAGGCAGAAAAGCTGGTGGAGCTCTTCCATGATGCCAAAGAGTACGGCAGTATTCTGAACATTCCGGAGATGGACTGGGATTTGCTCCGGAGATTCGCAACGCCAAAAGAATCTTTGGGACAGACCAGTCTGAACTGGAATCAGGAGGCATCAAAGAGGCTGATACAGCTCATTGATCAAGGCGAGGTGATGGCGAAAAAGTACTGGGTGGCATGCACGAATCCTCCATATATGACTTCAAGCAAGGCAGATTCTAGCCTATATGCTTTTTTAAAAAAATACTTTTTTAACACTAAGGCAGATTTGTATGCATCGTTTATTGAAAAATGCATTGAATATATTAGAAGCAATGGATATTGTGCGTTACTAACAATGCACTCTTGGATGTTTATTGATAGCTTTAAATCACTTAGAAAAAAATTGAGCAATGGCCAGCTGGTTTCGATGATTCATTTAGGAGCAAGAGCATTCGATGAGATAAGCGGAGAGGTTGTTCAGACAACGACTTTTGTAGTCAGAAATACACACTGCAAAACCTATTTTGGTTGCTATTGCAGAACAGTAGATGACAGAAGCCAAAAAGAAAAAGAAAAAGCATTTTTGGCGAGACAAAAACTATTTATTACTGATCAATCTCAGTTTGATCGTATTCCTAACGCACCCATTGCCTACTGGATTTCGGAAAACACTAGACAAAATTATATAGATAATCCTCTAATAGGCGATATTTCATTTGTCAAAAAAGGATTATTTACTGGACAAAACGATTTGTTTTTTAGACTTTGGCCAGAGGTAGAATTTGAAAAAATTGATTTTAATTTATCCAATGCTAATCAAGTAAAATCATGCCACTATGTCCCGATGAATAGTGGAGGAGCATATCGCCGTTGGTTTGGTAACAGAAATTATGTAATAAAGTTTGATGATAAATACTACAATCTCATTTCTAATAATAAAGGACATAGAAATCCGCAATTTTATTTCAAAAAATCTGCATCATGGACCAAAATAGCAACTGGTAATTTTTCAATACGAATAGCAGAACAAGGCTTCATCAATAATGATGCAAGCATGGCAATTTACGAAAAAACGAAACCGCTTGAATTAGTCATGGGAATTCTCAACGGAAAAGTTGGACAGTATTATTTGAATTTAGTCAATGAGTCATTGAATTATACATCCGGGAATATTGCATCGGTTCCATATAATACAGGGAAAAACGAGAAGGTGAGAAATATTATTCTGGAAATAACAAAGCAGTGTATTTCACTTTCTAAGGAAGACTGGGATTCCTTCGAAAATTCATGGGATTTCAGTACTCACCCGCTCATTGAAAATAAATCTGGAGCAGGTTACGCAGATGTTCCAATAGATAAGTGGTCATATCATCTTTCTGATACATATCATTCATGGGAGATGAATGCCCAAGCACGTTTTGATCAGCTGAAAAAGAATGAAGAAGAACTGAACCGTATCTTTATTGATATATATGGTCTGCAGGATGAATTAACGCCGGAAGAAGATGACAAAGATGTCACTGTTCGCAAGGCAGATCTTGGACGAGATATCCGCTCTTTGATTTCCTATGCTATAGGCTGTATGTTTGGCCGATACTCTCTCGACAAAGAAGGCTTGATCTATGCAGGTGGCGATTGGAAATCGGTTCAAGATGTTTATAAGACATTCCTTCCTGATCAGGATAATGTGATCCCGATCACGGACCAGAAGTATCTCGATGATGACGTGGTAGAGCGGATCTGCGAATTCCTGACTGTTGTTTACGGAGCTGAAACTCTGGAAGAGAACCTTGATTTCATTGCCAAGGCACTTGGCAATAAGGGATTAACCAGCCGGGAGGTCATTCGCAACTACATGCTGAATGATTTCTTCAAGGATCACTGCAAGACTTATTCTGTGACGGGGTCCGGGAAGCGGCCAATCTACTGGCTGTTTGACAGTGGCAAAGAGAATGCATTCAAGGCTCTGGTCTATATGCACCGCTGGGATGAGGATACCACCGGACGGGTGTTGCTCTATGCCCAGCAGATTCAGCAGAAGTATGAGACCGAGATCCGTGCAATTGATATGATGCTCGACCATATCACGGACGCAAGGCAGAAGAGTACCGAGGAGAAACGTCAGGAGCATCTGAAGAAACAATTGGAAGAGCTGGTTGACTACGAAGAGCGTCTTGAGCATATGGCAAATGAACGGATTGCTATTGATCTGGATGACGGCGTAAAGGTCAATTATGAGAAGGTACAGACGGACCGGAATGGTAAGAAGTATCAGATCCTTGCTCCAATCAAGTAAGGGGGAATTGCAATATGACGTTAGAGGAAATCCTTGCCGGGGAATCCAAAAATCTGGAATTCAAGGTGCGGCGTCCGAAGGACGGCATCAAATATATGAAATCCGTCGTTGCCTTTGCGAATGGCGAAGGTGGCAGGATTATTTTCGGTGTTGATGATAAGACGCATCGGGTTGAAGGCATCCCTGAAGAGCAGGTGTTTTCGGAGATTGATGCGATTACGGAGGCAATATCAGACAGTTGTGAACCGTCGATTATTCCGGATGTCTATCTTCAGACGCTTGAGGGCAAAACGATTATCATTGCGGACATTTCGGAAGGCAGACAGCGGCCATATTTTATCAAATCCCTTGGGAAAGAAGCGGGAGTCTATGTCCGTGTGGCAGGTACAAGCAGGCCTGCAGATGAGTATATGATCAAGGAACTGATGCTGGAAGGCAGCAGCAGATCTTTTGATCAGATTATCAGCACCGGATGGAATGTCACAGACGATGAGATAAATGCTTTATGCGCGGAAATGAAAAAGCAGGCATTAAAGCACGCGCCTCATCTTGAGGAAGTCAGGGAAGTTGGCCCGCAGCAGCTTCTTTCGTGGGGAATCCTTGCGGAAAAGGACGGGAAATACTACCCGACAAATGCCTTCTATATTTTGACGGGAACTGGCCCGATCCATACCGTGATGCAATGTGGTGTTTTTAAAGGATCAACAAAAGCAGTTTTTGTGGACCGCAGAGAGTATTCCGGTCCGCTTTGGCTGCAGGTTGATAATGCGGTTCAATATGTCCTTCGCAATATTCACATGGGGGCAAAGTTTGTTGGCATCTACCGGCAGGATATTTATGAGATACCACCGGATAGTATCCGAGAGCTAATCGTAAACGCTGCCGTTCATCGCAGCTATCTGGATCATAACAATACACAGATTGCGGTGTATGATGACCGGCTTGAAATCACGTCGCCGGGTAAATTGCCGATGGGACAGACCATCGAACGGATGAAAAAGGGGTATTCCAGAATCCGGAATGAGGCTATCGCCAATGCTTTTGCGTACATGCATCTGATCGAGCACTGGGGCAGTGGTATTCCTAGAATTATTCGGGAGGTGCAGGATGCTGGACTGAAAGCGCCGGAATTTATTGGTGGTGAGGTTGACCTGAGAATCAACATTTACCGGAAACAGAATGACAATAATTTCTCAGATGCAATTCATACTGACACAGAAGCAGGAAATACCAGCCAAGAAACTGGTCAAGAAAACCAAAATACTAGTATAGAAACTGGTACCGGAGCGGTAAATACTAGTAAAAAAGATTTAAATACTAGTATAGAAAAGAGCTCAGATAATAAAAAGAGCGATGACAAACCGTCATTTAGTGAGACAGAACAGCAGCTGCTAACTCTTATCAGGGAAAACCCGATGATGACAATGGGGGAGATGGCTTCTCGCAGTGGCTTGTCAAGAGCCGGCGTTCAATATGCACTGAATGTTCTTCGCGGTAAAGGTGTGATCTCGCGGGAAGGATCAAGAAAGAAAGGCGTGTGGGTGATTCATGGATGAGCTGAACCTCTCAGAAATTGAGAAAAAACTAAATGATGTGTTTTCCTCTGGGGAGCGGCTTGTCTTCTGGTATGACACGACGGGAGCCTTTGAGGATTCGGTAGATGATTTGAAACTTGGACAGGTAAAGGTTTTGCATCTTACGGATCGCAATGCGTTCCGGGCGAAGATCACATTGGAGCATGATGACCCGGAGAGCCAATTTCTTGTCTATGCGCCTTTTGCCAAGCCGGATGTATCACAGAACCATCTGGAAGACACACTTCTGTATTCGAGGCAGTTCTTCGCGGACAAGCTGTCGCTCATTGCGGCAGATCTGCATATTCCAATGCGGCTGCGCGGAGCTCTGTCTGACCTGTATGTTTTCTTTGGAGCAGGGAAGCAGAAGTTAAATGCAGCAGAGAGAAAAGAAGCGGATAAACGCACCAATGCATTTATTGAGCGCGCGCATGAGATGGATCTTGAATCCGAAAATGAAAAGACCATTACGCTGATTGCGCTCTGCGTGGCAGCAGATGCAAGGAATACGACGGTGGATGATCTTTTCTATGCAGTTCTGACCTATGGAGATATCCGGGAACAGGCCATCCTTCAGAAATTTGATGCGCTTGGTTTGACGGAAAGCTTCTGGCAGCTTTGCGAGGAGAGGCTAGGCTATTCTGATCCGAAGCACAGCCTCCTGAGACTGGTGATGTCACTGTTTGCCGTCGATACATTTAAGGATCAGCTCACGCAGGTTCCAAATGTTTGGAAGCAGTATGCGCAGGACGATATGAAGAGTAAGGCGAGCAATATTGCTGTTCTTCTGGAGAACATGAAGAACAATGTCCTGTATCAGGAGAGCTATGACGAGCTGTCGGAATTAGCAGCACAGGAACTGCATGCGGCAGATGTGCTTGCTGATGTTCCGTTGGAGGAGCTGATCCATACATCCTCCTTCCTGCTGGTGGATGACCTTATTATTCGCTGGCTCTGTGAGCGTGAGGTGGCGGAGGACCTGCAGGCACAGATCGCCGGGTTCCGGGTTCCGGAAATCTGTGAAGAGAGACTGCGTTTCCATTTCGGATCTGCAAGATCAGCGCAGTATCATGCGCTTCTCGCCGGTTTTTCTCTGCTTCATGCGGTTGGTTTTGCGCCAAAGAACACGCTGAAGGAACTGATTGAATCCTATACGACAGAGGATTATCAGATCGATACCGATTACCGGAAGTTTATAACCAATCTGGATCGGATGGAGGATACCTCTGCATTTGAGAAACTGTCAGATCTTCTTGAAAACATTTATCGGACCGATTACCTCGAAAAACTGGTTTACGCCTGGAATGAGGCATATGCAGAAAATGCCATGCATTATGTCATTACGGAACAGAGCCGCTTTTACTCGCTGAAGGTTGCAACGATCAAGGAAAAGGTGGCTGTGATTATCTCTGATGCGTTCCGGTATGAAGCGGCACAGGAACTGTGCGGTCAGTTCAGGGAGGATCCCAATATGGAGGCATCGATTGAACCGATGCTGACGGCGCTTCCTTCCATCACAATGGTGGGAATGGCGGAGTTGTTGCCGCATGATACGATTACGATGACCGACGGAAAGGCACCGCAGGTTCTTGCGGATGGCAATCCGACTTCCTCTACTGCTTATCGTGAGAAAATCCTGCAGGCAAGGAACCGGAATGCTGTGGCAATCGATTATGACTCACTGAAGCAGATGAAGAGCAAGGAGCTTCGCAGCTTCACTGCCGGAAAAGAGGTTATTTACATTTACCATAACCGAATTGATGCGACTGGTGAGGCAATGAAGACAGAGAATAGTGTTTTTGATGCAACCGACAAAGCGATTGAAGAAGTTTTCGGAATTGTCCGGACGCTCAGTAAGAGCGGTAACGTATACCGGTTCCTGATCACATCAGATCATGGTTTTATCTATACCCGCAGAAAGCTGGAGGAGACGGATAAGTTGGAAAATCTCGCCGGAAAGGCAGCGTTTACAGACCGTCGGTTTATTATCAGTGATTCCAGAAATGATGTGGATGGAGTTTATTCCGTATCGCTTGGGGATGCACTGAAGAATCAGGATGAACGCTGGATTTCACTTGCCAAGGGCATGAGTGTATTCAAGTGCGGCGGAGGGATGAATTATGTCCATGGCGGCGCGTCTCCGCAGGAAATGATCGTTCCCTGCGTATTTGTGAAGACCCAGAAGGGAAAAGTGGAAACTGAGGACGTAAAGTTCAATCTGATCACAGATATCCGGAAGGTTACGAACCTGAAGCTGAAGCTGGACTTCTATCAAGAGCAACCGGTAAGTGACGTTGTAAAGGCAGCAACGTACCGCATCCGGTTTGAATCGGATGATGGAGAAATAATCTCCAATGAAGTTCTGTATACCGCAGACAGCTCGTCCCAGAATCCGGGAGACCGTATGGTGTCTCTGCATTTTGACATTAAGAAAAAGTCCTACGGCAGTGATCACAAGTACTTACTGAGAATTCTGAAGGATGAAACCGGGGCAGAGGTTCAAAGCCGGCAGGTGATCATGGATCTGCCGTTTACAGATGATTTTGGCTTCGGCGTATAAAGTTAGACAGGGGTTTGTGCTATGGATGATACAGAGGTAAAGGAAAGCCGCAGAGAAGAGATCCGGCGGAAATTGAGAGAAAATTTTGACGGGAAGATTGTCCGTAAGGATCTGACAAAGAAGATCAAGGAAGGGGCAAATGTCCCGGTTTACGTGCTGGAATTCCTTTTAGGGCAGTACTGCAGCTCGGATGACGAAGAAATCCTGCAGTCCGGCATGGAGAGTGTAAAGCAAATTCTTGCGAATAATTATGTCCGACCGGACGAGGCACAGAAGGTTCTGTCAAAGCTTCGGCAGCATGGCTCTCATACGGTCATTGACATGATCTCTGTACAGCTGAATCTGAAGAAGGACCGCTATGAGGCATCCTTTACCAATCTGGGTCTTACCGGTATTCCTATTGATGAGACATATCCTGAGAAATACGATCGCCTTCTCTGCGGAGGAATCTGGTGTATCGTGCAGTTGGAATATGAGTCGGATGAAGATGCCGATGTCGAAGGGTATGGAGAATTTAATGATGCTGGTGTCAAGTACAAGAAGAAAAAGGACTTCTCACCGATTCGCATTCGATCTTTGACACCGATTCAGATGCCACATGTAGATATTGAGGAACTGAAAGAAGGCAGAAAAGCCTTCACAAAGGATGAATGGCTCGATATCCTGCTCCGTTCCACCGGTATGGAGCCGGATGAGTTCACGTACCGCGAGAAATGGCTGCTTCTGAACCGGATGCTGCCGCTGGTGGAGAATAATTTCAATTTCTGCGAGCTTGGTCCGCGCAGCACCGGAAAATCGCATCTGTATAAGGAGATCTCTCCCAACAGTATTCTTGTGTCCGGCGGACAGACAACGGTTGCTAACCTCTTCTATAACATGGGCAGGCGTCAGGTCGGCTTGGTTGGCCTCTGGGATTGTGTCGCTTTTGATGAGGTCGCTGGAATTAACTTCAAGGACAAGGATGGAGTCCAGATCATGAAGGACTATATGGCGTCCGGATCCTTTGCACGTGGAAAAGAGGAGATTTCTGCCTCTGCTTCCATGGTCTTTGTCGGCAACATCAATCAGAGCGTGGATGTGCTCCTTAAGACATCCAGTCTCTTTGATCCGTTCCCGCCGGAGATGGGCACGGACACTGCATTTCTTGACCGCATGCATTGCTACAATCCCGGTTGGGAAATTCCTAAATTCCGTCCGGAACACTTTACGGATGACTATGGCTTCATCACGGACTATTTGGCGGAATTCATTCGGGAACTGCGCAAGGAAAATTATGGGGATGCGATGGATCAATACTTCAGACTTGGCCGGAACCTGAACCAGAGAGATACCATCGCTGTGCGAAAGATGGTGGATGGGTACATTAAGCTTCTGTACCCGGATGGCAGCTTTACAAAAGACGATGTAGCAGAGTGCCTGACAATGGCGCTGGAAATGCGCCGCCGCGTAAAAGAGCAGCTGAAAAAGCTCGGCGGCATGGAATTCTATGACGTGAATTTCAGCTATATCGACAACGAGACTTTTGAAGAAAAGTACGTCTCCGTGCCGGAGCAGGGTGGCGGCAAGCTGATCCCGGAAGGAATCTGCAATCCGGGTCAGGTCTATACGATATCAAGGGGCAAGACGGGCATGATCGGCGTATTCCGTCTGGAGAGCCAGATGCTCGCGGGAACAGGAAAGCTCAACTGCACCGGCCTCGGAAGTGATCGTGGTGTGAAGGAAGCGACCAATACAGCGTTCAATTTCCTGAAGGCCAATGCGAACCGGATCAGCGGAAGCATCAGCATGACAACAAAGGACTACAACATCAACTACCAGGATCTGCAGGGCATCGGCATGACCGACAAACTGGCTCTTCCGACAGTGATCTCTATCTGCTCCATTGCCCTGAATCGGCCTGCACAGAGCTCTTTGGCTGTTCTGGGGGAGATCAGCATTGCCGGATCCATGATCAAGGTAGAAGAACTGGCGAATACCTTGCAGGTGTGCCTTGATGCCGGTGCGAAGAAGATATTGCTTCCGATTACATCAGCAGCGGATCTGGGAACCGTGCCGCCGGAACTGATGGGAAGCTTCCAGATTATCTTCTATAACAGTGCGGAAGATGCTGTGTTTAAGGCCTTGGGGGTTGAGTGAGCTAATAACTCAGGAGGGATAGTAAATGTGGTTGGATAATGCTTCTGACATAGACATTCTTTTTTATAAGCCATATGCGGATATTGTAACAGAGATAGCAGAGGATGATGAGTATAAGCCGCTTACTATCGGTATTTTTGGTGAGTGGGGAGCTGGTAAGTCGACTCTGTTGAATTTAGTGCGTCAGAATATTGAATCTCAGCCACAAGATAAGAAGACGATATGCATCGACATAAATGCATGGGCTTTTGAGGGATATGAAGATGCAAAAATTGCAGTAATGCAGGCTCTTCTTCAAAAATTGGAAGAGTCTGCCCCTAATCAAGTGAAGAGTAAATTTAAAGACCTCCTAAAGAGAGTTGATGTATTTAAGTTGGCAATGAAAACAGTAGGTACTGCGGCTCCGATTATTGCGGGGCTTACTTTAGGGAATCCTCTTCCTATTATGTTTAGTTTCAATAACATTGAGACAATTGGTGACGACATAAAAAAAGCAACTGAGGCAATCCAATCATTCCACGACAACTACATTACCAAAGGCACAGATGAGCAGTCTGTTGTTAATAGCATTAGAGTTTTTAGATCTGAGTTTGAGAAGGCTCTCGATGATAAAGAAATAGGTAATGTAATCGTTCTTATTGATGATTTGGATCGCTGTCAGCCAGACAGGATTATCGAAACCTTAGAAGCAATAAAATTGTTCTTATCTGTACGAAAAACGGTTTTTATTATCGCCGCGGATGACAAAGTAATTCAATATGCAATCAAAAAGAAATACCCGCCTATTGAAGGGACTGGAGTTTCGTTTGAAAAGGAATATATCGAAAAAATAATACAGCTTCCAATAACTATTCCGCAGCTATCATCTAAGGACGTAGAGAATTATTTGCTTTTGCTTGTCGTCCAGCAATATTTGAAGAAGGATGAGTTCAAAAAGTTTCTAGAGATTATATGGAAAGAGAAATTTTTAGTTAATGCGACGCCAATAAGTACGAGTAAAATCCATGAATTGCTTTCAACAAATCAAGTTTCAATGGGGAAAGACTTTAACGATACGCTTGAAGTTGTTGACAGCATAAAAGGGATTATTTCACGAAACTTGAAAGGAAACCCAAGACAAGCCAAAAGATTCTTAAATACTTATGTAACCAAGAAAAAATTGGCGTCATTCTATTTTGGCGAAGGGGAAGAAAAAGCTGATAATCAGATTCTTGCATTGCTGCTGGTGCTTTATAAATTAAGTCCGGACAGATTCAGACAACTAAATGAATGGAATCAACATTTCTTAACTGAAAATGAAGAGTTTCATCGTATGAAGGTAAGCTTGGATAATGATGAAGCAGACGAGTTCTCTGAGTGGAGAAAACCAGATCTTATAAGGTGGGTTAAATCGACACCAGATGTTTTTTATACACATAGACTCGATAAGTATTTTTATCTTACCAGAGAATGCTTAAATGGAGATCTCGAATATGATTCCAATCTGTCGGAAGAGGTGAAAAAAATACTGGAGGAGATTGGAAATGCAAAACCAGCGCAAATTAGTAAGACAATTAACAACTTTGAATCAATAAATGCCAAGGATAAAAACGATGTCATGGAGGTCCTGCTGAAAAGGACTTCAGATGGTGAAATGGAGCCATATATTATTGGAGAAATATTTGTTCGAGATCAGTTATCCGCATATAGGACCCAAATAGCAAATGCGATGATGAGGAGAACAAAAAATGCCTCTATTGCAGATATTGCTGTTTACAAGCGAATGTATCAGAAGGATTCTGACTTGATGGAAAAAGTTATTGATGCATGGAAGAATGGAAGTCTGATACAAGATAAGATGATTGAGATGATCAAGAAAGGTTAGCACCGTGGGAACATCAAAAGGATACATTGCGCCAACTAGCCCGACGTGGAGCGCAGCCAAAAGAGCTGTTTCTGGTTTTATCAGAAATAAAGATGGGGAGTCGTGCGCAAAGGCTGTATCTAAATATTCGGAAGCAAGCAAGGGATTAAGTGCTTCGAACTCGACATTTCAAATAGCAGCTGGAAAGGTGCTTGGCTTAAGCAGAAGTATTGCAAGAAACGGCGTTGGATCTGCCTTACATGACTTTGGACGCGACGATCTAATTGGCAAAGATTCAGAACAGATACTAGAAGAAATTCTGGATGAATGTACCAATTATCAACACACAAGAGAAGATGCATTGACCGCCATTGCAATTTCAGAATCCTTGAAAGAGCTGGGGATTAATAGCTTAGAAGAATTAGGAAATATCGATGAGTTGACGCTATTAAGGCAAATGGTCATTGAATATATCAATGCTGATTTCGATTTTAATTTTGAAGAGAAAATTGGAAAAGGTAGAACAGTAAGAGAAAAAAACGCATTACTGGATCAAATCCATAAATATGTGGCAAATTCAGTTTATCCAGAATTGGACGAGAGGTTTCTTTACTCATTAAATATAAAAAAATTAGGTGACCAGGCTATTGTGAAAGAAACAGTCCAAAAAGCATATCAGGTGCTAGAAGATTTTTATGGTGATCAACTATGAAATTATGGATTTTAAAAGATGAAGACGTACTGCCTACAACTGGATGGGAAGATGCCTTTATTATCGCTGTTAATCGGGAGAAAGCAAGTACAGCATTTTCAAATGTTCCAAAAATATGGTCTAGATTAAAGAATTTCAATCTGGAGGAAGTCTACGAGGATCTTTTTATTATTGGCTTGGCAGTGTATTCAGTTGATAAGCGGGTATCACGAAGGGAATTTGCCGATTGTTGGACTAGAGAACTGGAAGTGTGTATTCCTGTTATTCAGTATGAGATTTGGGAAAAAACGGAAAGTAAATGGAATCAGCTGTTATCATTCCTTACAGGTGATCACTGGGTTATTACATTCAGAAAAACTAATCAGGTTTGGAAAAGCTGCCTTTGTAAAAGACGCAGTTATACTGACATTTCAAAAAATGACTGTGTAAGTTTATTTTCTGGAGGACTTGATTCATATTGTGGGGCCATCAGGTTATTAGATGAGGGGAAGTCACCTTGTCTGATTGGGCATAATGAATATCCCAAACTGAGATATAAGCAAGAAGAATTCTGCAACACTTTCAAAACCATATATCCGCTTCAGCATCCGATGTTCATTAGTTTTACAGCTGGGGCTAGAATGCCAAGAAAAATGAGTGGGGAAGGTCTTGAAGGAGTAGAAAACACTTCTCGCGGCCGTTCTCTACTATTTTTGTGCACAGCCGTATCTATTGCAGGTGCAATGGGAGAAAAAATCCCGGTGTATATTCCAGAAAATGGCTTTATAGGGTTAAATGTTGCATTGACAAACAATAGGCTCGGATCATGCAGTACTCGAACTACACATCCTGCTTTTCTCAATGCATTGCGAGATTTATTGGGAGAAGTGGGAATATACAATCCTATAGAAAACTTTTTCGCATTTATGACAAAAAGGGAAATTGTTCGCTTGGTAAAAGATAGTGACGCATTTCTCGCGCACTATATGGAAACGATTTCGTGTTCACACCCTTGTCAACCGAGGTATGCTCGAATTGGTAGCAGGGAATACCCCAAAAATTGTGGCTTCTGTTATCCAGATATAATACGCAAAAGTTCATTGTTAGACATGCCGGAGGATGGTAATTACAGATATGATATAACGCCATCACAATTCCTTGAACAGTATGGAGAATATGAGATTTCAGCTGATTTAAGGGCAATAGTTAGCAGCATTTATAGATATAAACATTCAAATGAATCAGATATCAGGAGACTTGTCTGGAGAACGGGAAAACTAAAAACTGATGACATTTTAAAGTATATCCGTGTTTATAAAGAGGGAATGAGTGATTTAAAGGAATGGATTGATCGTGATCATAATATGGGGAGATATTTTGAATGAAGTATCTGATAGACACACATTTCCATATTGATCATTATCGGAACTATCTTGATGTTGCTAATAAGATTAATGAATTGGAGCAATATACTCTCTGCGTTACAAATTCGCCAGGTGTGTTTAGATCATGTAAGAAAATTTTTGAGAATAGTAAATATTTGCAGTTTGCCATTGGCTTTCATCCTTGCGAGAGGACTTTGAAAAAAAGCGATTTGGAAGATTTTTTATGGCAGTCAAGGAACACCAATTATATAGGCGAGGTTGGACTGGATTTTTCAAGGGCGGAACATTTACCTAAGGAATTTCAAATAGATTGTTTTGATAAAATAATTCGTAATGCATCTGAATATAACAAATTAATTACGGTTCACATACGGAACGCTGAGAGAGAGGCACTAAAAATTATTAACGAATATAAACCTCGTAAATGCATTATTCACTGGTATACGGGTCCGGAAAATCTATTAGAAGAATTTCTGGAGATTGATTGTTATTTTTCTATCAACAACAACATGATCGCGGGAAAAAGTAATTCGAAATATTTGAGGATTCCTAAGGATAGATTGTTAATTGAAAGCGATGGACCTTTTACAAGGGTTAATGGGAAAAAATATTCCCCCGAATTATTAAAACAGCAGTATGAAAATATAGCAAAATTTTATTCTGAGCCAGACTTGATTATGTTGATTTATGGGAACTTTCGGAAAGTTTTGAGAGAGTGTTAAATAGAATACCAGCACCTAATGGGCGAATAACATTTTCATAATTTTAGGCGTTGAACTGTGAAGGAGAAGGAATGGAATAACCGGAAAAAGCGCCGAGAGTCGGATCTCATTTTCTGTAAGGTGATCTTTCCGGATGAGGAGAAGAAGTACACCTATCTCGCAGACGAGGATATCTACGAGAAAGGGGATTTTGCCTGGGCTCCGGTCGGAAAGGAAAACGAGAAAAAGATTGTCCGGGTGACGGATGTGGAATATCTGCAGCCGGAGGAGGCTCCTTTCCCGGTGGAGAAGATCAAGAAGCTGATCCGAAGGCTGACACCGGATGAGTATTGAGGTATGCGGAAGAAGGAGAAGACTACTGATAAATTGGCTATTCTCCTGTCTTTAGGATTATGGGTTTTTAAAAATTTAAGGGAAGTTACATGACTGCTGATTATCAGAAGAAAATTGGGGATGCTTCCACACTGGACGAACTTTTTGCCCTGTGGCGAGGGAAGAAACCGGAATCATTTGAATATACTAATGGCAAGAGGCACATCCAGGTAAGCATAGACCATGGAAAAAACGTTTTTATCGCTGATGGAATTGTAAATCCGGAGATATGGAACAGCGGCGATAAGAAGCGGATCCTCTTTATCATGAAGGAAGCATATGGAACAGACTGGGATAGCAGGACCCTTGCAAGCTGGCTGAGAATGTATCATCCGACTCTGCCCATGTGGAGAAGAGTTGCCCGCTGGACCTATGGAATCGAACATACCGATGCAAATGAGATTGCAAGATATAAGGACAAGCTGACGTATGAGCAGCACGCAGAGTCACTGGAGCAGATTGCTGTTCTTAACCTGAAGAAGAGCAATGGAGACAGCGCTTCAGATTATGGAGAAATCGATGCATATGCCAGAGCAGACCGCCTCGAGATCCTAAAGGAATTTTCCCTGATCGATCCGGACATCGTGATCTGTGGTTCAACGTTTGGGACAATGCTCACAACGGTTTTACAGAAGCCGCCGTTGAATGACGGCACCGGAAATGACAACTGGTATTACTTCATAAACGTCGCCGGGAAAGAGAGGCTTTTCATCGACTATTACCACCCGGCGAACCACTGGTCGGATCTGATGAATTATTATGGGCTGATGGGCATTTACCAGCAAGCTCTGAAGGAAAAGAAATCGTCGGTCTGGACAATAGACTGACGGCGATTGGAAAACAGCGATGCCTTGATTATGATTTTATAAATGAGGGGTGAAACATATGAAATATGGAATGAGAAAACCAAGCTTAAAGAAATCGCTCAGTGCCAGAACGAAGGGCAGAGCAACTCGTGCTGTGAAAAAGGCATTGATTCCGGGCTATGGTAAGAAGGAAATGGGGATTCTACATCCGAAGAAGGCAATCTATAACAAGGTCTATCGGAAGACCACCTTTGGATTAGGCGATTTGTTCAAACTTTTTAAATGACTCGGCGATGATATGAAGGCTTATATCAATGAAATTGAAAAGAAAATTGCCCCATATGTCAACAGCGCATTCCTCGACCGAGAGTACATCAATGAACAGGATCTCCCGGCGGTCAGAACTCTTTTGTGCTCGTTTTCCAATGTCAAAATGCGTATTGAGAAGACCAGACAGGACGACGGATATCTTGACTGTGTGATCAGCGTAGATGCAATCCTGGGCGGCGGAACGCTCCGGTATGAGATCCGCGATAACGGGAGGAGTAAGAAATATTATGATCCGCTCGCATGGATCGATGAGATAGAGAAGTGGGACGCACTGTTCTTCTGAACGAAATTTTGCAGACATTCCTCTGCCTTTAACGATTCCCAACGATCTTCCAGAGACCTGAAATGGCTGGAGCTAAGCGCAGCAGCCAGCAGAGCGAGACAATAATCAAATGGAAGAGATTGGCGTGTCAATCCATGATTTCCTTGACTGTTCTTCCTGATCCTTGCGGTCGATGTGATAAATCCGGCTTCCGCGCTTAAAAAGGCTGCCGGTCTGATGAAAGTGGAACGACACGCCGTATTCAACGCACTGCATCTTGGTGATAATGATCCAGCCATAGTCGCAGAGTCTGGCTCCCTCCCTTTATTCTCCGCCGCAGGAGACACATTCGATCTGATCGTGGTACTGCTCCAGATACTTTTCAATATGGATTTCCTGCAGCATCGGTTCGTGGATGATTTCCTTATTTTTAAACGAGGTGGAAATTCATGAATAACAGTATAGAATTATTGATTTTTAATATGATTTAGGTCAGTTTACAAGGAACTACACGCAGACCGTGAAACGGGCTGCTGACAACAAACGGCGCTATGCTCCCGGCTGGGTGCATAGCACCTGTTTGTTGCGGGGGTTTCCA